>CAYUPV010000008.1:0-33430 GCA_964445885.1 uncultured Methylococcales bacterium
ATGCTCTTGGGTGAAAAAAGATTTCATGAACGTTACCGTGAAAGTTACATTTGGGGAGGGAGCAGGGTATTGGTTTTCGGGACGCCGTGAACCCGTCCCTGGGGGCTCGGACCCCGGCCATCCAGGCCGGGGACGCCCTCAAACCAATACCCTGCTCCCTGCTTGATTTTTTCATGCTTCGGGTTGAAACGGTGGTTTCATGAGCGTTACCGCGAAAAATTGCGGTTGGGTGCCGGGTCGGGTTGCCCTGTATCTTGCCAATGAACGCCACCGACCCTGTCCGGGCAGGTTTCCAACCTGCCCGGTCTTGGGTTTCATTCTGCGAGATAGAATAATGTTTCATGAGTGTCAATGGCCAAGTAGGTGCTTGCCATGAACCTGAATCGAAAGATGGAAGAAGTGGCGCGGGACTGGCAACAGCGTGGATTCAGTTGTGATCTGTGGACGGATCCTCCGGGACAACGTTGGGAGGATTTCGTCCATGAGGTGGATGAACTGGTAATGGTAATGGAAGGGGAGATGGAGTTTGAGGTGGGCGGGCAGGTCCATCACCCGGTACCCGGAGAGGAACTTTTCATTCCAGCGAAGGCGGTCCACTCGGCCCGCAATATCGGCAATCGTACTGCACGCTGGTTATATGGCTACCGCCAGCGAGTCTCATGAAAGCTCCACAGCCTGCCATCGGTGTCAGCACCTTGGTGTATGACCGCCTGGGGCGGGTGCTGCTGATTTGCCGGGGGCAGCCTCCGGCCCAGGGTAAATGGCATGCCCCCGGAGGACGCCTGGAAGCCGGTGAAACACTGGTGGATGCGGCGCTTCGTGAAGTACGGGAGGAAACCGGCATCGAGGGCATCCGACTGGGTCCCGTGGTGGCTGTGGTAGAGCGCCGAATCGAGGGGTTCCACTATGTCATCGTGGATTTTCTGGGGACTCTCGACCGTGCCGATGCCCTGCGGCCCAGGGCTTCTGATGATGCGGTGGCGGCCGCCTGGGTGCCGGAGGCTGAATTGAGCCACTATGATCTGGCCGCTGGGCTTGCACCCATTTTGCAACGGGCCGCCTTGCTCTGGAAAGGGCAGCGCGGTGGTTTGGTGGATGTCACCGGCGAAGGAAGTGATTTCATTGCTGATCTGTGGGAAGCTTGATCATTCTCGACAGCGCTGTGAAGGAGGAGGAACAATGAGAGCGATTGTCACGAAACAGTCGGGTGGACCCGAGGTGCTTCAACTGGTAGAAATGGATTCCCCGACCCTCAGCCAACCCAAACAAGTGCTGATCCGGCTCAAAGCCGCCGGCATCAATCCCATCGACTACAAGATACGGCAGGCGCTGGATCAGTTTCCGGTGAGTCTGCCGGCTATCCTGGGTTGCGATGGCGCCGGTGTGGTGGAAGCCATCGGAACCGAAGTCAGCCGGTTTCAAGCGGCGGACGAAGTCTATTTTTGCCAAGTGGGTTTCCATGGCCGTCAGGGAACCTATGCGGATTACGCCCTGGTGGATGAGGCCCTGGTGGCATACAAGCCAAAATCACTGGATTTTACCCAGGCTGCCGCAGTGCCCCTGGTTTTATTGACGGCTTGGGAGTCCCTGTATGACCGGGTCCAGCTGCAAACCGGCATGAAGGTGCTGATTCAGGCCGGTGCCGGTGGGGTGGGGCATCTCGCCATTCAACTTGCCAGACTGGCCGGTGCCGAGGTGGCTACCACGATCAGCACCGAGGAAAAGGAACTGTTCGTTCGTCAGCTGGGAGCCGATCTGGCGATTCGATACCGCGAGCGGGACGTGGTCACGGCCATCAGGGAATGGACCGGGGGCAATGGAGTAGAGGTGGCTTTCGATACCGTTGGCGACCAGATTTTTGCCCAGTGCTGTGCCTGTTGCAAGGTCTATGGCGAGCTGGTGACTATTTTGCTGCCACCACCGCAGATAGACTGGACCGATGCCCGGGTACGCAACCTCAAGATCGCACTGGAGATGATGTTGACGCCAGTGTTACTGGAACTTCCGCAGTGGCAGCAACACCAAGGTGCCATTCTCGCAAGTGCTGCCGAATTATTCGATCAGGGGAAGCTCAGGATACAGGTGGCCAGAACCTTTCCACTGGAAGAGGCGGCAGCCGCTCAGCACTATCTGGAGGCCCACGCACCGCTGGGCAAAGTGGTCCTGACAATGACGGAATGACGCTGTATTTGGAAAAAAATGCGCCCGAGACCGAAAGGGATTTGCTCCCTCCGGGGTGATGGTGATCGTGCCCTTCATCAAAGGCATGAATGGCCAATCATGGTGCCTGGCTGATCAAGCCCGGTGAACCCGGCGGCAGGTAATAATAAGAACCCTTGCGGATATTGAAGAAAGCCAGTTCCGCCAAACTGCTCACAACCCCCGAGGCGCCTTGCTGTAGCGTGGCGCCACCATCGATGGGTAGCGTCACCAAGCCGGCGAGAGATTGCAGCAATCCGACGAGCGTGTTGGCGGCCCCGAACAATGGCCGGGGAAGCAGGGTATCGTCAGTAAAGAACAGGAACAACGAATCGGTTCCGTGATGACGATAGAGCGTGGAGGTCAGCGTGTTGGCTTCCCGGAGATATCCAAGGAAATCGCTGCGCCCGGCAGACATCGCCTGGAGACGTTGGTGGCGATAGGAATCGAGTCGTTGGGTTGCCACGATCCGGTACTGCCGGCGTACCGCCCGGGAAGACGCGAAGGGGATGAGATCGGGTAAGCCGGGATCGACATAGCCCCCCAACCGCCGGATCGATTCTTGACGAATGGCCAGTCGGAAATCCTTGACCTCCCGGCTGGATTCTACCTCTTTGTGTCTCCGCATTTCCTGGGCAATCCCGCTTTCCATGGTATGGAAGATCTCCGTGACGCAGTTTCTGGTGAGCAGATGATAGCGGTAGAATCGTTGCAGGCTTGCCAGATACACTTGCCTGTTCTTTTCTGTCTGTTCGATGGCCTGCTTCAGGATTGCTGGTGAAAGCGTGGTGGGAGGAAGCTGGGATAGAGTGATCGTCTGATCTGGTAGGGGTAACAGTCCGAACAGGCGGATCGGACGGTTCCCCTGCACAGCCGATTTCAGCTCCCAATATCGATTGGTGTTTGTTTCAAGACTACTATAAGAGGTCTCTGTGAGCGCCTCGCCACTGTCGAGGTGTGTTAGGGCATTGCGCCATTCATGCCTTTTATCTTCGACCAGCTGGTTCCAGAAGGTGTGAGGCTGAGGTAAATCTTTCAATGGCGATGCTTCGGCGTCCCCGTGGAACAGGTCCAAAAAGCTCAGCGTACCGGTTCCGCAGGAGCGGGTGACGACGATCAGTCTGGCCATTTGCACCATCAGGGCGTAACCCGGATCGGGGCGCTTCGATGCCAATAGATCGAGGAGGCTGCGTGTCAAATCCTCCCGGAAACGGCACAGGACAGCGGTGGCCTCATTGCCGAGTTTGAACTGCTCATTTTTCGGTGTCAGGAATGTTTCCGGTTTTAGTGTCCTGCCCTCTACCAGCGCCTGTAGGGCAAGGCGCCTGCTGACCAGATCCCGATAGCGGTGATAGAAGGGATAGGATGTCGCAGGAACCGTGTCTTTAGTCTCCATATCGAAATCTGCCGCGTGCCACCGGGGCGGTGCAAGATGACGCAGGGTTTGGTCGATCGCCTGGATCTGGTTGTTGAGAAAACCTTCCCCGTAGCGTTGCTCCACCAGACGGCGCAGACGGGCAAGCACAGAAGAATTCCTCTGCGCCGTGTGGATGGAACCTCGGTTCAGGCTTGCCGAAATTTCCTTCTGGGCAAAAAAAAGCCCCGCTCCCTGGATGGGTAAGCCGGCTTGTTCCACGGCCGGGCTTTGGTGCTGTGACAACGAAAAGGATTGCGTCAGCATCCTCATCAGGTGAGCTTGCCGTTCGAGGGTCTGCAGCAAATCGAACTGGCGCTGCTGAATCTGGTAACGCAGTTCGAAATGGTCACGGAGCAAATTGAAGGTCTGTTCGGAGACCCCGATGTGGCTGACTTCCAGGGTGCGGTTTTCGAGATAGCGATAACGGTACTCGAAATCCTGCGTATCTTCCTTGAACAACCGAATCAATCCTGGTTCCACATACTGAAAGTGATAGACCGAGCGGCCGAATTGCAGGGCCACATGACCGCCACTGGAATTGCCTTCCGCAGCGTCGATATAGAGATAATTGATCGTCGCAGCTTTGACTGGCAGGGTGAGGCATATGACTACGGTAATCATTAACGCCACCCACTTCAGCATTTTTTTCATGGGGTTACCGTGAAAGATCCCAGGAGGTCTGAAAAGCATCTTTCATTGGCTCGGGGTGCAAGTGGCTGTTTTTCATGAGCGTTACCGTGAAAGATACCTTGGGGCAGGAGGCAGGGACTTGTTTTCAGGGACGCCGTGAACCCATCCATGGGGGCTCGGACCCCGGCCGTCCAGGCCGCGTACGCCCTCGAGCCGAATCCCCTGCCTTGGCTGAGGGTCTTTCATTTTTCGGGGTGGTGGCTAGTCCCTTCATGGGCGTGATTGTGAAATCGGTCCACGCGGTCAGTTTTTGGATTCGTAACCCTTTTGGATATCCTGCATCTTTCCGTAATCCCCGCCGCTGAGGTTTTTCTTGTAGGTCTCGTACTCGATCCCTTTGAGACGGGCTTTCCTGAGCCCTTTCCCTATGCCCTGATAGGTGAGCGGGCTGCTTTCCCAGTTGACGATACCGATACGGGCGGCGATCTCACTCAATCCGTGTTGGAAACTCTCCAAATTCATCTGCTGATTGCTCGAATGGACATAAGCCGCGGTGTAATCGGCCACTTCTGCCTGATACCTCTTCTCCTTGGCGGGTGAAGAGCTTTCGCTGCTGCGTGAGCTGGATTTGCTGGGGCTGGAAATGCTCTTGGAGATGCTTTTGCCACTCTTGGAGATGCTTTTGCTGCTCTCGGAAAAGGAACAGCCACTCACGAACAGGATCAGGAGCATTGCGGTGCCAATCAACGCAAAGGGATGACGTACTAAAGGATTGTTCAAAATGTTCTCCATGCTTCAAGTCAAGATCGTGAGCATTCTAAGATTCCATCCTCCAATACACAAATCACCATGGAGTATCAGCCGGTTTTTCGCTGCGGATCGCCCTCCGATCCCGCCAGGGGGACGCCGCCCCTGGCCTCGCATTCCTCGGGGGTGGCGTATAAATAGCCTTTGCCCTGACAGTCGTTCTGACCTTTACAGGCATTGAAGGCGGTGGCGCATTCGCTGGTCCCCTTGCAGCTGTTGATCCCCCAACAGGCGATTTCTCCTTGTTCGGCTTGTGGAGCATATTTCGCCACGGATCTGGCCAGTCCATAGAAGGCGCCCGCGGCGGCTATGCTGATGGCGGCGCCGGTCACCAGGCGGCGCTCCGGGTTTGCGGGTGTCTCCGCTTCGTAGGTGGTTTCGCAGGTGTTCTGGGCCTGACGATTGCGAAAGAAGTCCCACACCTGGGCACCAAGGAAGATCAACAGGCCGGTGACGACTGCCCAGTTTTGGGGGGAAAGGCCGGTGACCGTGAACCAGAGGGCGAATGCCGCAAGTAAACCGCCCCCCAAGGCGACCCGGAAAGGCGCCAGGTCACTCCGTTTGCGGCCACTGCGATAGGTAAACCACAGGTTCAGGGCAAGAAAAGCGGCGAACAAGGGATAGAGCAGGGCGTCGTTCAGGATGAAGCCGAGTCCGGCAGCCGTCACCGCGGTCAGTACCAACGGGAGTCCGAGACAGCAGGCGGCGGCGAAAAGCGTACCGAAGACGCCAAACCATTGTGCGAATTTTTCTTTCATTTCAAATCTCCTAGCCTGCACAGCAGGACAGTTGTTTGACATCCTTGGAAAAGGTCTGGGCGCACAGCTTCAAACCTTCCACCATGGTCAGATAGGGAAACAGCTGATCTGCCAGATCCTGAATTGTCATCCGGTTCCTGATTGCCAGTGCAGCGGCCTGGATGACTTCACCCCCTTCATGGGCCAGCACCTGTGCACCGACCAGGCGCTGACCGTCCTTCTCGGCCACCAGCTTGATGAAACCCTGGGTATCGAAGTTGGCGAGAGCCCGGGGAACGTTGTCCAGCGTCAGGGTGCGGCTTTCCACATCCAGGCCCAGCCGGGTCGCGGTGGCTTCATCCAATCCCACCAGGGCCACTTGGGGATCGGTGAAAATGACTTCCGGCAACACGCTCAGATCCAGCCGGGTATCGCCGCCGGTCAGGTTGACGGCCGCACGGGTGCCGGCCGCGGCGGCCACGTAGACATACTGTGGCTGATTGGTGCAGTCACCGGCGGCATAGATATGCGGCTGGCTGGATCTCATGTGATCGTCGATCACGATGGCCCCACCGGGGGCGGTTTCGATGCCCGCCTTGTTCGTCTGCAGCCTGTCGGTATTGGGAGTGCGTCCGGTGGCAATCAATAGTTGGTCGCAGCTCAATTCGCCCTGGTCGGTCGTGACTGTGAATCGGCCATGACCGAAGAGACCTTGACGGTAGCTGACGCCGCTGGTCTGGGTATGGGTCAGAATCTTCATGCCTTCCTCCTCCAGCACGGCCTGCAGTCCTTCGCCGATTGCCGGATCCAGGCGCCGCAGCAGGGTATGCCGGGCCAGCAGAGTGACCCGGGTTCCAAGACGCAGGAAGGCCTGGGCCAGTTCCAATGCCACCACGGATGATCCGATGACGACCAGATGTTTGGGCAGGGATTCAGCGACCAGAGCCTCGGTGGAGGTCCAATAGGGTGTCCCTTTAAGCCCGTCAATGGGCGGGATCATGGGTCTGGAACCGGTGGCGATCAGGATGCGGTCGGGTCGCAATTGGCGGATCTGGCTGTCCGCGGTTTCGATTTCCAGGGTGTCGGCATCGGCGAACCGGGCGCTGCCTTTGATCAGTTCTATTTCCGGGTGCGCGGCCAGAATATCTTCGTATTTGGCTTGGCGCAGTTCCTGCACCCGCTGCTGCTGTTGCACCACGCCAGCAGCGCGGTCCACCTGGGGGTCGCGTCTCTCGATGCCGGCGAAAGGATGGCTCCGCTGCAGGTGGGCGACATAGGCATTGCGGATCATGATCTTGGAAGGCACACAACCCACGTTGACGCAGGTGCCGCCAATGATCGGATTTTTTTCGCTCAGATAGACTTTCTTCACTCCCCGATCGATGGACTTGATGGCGCAGGCGAAAGCGGCCGAGCCAGAGCCGATGATGGCCAGCGTCAGGTTCTCCGGGACCTCACTGATCAGCGCTTCGGTGGGTTCGAACGGTTCGGCGTGATACCCCTTTTCCTCCACCGCAAGCAGAATCGACTCCACAGTGACGTCGGGTGCAAATTCGACTTCTGCGCGGGCCGGCTGAAAAGAAATCCGGGCCTGGACGCCGGATAATTCATTGAGATGTTTCTCCAGTGCCGGGGCGCAGGTGGGGCAATGCATTCCTTCGATCTTCAGAATGACGGTTTCCATGGCGTATTCTCCCAGTGATCTTAACCGTCAGCATAAAGGCCGTACCATAGTCCGGTGTCAAGAGAGGTATAATTTTGCCGAATAGCCAAAGGAGGCTGGACCATGCTGGAAATCGTACAGATTCCCGTTCTGGGTGACAATTACGTCTATTTCGTGCATGAGCCGGAATCCCGGCACACCGCCGTGGTCGACCCGGCGGTGGCAGATCCCGTGTTTGCGGAGCTTGAGCGGCGGGGCTGGCGTCTGACCCACGTGCTCAACACCCACCATCATTGGGACCATGTGGGTGGCAATCTTGAACTCAAGCAGGCGACGGGGTGCTGTGTGGTGGGTTTTCGGGGGGATGCCGCGCGTATTCCCGGCATCGAAAAAATGGTAAGAGAGGGTGAGGTCTTCGAGTTCGGTAACAGTGGAGCGCGGATTCTGGAAGTGCCGGGGCATACGCTGGGACACATTGCCTATTGGTTCGAGGAGGAACAATTGCTTTTCTGCGGTGATACCTTGTTCGCTTTGGGGTGCGGACGTTTGTTCGAAGGCAGCGCAGAGCAAATGTGGAACTCGCTCTGCAAATTGCGAGATCTTCCAGATTCCACCCGGGTCTGTTGTGCCCACGAATATACCCTCGGCAATGCCCATTTTGCCTTGACGATCGAGCCTGACCATCCACCGCTTTTGCAACGGGCTGCCCGGATCGAGCGTTTGAGAGAAGCCGGTCAGCCGACCGTGCCTTCCCTCCTGGCGGAAGAGAAAACCACCAATCCCTTCCTGCGCGCGGATGATCCCGGGCTTCAATCGCGGTTGGGGATGCAAGGTGTGCCGGCGGTGGAGGTGTTTGCACAGCTGAGATCGCGCAAGGACAGGTTCCGCGGATGAAGTTGAGCATCATTTCCGGCGGGCAGACGGGGGCGGATCGTGCCGCCCTGGATGTGGCGCTGGAGTTGGGGCTCCCCTGTGGCGGCTGGTGTCCCGAAGGGCGTCAGGCAGAGGATGGTCCCATCCCTGATCGTTATCCGGTGCGTATCCTTCCCCGCGCCGGGTATCGGGTCAGAACCCGGGCCAATGTGGCTGACAGTGATGCCAGCTTGATTGTGTATTTCGACGAACCGGAGGGTGGGACGAGGCTGACGTTACTTTTCTGCCTCCAATTGGACAAACCCTTCAAATTGATCGACGGGGCTGCGATTTCGCCTCGTCGGGGTGCCGAAGCGGTGGCAGGCTTTCTTATCCGTCACCGCCCCGCCAAGCTGAATGTGGCAGGTCCCAGAGCCAGCAAGTCGCCGCGTGCCTACGAATATACCCGTGCACTGCTACAATCTTTATTCACTCAACGGATGCCGTGAATGACGATGGTCTTGCCTCGGGCCTTGAGTAGTCCTTCGGCTTCCAACGTCTTGAGCACCCTGCCTGCCATCTCCCTGGAACAACCGACGATTCTCCCCAGTTCCTGACGGGTGACGCGTATCTGCATGCCGTCTGGATGCGTCATCGCGTCGGGTTCTTTGGATAGGTCGATCAGGGCACGGGCAATGCGGCCTGTGACGTCAAGAAACGCCAGATGACCCACTTTGCGGCTGGTATGCAGCAAACGTCGTGACACCTGCCGGCCCAAGAGGCGAATGATTTCGATGGCATAAGGTGCGAGATCATTCTCAAGATAATGTTCCAGCCTTTGGTAGCTGATTTCTGCCAGCTGACAGGGTTCGCGGGTGCGAACAGTCACCTCGCGGGTATTTTCTCCCAGAAATACGCCTGCTTCGCCGATGAATTCGCCCCGGTTCAGATAATCCAGGATGAGTTCCCGGTTTCCTGTTTCCTGGAGGCAGACAGAAACCGAACCTTCGATGATGTAGTAAAGCGTGTCACCCGGATCGCCCGGTTTGATGACGTCTGTTCTGGCGGGATATCGGCGTCTGTGGCAGTAGTGAAGGAAAGCTTCCAGAAATGCCCCGTTTTTGAATACCTGACTTGATTTAGGCTGCATTGTCCCGGTGCTGTCCATGGGTAACATCTCTAAGTCTAGGACATGACTCGAGTCTGTAAAGGCACGATGGTTTCCGCGCGCCTCTACGGCGAAATCCTGAGCGGGCAGATAATGCCGATGTATCAATGATTTTTGAGCTCAGATCATGGTATCTTGAAGCAAACCTGAACGGAGGCTGATATGTTTGATCAGGGCCGTAGCGAGGAACTTTATCCTCATTGGGTGCAACTTCGGCGTGCTTTTCACCGCGAACCCGAACTGGCCTTCGAAGAGGTGGAAACCGCCAGGAAGATCATGCTTGAACTGGAGCGCCTCGGGATCCCTTATCAATATCAGGGAAAAGGCGGTGGGGTGATCGGGACGCTCGAGGGCCCTGCCAGCGGCCATTCACCCACGGTGGCGTTGCGGGCCGATATGGATGCGCTGCCTGGTACCGAATCGACAGGGCTTACTTTCTCTTCCACGATTCCCGGCAGGATGCACGCCTGTGGCCATGATGCCCATATGACGATGGTGCTTGGAGCAGCCGCTTTGCTCAAGGAATCCCCCCCTCCCGGCAGGGTGTTGCTGGTATTCCAGCCGGCGGAGGAGAAGGGCGGTGGTGCCAGGGTCATCCTGAAGTCCGGTGTTCTCAACGGCGTGAGAGCGATTTTTGGAGGCCATGTCACCCATCACTACCGGGTGGGCCAGATCATGGTGGGGGATGGGGTCATCACTGCCCAGTCGGACAGTTTCAGCATCGCCATCCATGGCCGAGGTGGGCACGGTGCCAGGCCCCATGAGGCCATCGACGCCGTCATGATCGCCGGTTTCCTGATCACTGCGATCCAAACCCTGGTGTCGCGGGAAACCGATCCCCTGCATCCTTCGGTGGTCACCATCGGTAAGGTTCAGGCAGGCAGTGCCTCCAATGTCATTGCCGCCGAAGCGTTGCTGGAAGGGTCGGTGCGTACGACCCAGCCCGAGGCGCGCCGGCATCTCCTGGCGGGTTTGAAGCGCATGGTCAAGGCTTTGGCCGAATTGCATCGGGCCGAGATCAAACTGGAAATCCGCGAAGGCTATCCTCCCGTCATCAATACCCCTGAGGAAACCGTTCTCGCCCGCAGGGCGGTGACCGAGGTGGTTGGGAGTCAAGGCCTGGTCCCCATGGAACATCCCAGTATGGGCTCAGAGGATTTCGCCTTTTACCTGCAAAAGATTCCAGGTTGTTACGTCCGTTTTGGTGCCCGCCGCCGTGAGGACGAGTACATCCCCCTGCACAGTCCCCTATTCGATATCAATGAGGAAGTGCTCAAGGTCGGAGCGGCCTATCTGGCCCGGGTGGCTTGGGAATCGCTGTTGGAATATGACCGCTGATGTGCTGATCTTCCAAGCATCGGAACCTTTCACGCTGGGGGTTGAATGGGAGTTGCAGCTGCTCGACGCCCATGACCTGAATCTTGCCGATCGCGTGATGCCGGTGTTGGAGGTATTCCCAGGCAATCAATGGATCAAGCCGGAATTCATTCAGAGTTGTGTCGAGATCAATTCCAAGGTGTGCCATGATGTGATCCAATTGGAAGACCACCTGGGAGAGGTGCTGGCCGATCTGTGCCGGCACTGCGAGCCCCTGGGTTTGCGCCTGTGTGGCGCGGGGACCCATCCCTTTTGCCGCCGCCTCGCCCTGATTACGCCTTTACCCCGTTATCTTCGCCACAAGGCCACCTATGGTTATCTGGCCCGCAGCCAGATCACCTACGCCATGCACGTTCATCTTGGCATGCCTGATGCCGAGAAGGCACTGGCCCTGATGCGTGACCTGAAAGTCTATCTGCCAGTACTGATCGCCCTCAGTGCCAATTCCCCCTTCTGGCGTGGTTATGAAACCGGGTTCGCCTGCTATCGACAGCGGATCCTGGCTTCCGGACGCAGTTTCGGCATTCCGCCCACGTTTTCAGACTGGGAACAGTTTTGCCATTTTTTTGCCGTGGCCCGACGGGCCGGAGTATTCGAAGATGTCAGGGACATCCACTGGGATCTACGTCCCCAGCACCGCCTGGGTACTTTGGAAGTACGGGTCATGGATGCACCGTCCTGCCTGAAGGATGTGGTGGCCATTGCCGTGTTTATCCTCTGCCTGGCAAGATATCTGGTCGACACACCCCCTCTCCAGCGGCCTGGAATCCTGCCTGAGCCCTTGCCCTGGTGGCTGGAGAAAGAGAACTATTTTCAGGCCACGCGCTTGGGATCTGCTGCAAATCATATCGATGCACAGGGAGGTGTGAGACCCTTGACGGCGATCATCGAGACATTGTTCGATCTGCTGCTGACCAAGGCGGCAGTCGACCAGCAAACCCACTTGCTCCACCTGCGTCAGCGGCATCAGCAAGGCCTGGGATGGCAAAGGCAGTGGCAGACCTTTCGTGAAGAGGGACAGTTGCAGTCTGTCACCCGGCTCCTGGTTCATGAGCTGTGGAACTGGTAGGGGGTGAAATCAGCGGGGGTTTGAACCTAGCCGGATGAGGAATAGGGGTGGCCATAGGTGGTGTTCGTCGGATCTGATAGAATTGGCAACCTGACTCGAAAGGAAAAAAAATGCCCTCCAAGCAAATTTTCAAAGTCGTTTTCGTCAATCAGAACCAGATATATGAATTGTATGCCCGGCAGGTCTACCAGGGCGATATGTACGGTTTCGTGGTGGTGGAGGATTTCGTCTTCGGAGGGTCAGCCTCGATTGTCGTGGATCCTTCCGAGGAAAAACTCAAATCCGAGTTCGAGAACGTCAAGCGCAGTTTCATCCCCATGCATGAGATCATCCGAATCGATCAAGTGGAAAAGCGGGGGGCCGCCAAAATCCTGCCAATCAAGGAAGGGTCGGGGAAAGTGGCTTCCATTTATCCCCCCGACAGGAAAAAATAGTCGCTACTTGACCACCTTCAGGGTGGGCCGTTTTGCCTTTTCCTGAGGCTTGGACGCTGGCCCCGAGGGTGGGTGGTCACCGTCGGTTTCTTCGTCGAAGATCATTCCCTTGCCTGTCTCTCTGGCGTAAATGGCCAGTACCGCATCGACCGGGATGCTGATCTGCATGGGGGTGCCGCCAAAACGGGCCTGGAAGCTGAGTTCCTCGTTCCCCATCAACAGATTCACGACGGCCTCCGGCCGCAGATTCAAGACGATCCGGCCATCCTGCACATATTGACGTGGGATCACGAGTTCATCCCTTTCGGCGTCCACCAGGATGTAGGGCGTCATCTCGTTGTCGACGATCCATTCATAGATGGCGCGAATCAGATAGGGACGTAAGGCGGTCATATCAGGCAGACATGAGAGATTGCGCGTCGGCCAGCTCTTGTTCCTGTTCGCTGAGACTCTTTTGGAAGCCTTCCCGGGCAAAGATCTTTTGCGCATAGAGGCGGATGGTTTGAGCCTCCTGGGGAAGCGTGATACCTACCGAGGACAAGCGCCACAGCAATGGGGCCAGAGCGCAGTCCACCAGGGAAAATTCTTCGCTCAGGAAATAAGGTTGGGCTGCAAACAAGGGTGCGGCAGCGATCAGGTCTTCCCGGAGCAGCTTGCGCGCCCGGGCGGCCTTCTTCTCCCCTGAATTCAGGATGTCGTCCAACAGGCGGTACCAATCGCGTTCGATCCGGTGGATCAGCATTCGCGCCTGTGCCCTGGCAACCGGCTCCATGGGGTGGAGCGGTGGATGAGGGAAGCGTTCGTCCAGATATTCCATGATGATTTTGGGATCGTAGAGTACCAGGTCACGATCGATCAGGGTGGGAGAGTCCCCGTAGGGATTGAGGTCGACGACATCTTCCGGGGGGTTGGTTGGATCGATGAACTGAATGTCGGATTGGACGCCCTTTTCGTGCCAAACGAAACGGACCTGGTGGCTGTAATGACAGACTGGGGAACAGTACAACGTCATCTGGCTATATTACCGTGAAAGTTAAACATTGGGGCCGAGGCAGGGGGGCTTTCATCCTCCGTGGTGATGGCCAGCCCGTTCATGCGTGATACCGTGAATGATAATGACTGTAAAACCGGGACAAGACGCCGCCATCCCCGTGAGGGAAAGGCTGCGCCTGCAGGTGGATAATTCTATCACATGCATCAATGAACGTCCTGCCAGTAAACTTTCTTCAGCTTATACGAAACGTAGCCAAAGAGGATGAGAAACAGAATCACATATTTCCCAAGGCCGCGTCTAACCAACTGTGCCGGTTCAGCGGCATAATCGAGAAAGTTCACCAGATCCGCAACCGCCTGATCGAATTCCCTGGGTGACAGTTTGCCGGGTTTGACCTGTTCCAGTTTCACGATCACCTCCACCCCTTCGACTTCTTTGAACACGGCTTTCTGTGTTCCTTGCAGGTCCCACAGGACATGCGGCATCGCCACATCCCTGAAGACCCAGTTGTTGACGCCGAAAGGTCGTTCGTCATCAACGTAGAAGGTACGCAGATAGGTGTATAGCCAATCCGTGCCCAAGGCCCGGACACTTTCGGAAAGATCCGGTACCGCGACCCCGAACCAGCGTTCCGCGTCCTTGGGATCCATCGCCGTGGTCATGGTGCCCACGACCCGTTCCAGAGTGGGAAACAGCTGCTTGACTTCTTCCTCGCTGAATCCCAGATCCTGCTGCAGGCGCCGGTAACGCATATGCTTGAGTGAATGACAACCCAGACAGCGCTGCACATAAAGTCTGGCCCCACGGCGCAGGGAGTCGGTGTCGTACACGTCGGTGTCGGGAGACTCCAGAGCAGGCGCCCCCAATTCCGCGGTCGCCATCAACGGCCATAAAAGAAAACAAGTCACAATGATGCGTTTCATAGGAAATGTCTCAGGTATTTGTTGTTTTTCATGAACGCCTGGATTTTCTCCCAGTGGCCGGCGGTTTTGGCGGCAAGCCGCTGATAAGTCGGATTGGCCTGAATCACCGCAATGGCCTTGCGCACCAGATTCCAATGCCATCCTTCCCGTTCCAGCAACGGTTTGGGGGGCCACACCACTCGTTCGGGGACCGGTTTGGTGACCTCCATGCGGGTGTAGATCGGCATCAGCAGGAAGAAGCCAAAATAGACGATGGTGAAGAAAGTCCCGAAGAAAGCCGCAGTCGGTGTGGGGGGTATGGTTCCCAGATAGCCCAGGGCGATGAAACTGACGACGAACAGGGCCAGGGCGATCTTGTAAACGATGCCGCGATAGCGGATCGACTTGACCGGGCAGCGGTCGAGCCAGGGCAGGAAGAACAGGATGAAGATCGCCGCAAACATTGCCAGCATCCCGCCCAACTTGTTGGGTATGGCCCGCAGGATGGAATAGAAGGGCGTGAAGTACCAGACCGGGGCGATGTGTTCCGGTGTTTTGAGCGGGTCGGCGGGAATGAAGTTGGGATGTTCCAGGAAATAGCCCCCAAATTCCGGGCTGTAGAAAATGATCCAGGCGCAGAGGGTCAGGAAAACCACGGCCCCGAACAGATCCTTGACGGTGTAATAAGGGTGGAAGGGGATTCCGTCCAGAGGAATGCCGTTCTTGTCCTTGAGCTTCTTGATCTCGATGCCATCCGGGTTGTTGGAACCCACCTTGTGCAGGGCGACGATATGGAGGAAGACCAACCCCACGATGATCAATGGCACCGCGATGACGTGAAACGAGAAAAACCGATTCAGGGTCGCGTCCGAAACCAGGAAGTCCCCCCGGATCCAGGTGGCCAGGTCGTCACCGACCACCGGAATGGCGCTGAACAGCGAGATGATGACGTTGGCGCCCCAATAAGACATCTGTCCCCAGGGCAGCAGATAGCCCATGAAGGCTTCGGCCATCAATGCCAGGTAAAGACTCATTCCCAGTAACCATACCAGTTCCCGGGGCTTCTTGAAGGAGCCGTACATCATGCCGCGGAACATGTGGAGATAGATGACGATGAAGAACATCGATGCACCGGTCGAGTGCATGTAGCGGATCAACCACCCCCAATCGTAGTCGCGCATAATGGTTTCGACGGCATCGAATGCCATGTTGGCATCCGGCTTGTAGTTCATCGTCAGCCAGACGCCGGTCACGATCTGGTTCACCAGGACCAGAAAGGCGAGAGAGCCGAAGAAATACCAGAAATTGAAGTTCTTGGGGGCGTAATATTGGGCCAGATGCTCGTTCCAGACCTTGGTCAAGGGAAAGCGCTCATCGATCCAGGCAAGCAGTTTGGTACCGCAGTTTTTACAGTGACTCATAGCTGTTCTTCTCCCACGATCAGGCGGGTGTCAGTCTCATAGTAGTAAGGAGGGACCACCAGGTTGGTGGGGGCGGGGACTTTTTTGTAGACCCGTCCTGCAAGATCGAACCGCGAACCATGGCAGGGACAGAAAAATCCTCCCAGCCAATCCTTGCCCAGGTCGGGGGGGGCGACTTCAGGCCGGTAGGTGGGCGAACAGCCCAGGTGGGTACAAATGCCTACCGCCACGAAGACTTCCGGTTTGATGGAGCGGTGAGGATTCTTGCAACTTTCCGGCTGCACCGACTCGTCGGAATCGGGATCGCTCAGCAGGGGCTCCAGCTTGGGCAGCGTCGCCAGCATTTCCTCGGGGCGGCTGAGCACCCAGATGGGCTGACCGCGCCACTCCACCCGGATCATCTGTCCCGGTTCCAGTTTGGTGATGTCCACGTCGATGGGAGCGCCGGATTCCAGGGTGCCGGCGCCGGGTTTCAGAAAATTGATAAAAGGCACGGCGGCAAATGCTACCCCGGCAGCGCCCAGCGCCACCGTGGTCTGAGTCAGAAAGCGGCGTTTCTCGAGATCGATGTCGTTTTCATTCATGCAAGACGCTCCTCCTCCGCATGCGGCATATGGATTCTTATATTTCCCCCAATCAGTGGGTGATTTTGACGTGATTTAATGGCAGGGTCAATGTTCAAAATGGTGCAAATCCCGTCCCATAAGGGGGCCTTGTGGATACAGAATGGGGAGGCGGGGCGCGTTGAAGTCAGGGCGGGTTTGAAAACCGCTCCCTTATGGTTTCTCCAAAATCCCTTTCAAGGACTCCAGAAATCGTTGATTCTCCACGGGCGTTCCCACCGTGACCCGCAAACAATTGCGCAACCTCCCGCCGGCAGAATCCAGGTTCTTGATCAGAATACCTTGCTGTTTGAGGTGTTCGAATATCCGGCTGGCGTTGGTCAACCGCAGCAGGAGGAAATTGGCGGCGCTTGGAAAGACCTCGACCCCCGGCAGCCGGCTCAACTCGTGTGCCAGAGCTTCTCTATCCGCGCGGATGCGCGCCGTTTGATGTTCGAACACCTCGCTGTGAGCCAGGGCGTATTCCGCGCTCAACTGAGTCAGGATGTTGATATTGTAGGGGAGGCGCAGTTTGTCGAACTGCGCCAGCCAAGCCCTGGGGCCTGCCACAAAGCCCAGGCGCAATCCTGCCAGCCCGAGCTTGGAAAGGGTCCGCATGACCAGCAGATTGTCGACGGAACCGATCCGATTCATGAAGCTCGTTTGGGCAAAGGGGGCATAGGCTTCGTCCACCACCACCAAGCCCGGTGCGACCTTCAGTATTTCCTCGATCGATTGCGGATCGAACAAATTGCCGGTGGGGTTGTTGGGATAGGCCAAAAAAACGATTCTGGGCTGATGGATCTGCAGTGCCGACAACATCCCCTCGGAATCGAGAGAAAAATCCTCCCTGAGGGGAACGCCGACAAATTCCAGGTTCAGCCAATGGGCGATCTGGCGATACATGACGAAGGTGGGTTCCGGAGCCAGCACTTTGGTCCCCGGCTGCCCCACCAGAGCGGCCAGCAGGATCTGGATGATTTCGTCGGAACCGTTGCCCAGCAGGATGTCCGCTCCTGCCGGAATCTGGGCATAGTCCCGCAAGGCCGCTTTCAAGGCTGATGCCTCGGGATCAGGGTAACGGTTTGGGTGGGCCAGGCGCAGATGATCGAGCCAGCCATCGACCATGTCCTGCGGCCAGTCATAGGGGTTTTCCATGGCATCGAGTTTGATCAGGCCTGCGGCAGAAGGGACATGATAGGCGGAATCGGCAAGAATGTCCGGGCGGAAGAATTGCTGCGGTGTCATCGTTTGATTCGGTAGGCTGCGGATTGTGCATGGGCGGCCAATCCCTCGCCCACCGCCAGCACTTCGGCGGTTTCGGCCAGGGGCGAGGCTCCCTGGGCGCTGCAGAAGGTGACGGTGGAGCGTTTTTGAAAGTCGTAGACGCCCAGGGGAGAAGAAAAACGAGCCGTTCCCGAGGTGGGTAGCACATGGTTTGGTCCTGCGCAGTAATCACCCAGGGCCTCGGCAGTGTAGGAACCCAGGAAGATGGCGCCGGCATGGCGGATTTTGCCCAGTAGTGATTCTGGGTCGCTGACCGACAGCTCCAGGTGTTCCGGGGCGATGCGGTTGGCGATGGCGCAAGCCTGGTCGAGATCGTCCACTTTGACCAGCGCACCCCGGGTTTCCAAAGACCGCCGGATGACTTCGCGTCGCTCCATGGCGGGTAGCAGGCGTTCGATGCTGGCCGCCACCCGGTCCAGCGTTTGCGGATCGGGGGAGAGCAGGATCGATTGAGCGTTCTCATCGTGCTCGGCCTGTGAGAACAGGTCCATGGCGAGCCAGTCCGGATCGGTGACGCCATCGGTGATGATCAGGATCTCGGAGGGACCGGCAATCATGTCGATGCCCACCTGGCCGAACACCAGTTTTTTGGCGGTGGCCACATAGAGGTTGCCGGGGCCGACGATCTTGTCCACTTTGGGGATCGTTTCGGTACCGTAGGCGAGGGCGGCGATGGCCTGGGCGCCACCGACACGAAATACCCGGTCGACGCCGGCAACCGCCGCGGCCGCCAGTACCAGATCTTTGATCTCACCGTCCGGCGTGGGAACGGTCATGATCAATTCGGGCACCCCGGCGACCTTGGCAGGCACCGCATTCATCAGCACTGAAGAAGGATAAGACGCCTTGCCGCCGGGGACGTACAACCCGACCCGGTCCATGGGAGTGACCTGTTGGCCCAGCAGGTTGCCCAGCTCATCCCGGTAGCGCCATGATTTCAGCTTCTGATGTTCGGCATAGGCGCGAATGCGGGCGGCGGCGGTTTCGAGTGCCTGGCGTTGTTTCCGGGGGATCGTTTCCAGCGCCTGCCCCAGGCGCTGGCCGGACAGTTCCAGCTCGGCCAGGGTGTCGACCTGCAGTCGATCGAAACGACGGGTATAGTCGACCACCGCGGCATCCCCTTGCTGGCGCACCCGGGCAAGGATATCCAGGACGGTCTGGTGAACATCCCGATCGAATTCATCGTTCCAGCGCAAAAGATCATGCAGTTGCGAGTCGAAATCGGAGCTGCGGCTGTCGAGACGACGCAGTTGGATGGTCATGATGGTGGTTTCTGGCTGATTGCGGATTCCAGGTCGTGGATCAATGTCTTGACGCGTTGGTTCTTCATCTTCATCGCCGCCTTGTTGACCACCAGGCGCGAGCTGACCTCCATGATCATATCACGGGGTTCCAGCCCGTTGGCTTTCAGGGTGTTGCCGGTATCCACCAGATCCACGATACATTCGGCCAGTCCCACCAGGGGCGCCAGTTCCATGGAGCCATAGAGCTTGATGATCTCGGCCTGGATGCCCTGCCCGGCGAAGAAGCGTTTGGCGATGTGCACGTATTTGGTGGCCACCCGGATGCGTTTGCCCTCCCAGGTCTCGCCCACCTTGCCGGCGGTCATCATGCGGCAGCGGGCGATTCCCAGATCCAGGGGCTCATACAATCCCCCCGCCCCGTACTCCACCAGCACATCCTTGCCGGCGATCCCCAGGTCGGCAGCGCCGTATTCCACATAGGTGGGGACATCGGTGGCGCGGATGATCAGCAGCCGCACATCCTCGCACCGGGTGGGGAGGATCAATTTACGCGAGGTTTCCGGATCACAGGTGGGCACGATACCGGCATTCGCCAACAGCGGCAAAGCCTCTTGGTAGATACGGCCCTTGGAGACGGCGATGGTCAACATGGTTGGTTATAAATCCTGTTGTTTCAACAAATCCTTTGGATCCCGGCACCCAGCTGGGAAAACTTGGTTTCGATTTGCTCATACCCCCGGTCGATATGATAAATGCGATCGATCACGGTTTCACCCTCCGCTGCCAGGGCAGCCAGCACCAGGCTGGCGGAAGCGCGCAGATCGGTGGCCATGACCGGGGCGCCGGTGAGTTTTTCCACCCCGGTGCAGATGGCGGTATTGCCCTCGGTGGCAATCCGCGCTCCCAGGCGGCGTAATTCCAACACGTGCATGAAGCGGTTCTCGAAGATGGTCTCGGTGATCACCCCCACCCCATCGGCGACGCAGTTGAGCGCCATGAGCTGGGCTTGCATGTCGGTGGGGAAGGCAGGATGGGGGGCGGTGTGGAAGGAAACCGCCCTGGGACGACTATTCATGGACAACTCTATCCAGTCGTCTCCGGTCACGATGGTGGCACCGGCTTCCCTCAGTTTCGCCAGCACCGCATCGAGCAGTTCGGGGCGGGTTTGGGTGGTGCGAATACCGCCGCCGGTCATGGCGGCGGCGGTCAGATAAGTGCCGGTCTCGATGCGGTCGGGCAGGACCTGATATTGGGCGCCGTTGGCATCGAGCGATTCGACCCCCTCGATTTCCAGGACATCGGTGCCGATGCCATCGATGCTCGCACCCAGGGTGACCAGGAAATTGGCCAGGTCGGTCACTTCCGGTTCGCGGGCGGCATTCTCGATCACAGTTCTGCCGCTGGCCAGGGTGGCGGCCATCAGCAGGTTCTCGGTACCGGTGACTGTCACCTGATCCAGTACCAGACGACATCCCTGGAGATGGGAGGCGCGGGCATGGATATAGCCCTTTTCCACTTCGATGTCGGCCCCCATGGCGGCCAATCCCTTCAGATGCAGGTCCACCGGGCGGGCGCCGATGGCACAGCCGCCCGGCAGGGAGACTACCGCTTCGCCACAACGCGCCAGCAGCGGTCCCAGGACCAGAATGGAGGCCCGCATGGTGCGTACCAGCTCATAGGAAGCCAGGGGCTGGCGGATAGCTGAGGCATCGATGGACACCCGATGGCCATCGACGGCATGGGAGACGCCCATGTTGTCAATCAGCGCCAGCATGGTGGTGATATCACGCAAGCGCGGAACGTTACCGAGGGTGACGGGATGACTGGCCAACAGGGTGGCGGCCAGGATCGGCAGGGCGGCATTCTTGGCCCCGGAAATGGCCACCTCGCCGTGAAGCGGGGGGCCGCCGTGGACGAGTAGTTTATCCATGGATTGGCAACAAAGGGTCCAGGTTGTAAGCGCTCACCATCGTTCTGAGGCGGGGAGGCAGATGAATGAATGAAAGCGACAGTCCGCTGCCGGCGCCCAGGCGACACCATTCGACCAGCAGCCCCAGCGCCGCGCTGTCGGCCCGGGAGACTCCGCTCAGATCGATGATCAGGGAATCGGTAGCCCGCCTCAGGCGAGGTTGGGAGTCTTTCCACAGCTCAGTGACGGTGGCGAACGTCAATTCTCCCTCGACGGTGAGGTGCCCTGGGGCCGTTTCCTGCATTACCGCGATCATCGCTGCTAGGAACCGCTGTTTTCTGACTTGTTGACCAGGAATTTACCGACCAACTCTTCCAGTACCAGCGCCGACTGAGTGATTTCGAAGCTGTCCCCCTCATTCATGTAATCCGGGCTGCCACCCGCATCGATGGCGATGTATTGTTCCCCCAGCAGGCCGGCGGTATAGATGCTGGCGATGCTGTCGTCGGGCAGTTTGTATTGTGGCTGAATGCGCATGATCACGATGGCCTGGTATTGGTCGGTGTCCAGCCGGATGGCGGATACCCGGCCGATCTTGACACCCGCCAGTTTCACCGGGGAACGTACTTTCAGGCTGCCGATATTCTGGAATTCGGCTTTGACGCTATACCCTTCGTGCTGATCCCTGAACTCGGTCAGATTACTGACCTGCATGGCAAGAAGGAACAGGGCCCCCAAACCGATGGCGACAAATACACCCACCCAGATTTCGATGATTCTTGTGTTGTCCATGTTGTTATTCTCCGAACATCAGTGCGGTGAGGATGAAATCCGAACCCAGAATGGCAAAGGCTGAATAGACCACGGAGCGGGTCGTGGCGCGACCCACCCCTTCCGAAGTTGGAACGGCGTCGTAGCCCTCGAATACCGCGATCCAGGTGACGATCACCCCGAACACCAGACTCTTGACGACACCGTTGATGATGTCCTCGTGGAAATCGATGGTGGATTGCATTTGCGACCAGAAAGCCCCCTCATCCACTCCCAGTAGGGGCACCCCAACGAAGTAACCGCCATAAATGCCGATATAGGTGAACAGGGCCGAGAGCAACGGCATCGACAAAATACCGGCATATAATCGGGGGGTGATGACCCGGCGCATCGGATCGACCGCCATCATTTCCATGCCCGACAATTGTTCAGTGGCCTTCATCAGGCCAATCTCCGCGGTCAGGGCCGAACCCGCCCGCCCGGAGAACAGCAGGGCGGTCACCACCGGCCCCAGTTCGCGTACCAGGGAGGCGGCCACCATGACGCCCAGCGACTCCTCGGCGCCGAAGTCCGACAGCACGTTGTAGCCCTGAAGCCCCAGCACCATCCCCACGAACAGGCCGGACAGGGAGATCAACAGAATGCTGAGGACGCCCACCATATAGAGCTGCCGGATCAGCAGTCCCGGCCGCATCACGATCTCGAGGCTGCCGGACAGGGCTTGCAGCAGGAACAGATTGGCACGCCCCAGCTTGGAGAACACCCCCAGGGAGACCGCCCCCAACCGCTGAATCATGCCTGGCATTGGAGCAGATCCTCGCGGTAGCTGGGGGCAGGGTAGTGGAACGGGACCGGTCCATCGGGCAGTCCTTGCAGGAACTGCTTCACCCAGGGTGAATCGGTTTGTTGCAACTTTTGCGGCGTGCCTTCGCCAACGACCTTGCCCTCGGAGATCACATAGATATAGTCGGAGATCGAAGCGGTTTCCATGACGTCATGGGAGACCACGATGCTGGTCAGCCCCAGGGCATCATTGAGGGTGCGGATCAGCTTGATAAGCACCCCCATGGAAATCGGATCCTGACCGGTAAACGGTTCGTCGTACATGACCATCATCGGGTCCAGGGCAATCGCCCGGGCCAGCGCCACCCGCCTTGCCATGCCGCCGGAAAGCTGGGCCGGCATCAAGTCACGGGCGCCGCGCAGGCCGACGGCTTCCAGCTTCATCAGTACCAGGGTGCGGATCATGGACTGCGGAAGAGTGGTATGTTCGCGCAGAGGATAGGCGACATTCTCGAATACATCGAGATCGGTGAGCAGGGCGCCGGTCTGGAACAACATCCCCATCCGTTTGCGTAAAAGGTACAAGCGGCGCCGTGACAGCTTGTGAACCCTTTCACCATCGACCAGGATGTCACCGGCCTTTGGCCTGAGTTGACCGCCGATCAGCTTCAGCAGGGTGGTTTTCCCGGTGCCGGAAGGGCCCATGATGGCGGTGACAGAACCCCGGCGGATGTCCATGTCGACGCCATCGAAGATCCGGCGTTGCCCACGATCGAACACCAGGCCACGGATCTGAACCAGGGCGTCCGTAGTAGAAGTCATCCGGTTGCTTTACCTCGATTATAAAGCCAACCATTCTCTCTGAACGCTCCCATGCAAGTCAATGTGCGATCCACACCCCCTATTTTGGCGCCCCCCAATCAAGCGGTTTGATTTATCCTTATTATCATGGGCAGGGAGCAGGGGAGTGCTTTTCGGGACGCCGTGCTGGCGAGAAACAGGGTAGGGTGAAAGGTACTCGAACGTATGGAACAAACAAAATGAAGCGAATCATAGCCGTTGGGTGGTTGCTGTGTGTCTGCCAGTTGGCTTGGCCCCAGACAGCCCCTGCCAATAAGGCGGAAGTCGACATCTCCGCCTATGCCTCACCACGTGCCACGGTAAGGACCTTCATGACCGCCATGGACGAAGTCAAAAGGGGCCGGGCCGAGTCCATCGAAAAAGCCATCGAGGCGTTGGACTTGAGTCAGATCAATCCCTTGGTGCGTAGCGAAAAGGGGCGCGACAATGCCTGGGTGCTTCATGAGGTGCTGATCCGCAAGAAGGTCAACCCCAGACGGATTTCGCGGGTATGGTCAGGGGATCAATATGTCTTGCTCAAATTCAAACACGGCAAGATCACTCTGCAAAAACAGCCCGATGGACGCTGGCTGTTCAGTAGCGGGACTTTGGATGTGCTGCCAACCCTCCTCGATGAATTGATGAACGAAGCCGGGGCCGGCGTGGCTACCGGGGACCTTCCCTGGTATTTGCAGTATCGGACCCAGTTGCCCGATTCCCTGAAAAAGAAAGTGTTGCTGCTGGAATACTGGCAATGGCTGGGAGTGTTTCTGATCACCTTCGCCGGGGTGTTCACCGACAAACTGTGCCGTTGGCTCCTGCAATGGTTGATGCTGCGCTGGATGCGACGCGGGCTGTTCGATCCACGTTTGGAATTGGGCGCCGATTGGCTGCGTCCCCTGGCCATGTTGTTGATGGCGGCGGTCTGGTGGGGAGGGTTGAACCTGCTGGGGTTGCCGGACAAGGCCCTTGCCTTTCTGCTGGTGCCGGTCAAGGTATTGGCGGGCATGGCCGGGGTCTGGGGGGGATATCGTCTGATCGATGTCTTATGTGCCTATGTCGCTGCTTATGCGGCCAAGACCAAGAGCCGTCTGGACGATGCATTGGTGCCGCTGCTCAGGAAGTCGCTGAAAGTGTTTGCCACCATTATCGGCCTGATGTTCGTGGCGGCCAATCTCAATATCAATCTGGCTGGACTGATCGCAGGGCTGGGCCTGGGTGGTTTGGCTTTTGCCCTGGCCGCCAAGGATCTGGTGCAGAATCTGTTCGGTTCCATATCCATCCTGCTGGATCAGGGATTCCATGTCGGAGATTGGGTGATCATCGACGACATCGAGGGAACAGTGGAGGAAATCGGTCTCAGAAGCACACGGATCCGCACCTTCTACAATTCCCTGGTGATCCTGCCCAACTCCCGTCTGATCACCGCCAGCATCGACAACATGGGCAAGCGTCGTTACCGGCGCATGAAATGCCTGCTCGCTTTGACCTACGATACGCCTCCGGAAAAGATCGAAGCATTTTGTGAAGGCATTCGCGAGCTGGTGCGACAACATCCCTACATGCGCAAGGACTATTACCATGTCTATTTCAACAACATGGGATCGGCCTCGCTGGACATTCTGGTCTATGTGTTCTGGGAGACCCCCAACTGGGGTACCGAATTGCGCGAACGCCAGCGCTTCCTGCTCGATATCCTGCGGCTGGCTCAAAGCCTGGAAGTGGAGTTTGCCTATCCCACTCAGACGTTGTATCTGAAACCTGGTCAGGTTTCACTGCAAGGTGAGGAGTTGAAACTCACCCCAAAGATGGCGGAAGAAGAGGCCAAAAGAATCGTCGAGGAAACCACAGGGCTTGGAGTCAAGCCTCCTCCAGCGCGGTTCTAGCTGCTGGATTACCTCCTCCTCACCCCTCACCCCTCACCCCTCACCCCTCACCCCTCACAGGGCGCAGCCCTCCCCTTATGCTATGCTTTGTTTAACCTACAGAAATCATCATGATATGTATGCCGATGTGGCATATCCTGCGTAAGTGTTTAGCATTGGGATTACCTCTGATGAACAACTCATAGGGGAAGAAAGTAGAAATTCCCCTTGTAGCTGGAGAGATGCCTGTCCAAACTTCTATAAAGTTATCGATTTAAAGGAAACAGCTTGCAACGATCTACCGGGATCATTCGCCCCCATTCTTATAAATTGCTGGCGATGGCCAGAATGCTGGATAACGGCGTCGTCATTCTGGCTTTGGCGCTGGTCCTGGGCTATCTCGCCATTCCGTTCGATCTGTCGTATTTGCTGATTGCGATTGGCGCGAGCCTTCTGTTTGGTTTTTTCGCTGAAGTATACGAGGTCTACCATACCTGGCGTGGATCGGCATTCTACCGGGAAGCGCGCCGCCTGGTGTTTGCGTGGTTCTGCGCCATTCTGGTGCTGACCGCAGCGTTGTATCTGTCCGGAAAAGTGAGTGACTTTTCCCGAACGGCAATCGTGTCATGGGCTGTGGTGACGGCGATCCTGCTGGTCATACTCCACGGTGGCCGGCTGTGGCTGACGAGTTATATCCGCAGGCGCGGCAGGAATATCCGGACATGCGCCATTCTGGGAGCCAATCCACTGGGAAAGCGCCTGGAAGATGCAATCAATAGCATGCCTTGGCTGGGGCTGAAGTTCGTCGGTTATTATGACGATCGTTCCGCGGAACGGCAGTTCGATCCCTGTCAACCGGTGGTAGGGACTGTCAGGACCCTGTTTTATGAAGCCAAAAATGGGAAGGTCGATTACATCTATATCTGCCTTGACATGAGCGCGGAAAAACGCATTTGCTCGATTGTGGACGAACTTGCCGATACGACGGCATCGGTGTTCTATATTCCAAATTTCTTCGTCTTCAAACTGATTCAGGCGCATTGGTTCACCCTTCAGGGGATTCCCGTGGTCAGCGTGTATGAAACCCCATTCCAGGGAGTGGACGCCGCCCTCAAGCGGACCGAAGACATCGTGCTTTCCTGCTTGATCCTGCTTCTGGTGTCGGTGCCGATGGCGTTGATTGCCTTGGGCGTAAAGCTGTCGTCTCCTGGCCCGGTGCTCTTCAAACAGCGACGTTACGGTTTCAACGGCGAGGAAATCATCATCTGGAAATTCAGATCCATGACGGTGTGCGAGGATGGGGGTGAGGTGGAGCAGGCCAGGAAGGAGGATCCACGGGTGACGCCGTTGGGTGCTTTCCTGCGCAAAACCTCGCTGGATGAACTGCCCCAGTTCCTCAATGTGCTGCAAGGGTCCATGTCTATCGTGGGGCCGCGCCCTCATGCCGTCATTCACAATGAACATTACCGTAAGCTGATTCCGGGCTATATGTTGCGACACAAGGTCAAGCCTGGCATCACCGGGCTGGCGCAAATCAACGGCTTTCGGGGCGAGACGGAAACCATCGAAAAGATGGAGGCGCGTATCCAACACGATATCGAATACATTCGCCATTGGTCGTTGTTGCTGGATATCAAGATCATTTTGCTGACGGTACTCAAAGGGTTCACGAGTAAGAACGCTTATTGAGTTGACGCACTGGAATCCGGTTGTTAGTTTTCATAAGATGACGATTAAGATCCCAGTCGGGTGCAGGATTCGTTGTCACGGCCAGGGTTTCCATGGAATCTGTCAGTAAATTTTACACATGGGCGAAATGAAACAGCGAGCTGTATCGGTTCCCGGGAAATTCTACTTGAATATCAAATGGTTAAAAATAAGGGCATTAAGCTTGCTCCCTTCTTAAGCGAAGGGGTTGCTGATTTGCAGGCCTGAACTTCACCAAGGGGGCGGAATCGTCCTGCGAAATGAATGAATGTATGTTTTATGGGGACTTCGACATGAAGAAAAAAATACTGACAGGCCTGGTAGCCCTAGGGCTGTTGTCCGGTCAAGCAATGGCTGCGGTGTCGGTGACGGCGCATTATCCCAATAGCTCTCCTCCGGTCACTTTCGATACCTATGACTTTTTCAATGGCGTCTTGGCGCTGGATTACTCGGCCGCTACGGTGGGAACAACCGTGACGGGTGCCTTCCAGACTGCGGTCGCAAATCACGTGTTGGGCGGCAGCCTCGTCGGCAGCCCCGCAAGTGATGGCTATGAGCTGACGCTGGTAGGCAATTTTACCGCGACCATCTTTGACACTTCCAACGGTTTCGTGGCGTTTAATAACCTTAACGGAAGCTTCGACCTTTATTGGGATAACAATTCTCAAACCGCTTATGATTACACCGGAACTGGAACCGGTTTCAATGATGGAACCCATATATTGAAAGGGCAGATCACTACGGGTGGTGGTAGCACTGGAACATTCAATAGTAATGTCAGGGGAATTGGGTTTTCTTACATAGTTTCCGATATTACCGCTTCGTCCAGTGTGTTTTCTCCCACGCTACCAACCGCAGGGGAAACCAATTTTGCATTGGGTAGTTTTCTGCTCCCCCCGGGTGCCACGGGTGCGGGAACCTTGGACAGTACTTCGAGTTCAACCGTCAAGGTGACTGGTACTGATGGGAACCTGGTATTCACCACTGCCGTACCACTCCCCGCAGCTGCCCTTCTGCTGGGTCCGGTATTGTTGGCAGGCATTGGCTGGCAGTCCCGTCAACGGATTTCGAAACTGTCTGCTTGAGGATGTTTTTCGCTTCAGTGAAAGGTGTAAAAAATTCATGAATCCATTGTTTCTGGTTGTTTTCACACTGCTGAGCGTCGTGACTGTTGCTGTCGAGGGGGGGGAGTCAAAGGGTCCCCCCCCTTACTTGTTGGCGCCGGGGGACGTTCTGGAGATTTCCGTCTGGCAGGAGGAGAACCTGCAGAAGCAGACCTTGGTGGCCCCCGATGGGATGATCAGCTTTCCCCTGGCGGGCAGTTTCCAGGCATCGGGTCACACGATTGCCCAGGTGCAGGGAGAACTGAAGAAACGCCTTTCGGCTTATCTGTCCGATCCGGTCGTCACCGTGGCGCTGCTCAACAATGGTGGGAATGTGGTTTATGTGATCGGCAAGGTCAACAAACCGGGTCAGTTTCCGGTCCAGCGCCGCGTCGACGTATTGCAGGCCCTGAGTATGGCGGGTGGTTTTACCCCC
This sequence comes from uncultured Methylococcales bacterium, assembly GCA_964445885.1. Classification (GTDB taxonomy): domain Bacteria; phylum Pseudomonadota; class Gammaproteobacteria; order Methylococcales; family Methylothermaceae; genus Methylohalobius. The sequence goes on from CAYUPV010000008.1 coordinate 28,218, forward strand.
TTTGCCGACAAGGACGATATCATCGTTTTGCGCCGGACGGATGACAACAAGCAGCAGGTCTACAAGTTTGACTATACTGATGTAGTCAATGGTGAGAGCCTGGAGCAGAATATTGTCCTTCTTCCCGGTGATACGGTCATGGTGCCCTAAACCAAGGGTCATATGATGGAAAAAAGAATAGGGATCGTTCTTCTGGGTTTTTTTTTGCCCAGGATCTGAGTGCCGCGGGTTATTTCTGGTATCCCCGTTTCCAATTTTCCCAGGCCTATAACGACAACATCCGGCTGACTTCCCGAAAAGCAGAAGACGTATGGGTTTCTTCGATCCGCCCGGGGCTGGAGCTCGAACGGATCGCCGAGTGCAACACCGTCAAGGCCCGGGGCGAATGGAACATCCTCCGCTATACCGACGATGAGTTGAACGCCTTCGAACAGTATTACAACCTCGACCTGTCGCACAGTGGCGAAAAAAACCGGCTGGATTTCGCAGGCAGTTACCGTGTTCAGACCACATTGACCTCAGAAATCACCGACTCGGGTATTTTGACCCAGTTGAACCGGCATCAGTGGCTGGCGACACCCAGTTGGTCCTACCAATTGACTCCACGCCAGATTGTCACCTTGAGGTACAGTTTCCAGGATGTGAGTTACCAGCAGAAGAAGAATATTCAAGTATTTACCGATTACCGCAATCACACCTTCTCCGCAGACTGGCGTTACCAATGGAATCCAAAAACCGAAGTGACCCTTTCCACCTTCGCCAGCCGCTATAATCCGGTCGATTTTGCCCAGCATGTCGATACCCTGGGTGCTCAGGGGGGGGTTCAATACAATTTCGATGAAACGCTTCAGGGCGGCATCCAGGGAGGGATTCGCTACACAAAGTCCGAAAGTCAGTTTAGCGTCTTGCGGGGCGTTACCCTCGGTCCGAGCGGCTTCGTGCGCGTGTTCGGCAAGGAAAAACAACACAGCACCGACATCGGGTTCATATTTTCGGGAAATTTGACCAAGTCCTTCGAGAAAGGAACCGGTACCCTCGATCTCAGCCAACAGTTGCTGCCTTTGGGCACCGGTGGGCTGGTACAACAACTGCAGGCCAATCTGCGGCTGAGGTATAATCTGTCCGAGCGTTGGTTGGCGATATTCAGAGCCACGGCCTTGCGCAACGAGACCGTCAGTTCCTCGGATTTACAATCCAAACGATCCGACCGCACTTATTTTTCCGTCGCCCCAGAACTTCGCTGGCAGTGGACCGAGGAAATCTCATTGGGGCTTGCCTATACTTACCGCTATCAGAAGTTCAAGTCCATCGACGAAGCGGCGACGGGTAACGAAATCATGCTCAGACTCATCTATCAACCTCTCAAGGTACGATGAACACCACAGAAACTCTAGACTATCTACCGGAACCCGATGAACAGGGTTTCAATCTCAGCGACATCATCGATATCGCCAAGCGGCGCAAATGGCATTTCGTGATTACTTCTGCGCTGGTATTCGTCATCAGTGCACTGGTGGCGCTGCTGTTGCCGCCGGTCTATCGTTCCAGTGCCACCATCCTGATCGAGAAACAGGACATCACCCCCGAACTGATTCAAACTTCAGTGGCCTCTTATGCCGAGCAACAGATCCAGGAAGTGACCCAGCGGGTGACGACCCGTACCAATCTGTGGCGAATCATCGACAAATTCAATCTCTATCCCGAGGATCGGAAGCGGAAAACCCGCCAGGAAGTGATCGAGGAGATGCGGGAAGACATCGGAATCGACTTCATCAACGCGGAATTGTCCGATCCCCATGGTGGAAACCGGCCGGTACAGGTGATGATCGCCTTCACCCTGTCATTTAAATACGACGATCCCAAGATCACCCAGCAGGTGGCCAGTGATCTGACTTCGCTGTTCATGGAGGAGAATGCCCGGGCGCGCACGGAAACAGCCAATGAAGCGGTGCAGTTTCTGAACGAAGAAAGTCGGCGCATCAAACAGCAGATGGAGGATCTGCAAGGGAAACTGGCCAAGTTCAAGGAGGGGAATCTCGAGCGCCTGCCGGAAATGAACAATATCTACCAGGAAGAACTCCATCAGATAGAAAATCAGCTGTTACAACTCCAGGCCCAGGAACGCTCGGCCAAGGACAAGATCTTCTATCTGCAGGGACAATTGGCCCAGATCGATCCTCATGCCATGGCGGTCACCCCCGAAGGCAAGCGCGTGCTGGACATCCACGACCGCCTGAAGGCGCTGAGATCCGAGTATCCCTCCCTGCTGGCCAAATATTCGGCCACCCATCCGGATGTGATCCGGGTCAAGAATGAAATCGAGGCGCTGGAGAAACAGGAGTCGGGTATCGCACCGGATTTGCAGGGGATGAATGCCCAGTTGCGCCAGAAGCAAGCGGAACTGGTCGGTCTGAGGAAGCGTTATTCGCCAAAATACCCGGACGTGATCAAACTGCAACGGGAAATCGATCAGCTTCGGCTGCAGATCGAAGAAGCCGGCAAGTCCCAGCGTTCCAACGCCGGGAAAGCAATGGAACCCGATAATCCGGCCTACATCACCCTGCAGGCCCAACTCGAATCGGCGCGCTCCGAATTGCGCTCCCTGAAAGGCACCCGTCTGGGACTGGAAAAACGCCGGCGGGACATACGCGGTAATCTGGCCGCCTCTCCCCTGGTGGAGAAAGAATACCGGACCCTGGAGGAGGAACTGGATGCCACGGTGCAGCGTTACCGTGATCTGCGGGCACGCCAGTTGTCGGCCAAGGTGTCCCAGCAGTTCGAAGTGGAGCGCAAAGGGGAGCATTTGACCCTGATCGATCCTCCGCAGATGCCCGAAAAACCGGAGTCTCCCAAGCGTCCCCTGATTGTTCTGCTCGGCTTGATCCTGGGGTGTGGCGCCGGGACGGCGAGCGCCGTCCTGGCCGAAGCGGTGGACCAGTCGGTGCATGATGAACAGGCTGTTGCGACGGCGACAGGATTGGCTCCCCTGGTCAGTATTCCTTACCTGGAGCTTCCTGAGGAAAGCCAACGAAAGCGGAACTATCGCTGGATACTGCTGGGTGGTATGGTACTAGCTGTCATCACCTTGACGGCGCTGGTGCATTTTCTGGTGTCGCCTTTGGATGTGCTTTGGTTCAGGATCCTGAACAAGCTCAATATGGGCATGGGAGGATAAGTCAATGGAATACATAGAGAAAGCGGTAAGGAAGATCCGCGATGACATCGATCATCCGGTGTTGCCGTCGGAGCGGGTGGAAGCCCAGAAGTCCATCGTTTACACCCGTACCCGGGTGTGTGCGGTGCGCCCGGAAATGCTGCTGAGGAACCGTATCATGACCCAGGAATCGCCGCCTGAATGGCTGGACACCTATAAAGTGTTACGGACCCAGGTGATTCAGAAGATGGAAGCCAATGGCTGGAAGACGCTGGCGATCACCAGTCCGGGCCGGAACGAGGGCAAGAGCCTGACGGCGGCCAACCTGGCGGTCTGCATGGCGATGGAATTCAACCGCACGGTGTTGCTGGTGGACGCCAATCTGCAACGTCCGGCCCTGCACCGGCTTTTCGATATGCCGGAAGGGAAAGGGCTGCGCGATTATCTTTTGGACAATGTCCCATTGTCCGACCTGTTGATCAACCCGGAGATCCCCGACCTGGTGATCCTGCCTGCCGGCCGTGCGGTGGAACACTCCAGCGAACTGCTGCGTTCCCCCTACATGATGCAGATGGTCGAGGAGTTCAAGCACCGCTACCCGGAACGGATCGTGATATTCGATCTTCCCGAAGTGATGTCCAAGGCTGACACTCTGGCGTTTGCCCCCTATGTGGATGCGGTTCTGCTGGTGGCGGAGGCGGGCAAGACGTCGAAGAAGGCGCTGGAGCAGACCATGGGCTATCTTACCCATACCCCGATCCTTGGCACCGTGCTCAATAAATCCCGGACCCACAGCTAAATATATGTATGAAGCCTTTTTTGGATTGAAGGTCAAACCGTTTTTCCTGCTTCCAGATCCCGATTTCATTTATCCGACCAAAAAACACCGCATGGCCATGGCGCTGCTGGAATACACCCTGCTCAACGGGGCCCCGTTCTGTGTGCTCACCGGGGAGATCGGCAGCGGCAAGACCACCCTGGTGCAGAATCTGATGCAGCGATTGGACCAGACCTTCACCGCCGGGGTCATCAGTCACACCCATGCCACCATCGGGGAACTGCTGCAGTGGATCTTGATGGCATTCGACCTGGAATATCGGAACAAGAACAAGACCGAGTGTTACCAGACCCTGATCGATTTCCTTGGGCAGCAGTATCAACAGGGCAAGCGCACCCTGCTGGTGGTGGACGAAGCCCAGAATCTCGATCTGCATACCCTGGAAGAGCTGAGGATGCTGTCCAACATCAATATCGGCCAACAACACGTGCTGCAAATCATTTTGGTGGGGCAGCCACAACTGCGTACCAAAATGCAAGACCCCTCGCTGGAGCAGTTTGCCCAAAGGATTGCCCTTTGCTACCACCTGGAGTCCCTGTCACGGGAAGAAACCGGGGAATATATCCGTTCCCGTCTGCAAAAGGCGGGCGCCGGGCGTGACATCTTTACCGAGGAGGCGATCGATGTCATCCAGCGGGAGACGGAAGGGATTCCCAGGCTGGTCAATATCGTCTGCGACCTGAGTCTGTTATTCGCCTACACTGAGGAAAACGATTTGGTGACGGCGGATGAGGTGACCGAGGCGATCCGTATGGAGTCGATCAATGGCCTGCTGCCATTGAGAAAAAAAACCCCCAAGGGGAAGGAAACAGGGAACTGAAACAATGCGCCGATATATTTTGCAGTTGTGTTTTTGTCTCGCGATTCTGCTCAGTGGTCTGACCGCCTGCACCGATCCTGAAGCCAGCAAGGCCCGTTATCTGGAAGAAGGCAGGCAGTTGCTGGAGCAAGGAGACTACGAGCGGGCCCGGATCTCCTTCAAGAACGTGCTGCAGATCGATCCCAAGGATGCGAAGGGGCACTATTGGATGGCCCAGGCCTATGAAAAACTGGGGCAGTTGAATCAGGCGGTCGGCCATCTGAGGGCGGCGCTGGAGGAATCCCCCGACTACAACGATGCCAAAACCAAGCTGGCCCGGATTTATTTTGGCGCCCGTTTGTATGACGAGGCCGCCAAACTGGTCGGGGAAGTGCTCGCCAAAGAGCCAGAGCGGGTCGATG
>CAYUPV010000009.1:0-29766 GCA_964445885.1 uncultured Methylococcales bacterium
AAATGTTCAAACGCTTGTGGCAGTTGGGCAGGAGACAGCGTGCCGGATAGACGGCAGGGGGAATTCAGCCACTGGCCGGTGATCATTCGTCGCCAGGTTCGTCGTATCAAGCGTGCTGCTGAAGAGGAACATCATCTGTTGGCCCAGCTGACCTATCTGGGAACCGCCGGACTGGTGCTGGTGTTGCCCATGGTGGCAGGCGCCTATCTGGGACGTTGGATCGACAGCCTGTATAGCGGATATTCCATTCAGTGGACGCTGAGCCTGATTTTTCTGGGACTGGCGATCGGCATTGTCAATCTGTGGATGTTGTTTCGCGAGGATTGAATGGACACGGATATCTTCCCTCGGCTGCTATGGCAGCTGGGACCGATCGAGATCACCGATACCTTGACTCTCTCGGTATGCCTGAGCCTGCTGTTGTGGTGTGGTGGTTGGGCATTGACCCGGCGTTTGAGTCTGGATCCCGGTCCTGTGCAGACGGCGCTGGAAGGAGTCGTAGTGACAATGGAAACTACGGTGCGTGAATTGGTGCCGCAGCATGTGACCGAGGTCGCGCCCTTCATCATGGGTTTGTGGTGGTTTCTGCTGGCGGCCAATCTGATCGGGCTGATTCCCGGCTTGCAGTCGCCGACCCGGGATCTTTCCGTCACCTCCTCGTTGGCCTTTCTGGTGTTTCTTTCGGTGCCCTGGTTTGGGATTCGCAGTCACGGGCTGAAGCGCTATCTGTCCCATTACGTCAGGCCGTTTCCGTTTCTGCTGCCATTCCATATCGTCGGCGAGATCACCCGCACGCTGGCATTGGCGGTGCGACTGTTCGGCAATATGATGAGCCTGGACCTGGTGGCACTCATCTTTTTGCTATTGGCCGGTTTTCTGGTGCCGGTGCCGATTCTGATGTTGCACATGGTGGAAGCACTTGTGCAGGCCTATATCTTTGGGATGTTGGCGCTGGTCTATATTGCTGGTGGGATCCAGTCCCAGAGCCAGCGGGAATCGATGGAGACGGAGGAGGATGGGAATGCATGACATGACCTGGATCGTTTTGGGATCGACGGTGGCAGCCGCCTTGGGGATAGGTATCGGGGTGTTGGGTCCGGGGATAGGGATGGGAAGAGCCATCGCCCAGGCCCTCGACGCCATCGCCCGCCAGCCCGAGGCCGAGAAAATCCTGATGCGGACTCTGTTCATCGGCCTGGCGATGATCGAATCCCTGGCGATCTACTGCCTGGTGATCATTCTGATCATCCTGTTCCGCAATCCCCTGCTGCAGTACATTCTTTAGAGATGGAGCTCAACTGGTCGACCTTTACCCTGGAGATCGTCAATTTCCTGGTTCTGGTGTGGTTGCTCAAGCGGTTTCTCTATCAGCCTGTCAAGCGCATCGTGGAACGGCGACGGCAGGAGATCGAGGCCAGACTGGCCGAAGCCGGGCATCGAAAGCGTGAGGCGGAGGACATGAAGGAGCGCTATGAAAGAAGGCTGGCGGATTGGGAACAGGAAAAGAAAAAAGCCTGGGAAACACTGCGGCGTGAGATGGAGGCCGAGCGTCAGCGCCAGATGGCCACGCTGTCTGAGGCATTGGCCGAGGCCCGGAAGAAGACCGAAGTGGTGTGGGAACAGGAGAAACGGGAATGGCGCCGCCAGGCAGAGGAACAGGCGCTGGTTCTTGGAGCGAAGTTCGTGACCAGGTTACTCGAACGGCTGGCCGATGAACACCTGCATCGGCGGCTGCTGGCACTGCTGCTGGAAGGTCTGACGCAGTGGCCGGCTGAGGAATCCGCAGCCCTGCGACGTGATTTCCACACTACCCGGGGCGAGGTAAAGGTGCTATCGGCCTTTGCTTTGGATGAGAAAGACCGCCAGCGTTTGATGGAAGCCCTTCGGGTGTTGATGGACGCAGCGGTTCAATGTCAGTTTGCCACTGACTCCACCCTGCTGGCAGGACTGCGAATAGATCTGGGCGCTTATGTGATCCGCGCCAATCTGAAAGACGAACTCGAATTCTTTGCCCATCATGACTGATCAGCCTATTCTGGACAGTCTGAGTCAGAGACTCGGCCGCTACCGACTGGCCCCCCGGTTGGAGGAACAGGGGACGGTGTTGTCCGTGGGTGACGGGATCGCCTGGATTCAGGGACTGCCCTCGGCGGCCATGGATGAACTGCTGGAGTTTGAAGATGGCAGCCACGGCATGGTGTTCGCTCTGGGGCAGAGCCGGGTCGGTGCGATTCTGCTGCAGCAGACCGACGACCTGACCGCAGGGACCGTGGTCCACCGTAGTGGTAGTAGATTGGGTATTCCCGTGGGTGACGCCCTGCTGGGAAGAGTGATGGATCCGCTGGGCAATCCCCTGGATGGTCAGGATCCCCCCGCCTGTAGCGGCCGCCTGCCGCTCGATACCCTGTCGCCACCCATCATTGCCCGGGATTTCGTCCAGAGGCCCCTTTACACTGGTGGTAAGATCGTCGATACCATGATTCCTATCGGCAGAGGTCAACGTCAGCTGCTGATTGGCGACGAGGGAACCGGTCGCAGCGCTTTGGCGTTGGATACGGTGATCCATCAGCGCGGACAGAACGTCCGCTGCATCTATGTGCTGATCGGGCAGAAGCGTTCCACTGTGGTCTCCACCCTGGAGACTCTGCAGCAACAGGGGGCCATGGACTACACCACGGTGATGGTGGGGGAAGCCTTTGCCCTGCCGGGCCTCAAATTTCTGGCACCGATGGTTGGTTGTGCCATTGCCGAGTACTGGATGCGGCGCGGCCTGGATACCCTGGTGGTCTACGATGACCTCAGCACCCATGCCGCTACCTACCGTGAGCTTTCCCTGCTGTTGCGTCGTCCGCCCGGCCGGGAGGCCTATCCCGGGGACATCTTCTACCTCCATTCACGGCTGCTGGAGCGTTCCACCCGGCTCGCCGCCGATCATGGTGGCGGCAGTATGACTGCGCTTCCCATCGTCGAGACCCAGCAGGGTGAGATCGCCGCCTATATCCCCACCAATCTTATCTCGATCACCGATGGCCAGATCTATCTGGACCAGAATCTGTTTGCCTCCGGTTTCCGTCCCGCCATCGACATCGGCAGGTCGGTCTCAAGGATCGGTGGTAAGGCGCAGCACCCCCGAATCAAGGAGGAGGCGGGGCAAATGAAACTCGATTATCTGCAATTTCTTGAATTGGAGGTATTCACCCGTTTCGGCGCCAAGCTCGAAGAAACCATGGCGCGGAAACTGAAACGTGGCAGGGTGCTGCGGGAGATGCTCAAACAGGACCGCCTGCATCCCCTCTCGATCGAATTCCATCTGGCCTGGCTGATTGCCTTCAATGAAGGATTGTTCGATGATTTTGCACCGGCAGAAGTGGCCAATGGGATGGCAAGGCTGGAGCAGCAGGTCGGGGATTCAGGATTACGACTGGAGGATGCGCGCGAGGTTTGGCTTCACCGGCTCAGGGAGTGGCTGTCATGAGCCGGCGCCGCGAGGTGGAAACCCGCCTCACAACGTTGGGGGAGATTCGCGAGATCATGGCGGCGATGAAAAACCTTTCGTTCATGGAGACCCACAAACTCTCCCGTTTCATCGATGCCCAGCGGCAGGTGGTGCAGACCATCGAGGCCGTGGCGATAGATTTCCTGCATTCTTATCCTGACCTTTTGCCTGCGCCCGCGAGCGATTCGGTCCTGTTCCTGGTGATAGGCTCGGAGCGTGGTTTCTGTGGCGATTATAACGAGGTGCTGCTGCAGTGTCTGGAATCGCAGCGCAGCAATCTGGCCTGCGAGCCGCGTCTGTTCATCGTTGGCAGCAAGTTGGCAGAGAGTCTGGAAGAGGATATGAGGGTACTGCACACTTTGGCAGGCGCACAAGTGGCCGAAGAAGTGCCCGCCGTGATGCGGCAGGTGGTGGACATCACCGATGCCCTGGAGATCGAGCAAAGTATCGCCCAGGTTTCGGTGGTGTATCATGCCGAGGAAACCGTGAGGGTGACATCCCTCCTGCCGCCTTTCCAGGATCTTCCACCATCTCCGGCATCTCTGCACGGTGCTCCATTCTTGTATCTGGCGCCGGAAACCTTTCTATCCGAGTTGACCGATCATTATCTATTCGCCGCCCTGCATTCCCTTTTCTACAACGCGCTTCTCGCCGAGCATCAACAGCGCATCCAGCACTTGGAAGGTGCGCTCAGACGTCTGGACGATCAATGTGATCAGCTGAAGATCCGGCGTAATGTGCTGCGTCAGGAAGAGATCACAGAAGAAATCGAGCAGATACTGCTCTGCGCCCAGGCGATGGACGGTGAAATCGAAATCTCATAATTATACCGTTATCTAATCGGCATTGAAATCACATCAATACGGAAAAAGGCAAAACCTCCACCCATTCTCCCGCCTGGACCGTTTCCCGCTCGTGCTCCAGCACGATGAAACAATTGGCACGGGTCACTGAAGTCAGAATCCCCGAGCCCTGTTTGCCGCTCAGTTTCACCTGCCAGTGTCCGTGTTGGCCACGGCTGAGGATCCCGCGTTGAAACTCCGTTCTTCCCGGTTTTTTACGCAGTGGTTGTTGCGCCTGGGCAGGGAAGGTGGGAGACCAAGAAAGGGGATCCGCACCGGACAATCTGAACAAGGCTGGAAGGACGAACTGATAGAAGGTGACCAGGACGGCAACGGGGTTTCCGGGCAGGCCAAAGAACCAGGCGTCGCCGATTTGTCCAAAGGCCAGGGGACGTCCTGGTTTGATTGCCACTTTCCAGAATTCGATGCCACCCAGCTCGGTCAGCACCTGTTTGGTGTAATCGGCCGCGCCCACTGATACTCCGCCGGAGCTGATCATGACGTCACACCGCTGGGCGGCCTGCTGGAAAGTTTGTCGTAGAGCATCGAGATCATCTGGAAGCACGCCGTAATCTATGATTTCGATTGGTAATTTGTGCAGGGCACCCATCAGGATAAAGCGATTGCTGTCATAGATCATACCGGGTTGATGGGGGGCGCCTTGAGGCAATATTTCGTCCCCGGTGGACAGTAAGGCAACCCGAAGACAGCGTTTGACCGACACTTCGATTCGCCCCAGGGAGGCGAGTAGTCCTAAATCCTGGGGTAACAGGTATCTGCCCGGCTCCAGTACGGTTTCACCACATTCGATGTCCTCACCTGCCTGCCTGACGTTCTCTCCCGGAATGTGTCGGTCGTCCACCAGGATCCGGTCTTCCTGTCGTCTGACATGCTCCTGCATCAATACTGTGTCGGTTCCTTCAGGCAGAGAGGCGCCGGTCATGATGCTCACCGCCATCGAGGATCCGACAGGACCAGTGTAAGGTCTGCCGGCCAAAGCCTGACCTATGACCAGAAACTCCTTTGTCTCTCCTGGGGCAGGCAGTTCGCATCCTTTCACTGCGAAGCCATCGACTGCCGCATTGGGGTAGGAAGGAACGGCCAGTTGGGATGTGACCGCTTCTGCTAGAATTCGATGAAGGACGCTGGTGATAGATAAAACTTCGCTGCCCGATATCGTTTCCAGGCGTGCAAGAATCCTTTGTTGAGCAATGCTTAGGGGTAAGGTTCCGGCTTCGAATTCGTCAGCGCAATTGGGTTCGGATGAAACGCTCATTATGTCTGTTCCGTAATGGGTTTGCTTCGATAGGTTGATGAATTCGGTGATAGCCTGGATGGCCAAAGAAAGAAGTCAGTTATTTTTACATTTGCAAGGCAGGTTTGTGATAAAAATATGCGCTGGGACGTATTGCGTTGATATGAGAGGCCTCATCATTTCTGGCGCGAATATTGCTTAGAGTGATGGTTATGAATATTTCGCAAAAAGAACCCTATTCTTCTGATCCCGAGTTCGTCGAGCGACGGAGGACTGCGCGCAGAACAAGCAACGGGGGTCATACCTATTCACGCCATTCCCATCATTATAGAACCCACTTGATCTATGGTTTAGGCACGCTGTCCGGTATTTTGTTTCTCGGCCTGTTGATCGTCGCCATCAAATTGAGCCTGTATGCCAAGGAACTCAATGATGTCACCATACTGCAACACAAGCAGGAGAGGGAGCTGGCAAACTTGCGTCCTACGGTAACCCGTTTGGAAAATGAGGTCGCCGAACTGGTGCAAGGGCGATTACCTGGATTGTATCCTCTGGTTTTCGACCAGGTGATAGCCGTCGAAAAACAATATGTACGCAATATCATTTTCACCCTGATAGGCAAGCAAGCGGACCGCCGGTATGAATACAAGCTCACCTTGAAAAACAACAGTCTCACCGCCGTCCATCCGATAGTCAGAATTCTGTTTTTCGATCAACTGGGCATTCAGGTGGCAAGTTCTGTGATCGGGGTCGATGAGACAGGTGATCCGACTCTCGACGTACTGGAACGGGGAGAGGTGCGTTCCTATACCAAAACGATCGATTTGTCTGAGGATCAGAAAGCCCTTTATTTTTTGGTGGACGTGGATCTCCCTGATTATCAGAAGATCGATGAGTGAGGATCAGTCTGTTGAGGACGAAAGCGTTTTCAGTTGGCTGTCCAGGAATTCCGGGATGCGGCGTTCCAGCCAATAAGCCGCTCCCAGAGGAGGTCGTGCTTCGACGAAGCCCACATGCCCCCCTGTTTCACTGACCTCCAACATGACCCAGGGAGAGGTGTCCTCGGGTGGGGGAATGACGTCAGCGGTCATAAAGGGGTCATCGCGTGCTTGAATCAGCAGGGTAGGGATGCGAATTCGGGACAAGAACCAACGCGAACTGCAACGCTGATAATAGTCGTGGACGTCACGGAAGGGGTAGAGACCTGCGATCACTCTGTCGTCGTATTCCCAGAAAGAGTGGATGTCACTGAGATCTCCCAGCGCTTTGAGTCTTCCGGCTTCTCCTGCCCGGCCGAGACGTTCGAGATGACGAATCTTGGCATTGATGTACTGCTTGAGTTCCTTGAGCAGCCGATTGCGGTAGATCCGTGACAGTCCCTTGTCCATTGTGTCTGCGCATTTGGCCAGTTCCAGAGGGACGGAAACCGCACAGGCAGCGAACAAATCGACCCGGTTACCTTGTTCGCCCAGCCATTTCAACAACACATTTCCTCCCAGGGAAAAACCAACCGCTGCCAAGGGAATATGGGGCTTACGCGCTTTAAGCCAATGATAGAAGAAATTCAGGTCCGCGGTCTCGCCGGAATGGTAGCAGCGCGAACTCAGGTTGAGTTGTCTGCCGCAACCGCGGAAGTTCAATACCGCGCTTCTCCAGCCCCGTTGGAGCAATGCCCATTGAAGTCCCCGGACATATTGGGATCGGAAGCTGCCGGTCAAACCATGCAAAATAATCACCAGAGGGCCTTGTTGCCCGCACCAGTCCAGCTCCAGGATATCCCCATCGGGTGTGGTGATGGTCTCATGGTGGCCGGGAGGCAATGGGATGCAGCGAAACAATGTGGGCCAGAGAGTCTGAAGATGGCCGTTGGGCAGCCACCAGGCGGGTTTGAAAGAGGAAGTGACCAGAGTACCCATGGGAAAACCCGATTGAATTTTTGAACCTAAGATCAAACGTTATATAATCACCGACTACAGTTTACACGGGGCATAGCGCAGTCTGGTAGCGCGCCTGCTTTGGGAGCAGGATGTCGGGGGTTCGAATCCCTCTGCCCCGACCACTCATGTGCGCCTGTAGCTCAACCGGATAGAGCATCGGCCTTCTAAGCCGAGGGTTGCAGGTTCGAGTCCTGCCAGGCGTGCCAATACCACCCGGCTGGTGCAGGTATCCGGGCTTGCAAACCGGTTGGGTACCTGTCGATTTCTCTTCCGGATCAATCATCTATTATGAAGCTAGACCGCCGTTACTGGCCTTGGGGTATCCTGCTGCTAGGGTGCCTGGTGTTTATCGTGCTGGTCGTCACCAGACCGAAGCAGGCTCCGCCGTCTGTCCAAGGGCGGATCTGGCAGGTCGAAGCGCTCATTGTCCATCCCCGTTCCCTGAGTCCGGTTCTGACACTTTATGGACAGATCCAGACACCGGCCTTGATGCGTGCCGTTGCCAGTGAAAGGAGCCGGGTGGTGGAGGTTGCGGTCAGGGAGGGTCAGCGAGTACCACGGGGACAGCGGCTGGTGCGGCTCGATCCGCGGGATTTCGAGCCCAAAGTGGTGAAGGCTCAGGCCGAAGTGGATGAGCTCGAATCCCAATTGCTGTTGGAAAAAAAACGTCACTCTGCCAGCCTCGAGGCCTTGCAGCATGAAGATCAATTGTTGCAGTTGCGCCAACTCCAGGTGACCCGGCTGGAGAAGCTGAAACGTCGCAATCTCGGTTCAGAGGCAGCGTTGGATCAGGCGCGCATGGACAGGGAACGTCAAGCCTTGGCGGTGACCACCAGAAAGCTGGAAGTCGAACAGCATCCAGCCCGCCTGGCCCAAGTCGAGGCGCGCCTGGAAAGGGCCCGTGCCACTTTGGCGGAAGCCGAACTGGCGCTGGAACGCAGTCATATCGAAGCGCCATTTGCTGGTATCGTAGCCCAGGTCGAGGTAGCCATTGGGGATGATGTGCAAGCCAATCAGTCTCTGGTGAGTCTCTATCCCCTCAACGCCTTGGAAGTACGAGCCAAGGTACCGGCGCCTTATCTACCACGTATCCTGTTATCACTCAACAAGGGTCAAACGCTCAATGCCCTGGGGAGAAGTCTCGGGTCTCAGTTCGGCCTACAACTGACCCGTTTGGCCGGGCGGGCTGAGGCGGGAGGGATCGACGCGCTGTTGAGCATACAACCCGGGCAAGAGGCTGGGTTGCGACTGGGTCTGCCTGTGACGATTCAATTGTCCCTGCCGTCGCGTGAGCACGTGGTCCCCGTCCCCTATGCGTCCTTGTACGGATCTGATCGGGTCTACCGTATTGTGGAAGGCAGGCTTGAGGCCGTCAGAGTGAGCCTGCTCGGAAACTACACCCGCGAAGGCGAGGAGTGGGTTTTGGTATACAGCCAGGAGCTTGCGGACGGCGATCTGATCCTGGTGACACATTTGCCTGCCGCTGCGGAAGGGTTGTCTGTCCAGGCAAAAGGGCTCGAGGCGGGAGAGTGAACCAGTTCAGCGGGCACGGTTGGATCAGTTATTTCATCCGCCATCCGGTGGCGGCCAATCTGGTTTTGGCCATGATGATCCTGGGCGGCGTATTCGCCCTGGACCGGCTGAATGTCCAGTTTTTTCCCAACTTTACCCTCGACATCATCCGGGTGACCGTCAGCTGGCGGGGTGCCAGTGCCGAAGATGTGGAGCGCAGCCTGACCACTCCACTGGAACAGGAACTGAAGTCGGTGGATGATCTGCGCCAGATGACCTCCACTTCCAGTGAGGGAAACTGCGCCATCACGCTACAATTCCGGGAAGGGACCGATATCCTGAAGGCGCTCAGCCAGGTCCGGCAACGGGTGGACGAATTCCGCAACCTTCCCCGCGATGCCGAGGATCCCCAGGTGACCCATGTGGCCCGTTACGAACCTGTCGCGCATCTGTTGCTTTACGGCCCTTCTCTGGAAGAATTGCGGCCCCTGGCCCATCGCTTCGAGCGGGAACTGTTGCAGCGCGGCATCGACAAGGTGGACATCATGGGGTTGCCGGAACAGGAGATCGCCATCGAGCTGCCGGAGGATAGGCTCAATATCCTGGATATGAGTCTGGATGAGATCGCATCGAGAATCGATGCCTTCAGTCGCGATGTGCCTGCCGGGGCGTTTGGTGACAAGGAGAACCAAAAGGTGGTACGGGTGGTGGAGCAGCGTCGCACCCCCTGGGAATTTGCCCGGATTCCCCTCACCAATGGCCCGGAGAGGGTTGAGCTGGGCAGCGTGGCCTATATCCACCGCCAGCCCAGAAAGGGTGGGGAGGTGCTGAAATTTCACCATCAACCGGCGGTCGACTTGAAGATCCTGCGTTCCGAACACGGTGATTCTTTTAACTCGGCGGAAGCCTTCCGACAATGGCTGACGGACACTCGGCCCCGATTACCCAGCAGCATTCAATTGCATGTTTACCATGAAACCTGGCAGGTGATCCGCCAGCGTATCGAATTGCTGCTCAAAAACGGCGCGGGTGGGCTGGTGCTGGTGGTGGCGATTCTCTATGTGTTTCTCAGTGGCCGGGTAGCATTTTGGGTGGCTTTCGGCATTCCGGCTTCGTTTATGGCGACCCTGTTGATTCTCTATTTCACCGGCGGCAGCATCAATATGATCAGTCTGTTCGGGTTGATCATGGCACTCGGTATCATTGTGGACGACGCGATCGTGGTGGGGGAGGATGCGCTGACCCACCATCAGCTGGGCGAAGATCCCCGAGAGGCGGCGGAAGGGGGGGCGAAGCGGATGCTGGCGCCGGTCATGGCCTCTTCGCTGACGACCATTGCGGCGTTTCTTCCGCTGATGCTGGTTTCCGGTCCCACCGGCAAGATTTTGTTTGCGATTCCCCTGGTGGTGGTGGCGGTTATCTTCGCCTCCCTGCTGGAAAGCTTCTGGGTCCTGCCGGCCCATTTGCGACACGCCTTTGCCCGTAAACGCGAAACCAAGACAGGTCCCTTGCGCCAGCGTTTCGATGAAGCGTTTGTCAACTTCAGGGAAAACTGGTTTCGCCCCCTGGTCCGGGCCAGCCTGGCGCATCGGGCCATGACGCTCAGTGCGGCCGTGGCATTGTTGACCGCCACCCTGGGGCTGGTGGCGGGAGGGCGGGTTCCTTTCATCTTCTTCTCTGCGCCGGAGGCGGATATTCTGTATGCCACCATCAGCTTTGCCCCGGGAACCCCGAAAGCCCGGGTCGAAGCCTATCTGGACCGGATGGAAGCCGCTCTGCATCAGATCGAATCCCGCTTATCCCCGAAAGCGCCATTGGTGCGCACCGCCCTGCAGATTCACGGCCGGGCCCTCACCGGGATGGGCCTGCTCCAGCAACAGGGGGATCACCTGGGAGCGATGGTGGTCGAACTGATTCCATCCGAAGAGCGCAGTGCGCGCAGTTGGGAGGTGATTCAGGCCTGGCGCAAGGCGCTTCCCAAGGCGGCGGGTTTGGACGCTTTGATCATCATGGCGCGTCAGGTGGGTCCGCCAGGCCGGGATGTCAGTGTGCGGTTGCTGGGCGACGATGCCGGAAGCCTCAAGCCGGCTGCCCTGGACCTGGTGGAGACCTTGAAGTCCGTTCCCGGTCTGAGTGACGTGACCGATGACCTTCCCTATGGGAGGGAACAGTGGATTTATTCCCTGACACCGACCGGTGAGATGTTGGGACTGACGCCGGCGGAACTGGGCAGACAGTTGCGTACCGCTTTCGCCGGCCGTCTGGTGCAGATCTTTCAGGACGGCCCCGACGAGGTGGAGGTGCGGGTGCGGCTGGCCGCGAACCAGCGGGAGTCTCTGAACGTGCTGGAAAAGCTGCAGATACGACTGCCTTCAGGAGACAGGGTTCCTTTGTCTACCGTAGCCCGGGCCCGCACCAGTCAGGGTTTCGAGGTGCTGCGCCATGCCGAAGGCATTCTGGCGGTGGACGTCTCGGCTGAGATCGATATCCACAGCAACAAACCAGGACGGGTCATGGAGGCCCTGATGGGCCAGACCCTGCCTGAGTTGGCCCGTCGCTATGGCGTGGATTACGAGTCTTCCGGGCGTGCAGAGGACCGGGCTGAAACGGTTTCCGACATGAAGAAAGGCGGGTTGCTGGGGCTGATATTGATCTATCTGATCCTGGCCTGGATTTTTGGCTCCTACGGCTGGCCGCTGGTGGTGATGATGGCCATTCCTTTCGGCTTGATCGGTGCGATCCTGGGGCACGTGCTCATGGGAATCGATCTGACCATTCTGTCCCTGTTCGGAATTTTTGGCTTGTCCGGTATCGTGGTGAACGATTCCATCATTCTGGTCAGTTTCTACCAAGGATTGCGGGTCAAGGGGTTGCCCCTGGTCGATGCCTTGGAAGAAGCGGCCTGCCAGCGTTTGCGGGCAGTCCTGCTGACTTCCCTGACCACGGTTGCCGGGTTGCTTCCCTTGTTGTTCGAAACGTCGTTACAGGCCAAGTTCCTGATCCCGATGGCGGTGTCCATCGCCTTTGGTTTGCTGTTTGCCACGGTACTGGTGCTTCTCGTCATTCCTTCGTTGCTGGGCGTCTATGAGCATTGGCGGGAACGGTGGAGCTTGTGATAATCTCAAGAACCCGTTCATCGGCGCCGTAATGATCTGCCCATGCCATCGTCTGTCGTAGACTTGAAACATTCAGCCATCCAGGGAAAAGTACAGGTGCTCGCTCCCGCGCGTCTGCATCTGGGTTTCCTGGATCTGGGGGGGCATCTGGGGCGTCGATTCGGCAGTGTTGGCGTCACGATCGACGGGATCGCCACTGAAATTCATGTGGTTCGGGCCCCGCGTCTGAAGGTGACCGGGGACGGCCGGCAACGGGTGAAGGAACTGGTTGCCCAGTTGAGCGACCAGCTCGATCTGCCCATGCAGTTGCATGTACATGTGGCTGGGAGGATACCACCGCATTCAGGTCTGGGCTCCGGAACCCAGTTGGCCCTGGCGGTAGGGATGGCGGTGAGCCGATTCTGGAGACAACCGATTGCTCCACGAGAAATTGCCCGGATGACAGGGCGAGGTAAACGTTCCGGTATCGGTATTGCTGCCTTTGAGCAGGGGGGGTTCATCGTCGATGGGGGACATGGCAAAGATACCCTGACTCCACCACTGTTATCCCGCCTGCCGGTACCCGATCAATGGTGCTGGCTGCTCATTTTCGATACCGCCTTTCAGGGTTTGCATGGACAAGGTGAGGCGGAGGCGTTTCGACGTCTACCCCGTTTCCCTCGTGAGGTGGCCGCCCGGATTTGTTATCACCTGCTGATCCAGGGGTTGCCTGCTTTGGTGGAAGGGAACTATGAGGCTTTTTGCGAGACCCTGGCTGAGATCCAACAGGCCAATGGGGAATATTTCGCCCCTGCCCAAGGCGGCCGTTATGTCAGCCACCGGGTGGCCGAGGTACTGTCCTGGTTGACCCGGCGAGGCTGGGTCGGGTTGGGGCAGAGTTCCTGGGGGCCGACTGGATTTTGCTTGCTGCCTGACCAGCATACGGCGTCTAGGGAGATCGTTGCCCTGGATGAGCAATTCTCCGGTCCAGGGATACGATTTCAGCTGGTCACCTCCCGTAATTCAGGCGCCTCTGTTTGCGGGTGAAGGCTCCACTATTGATTCTCGCCCTGTCTGGCAGAATGCTGGCTCATTCGGCCAGCAGGGCAGGTTATGATCCCCTGGTGGTGGATCTCTATGCTGACCTCGATACTCAGGCGGTAGCCCGGGTTTGGAGGCTTGGTGGCGATGATGATCAGGCTGGATTCGATGCAGCGACCCTGCTGGAGACGGCCATGAATCTTATAGACCGGCATCGTCCCGTGGGATGGTTATATGGTAGTGGTGTCGATCGCCTGCCTGAAGTTATCGAGGTTTTGGCTGAACGGTGTCCTCTTTATGGAAATTCAGCCGATTCGGCCAAACTCTGTGTCAGGCCACGGCTTTTTTTTCCCCTACTGGATGACCTGTCCATCCCTTATCCCGACATCTGTTGGGAATCCCCACCAGATTCTGACTGGGTGGTCAAGGACGGTGGAGAAGGAGGGAGAGGTGTCGGAATCGCCAGTGGAACGGAGCGACACAGCGGCGCATACTTCCAGCGGCGCTTGAGAGGACCGGTTTATACCCTGGCATTTCTCAGTGGTGGTGGAAAATTGCAATGGTTTAGCTTTAACAGGCTATATACGACCGCTTATAATAAACAATTACCTTTTTTATTTGCCGGAGCCATCAATCGTGTCAGTCTGGCACCGGCGGTAAAAGAATGCGTGGTCAATGCTACCCGGCGTTTGTGTGAGGCTCTGAATCTGAAAGGTTGGCACGGGTTGGATTTCATGCTCGATGGCTATGGCAGACCCAAGGTGCTCGAACTGAACCCAAGGCCCGGCGCGACCTTGGCATTATGGGATGAACCGGAGGGGGGTGGCGTTGATGCTCATATTCGGGTTTGTCAAGGAAATCGGCCGAGATCGCGACTGACGAGTCCGGTAAAGGCCTTCCGAATTGTCTATGCGGCCGCCCCTGTGAGGATCCCTGCAGGATGGCGCTGGCCCGGGTGGTGCGCCGATGTGCCTGCACCCGGTGTCACCATCGTGTCCGGAGAGCCGGTGTGCAGTGTCATGGCAGTGGGTGATGATGTGGCGCAAGTGGAGGCCTGCCTGCAAAGCAGGATGGCGTGGATTGATCAATGGTTAATGGAACATACGACAGCAGAGGTGGATGAATCATGGCGGAAAAGGTAGGGGTCAGCATCAATTTCAGTAGCCGGCCGTTGGTGGAATCGCTGATCCGGGACGCCGCCATGTTGCGGCTCGAGGTAACGCGGATGGATAATGGTGTGACGTTGATCGATGCCGGTATCGAGTCTGACGGGGGGCTGGAGGCCGGGCGGCGAATCGCTGAAATCTGCATGGGGGGGATGGGGACGGTGACCCTGACTCATTCCGCAGTGACGCCCGCATGGCCGCTACGGGTCAATGTCCATGCCACCGACCCGGTGCTGTCCTGCCTCGGCAGTCAATACGCTGGTTGGAGCCTGTCGCACGGTAAAGGCAAGGAGGCTTTCTATGCCCTGGGTTCCGGACCGGCCCGATCTTTGTGTGTCAAGGAGCCGCTGTTCAAAGAACTCGACTATAGGGACCGCGCTGATGCCACCGTGCTGGTCATGGAGGTCGACAAGCAGCCGCCCCTGGAACTGCTCGACAATATCGCTACTGATTGCAATATCAACCCTTCTGATCTGACGGTGATCCTCACCCCGACTTCCAGTCTGGCGGGTGGACTGCAGGTCGTGGCCAGGGTATTGGAAGTCGCCATGCACAAGGCACACCAGATCGACTTTCCCCTGGAACACATCCTCGATGGTTCCGGCAGCGCTCCGGTTCCACCTCCAGCCCCGGATTTCATGACCGCCATGGGGCGGACCAATGACGCCATCCTGTTTGCTGGTCAGGTGCACCTCTTCGTCAAAGGCCCGGACGAAGTGGCGGAAAAGTTGGCTCACGATCTGCCCAGTTCCACCTCCCGCGATTATGGCAAGCCTTTTGCTCAGGTGTTCAAGGAGCATGAATCCGACTTTTTCAAGATCGACCCGATGTTGTTCAGTCCTGCCAGTGTGATGGTGACGGCTGTGACGTCGGGACGCACCTTCCGGACGGGCAAAATGGATGAGGACCTGCTGGCGCGCTCTTTCGGTGCATGAAAGGACGAATCGCCGTCATCACCGATGAGCCGGGTTGGCATGGAAAACGTCTGAAGGCATCATTGGCTGCCAGGAACTTCGACACCCTTTTCGTTTCCCTGGCCGATGGACGTCTGGAGGTGCTCCCCGGAACCCCTCCCGTACGCTTCCCGGGTTTCGAGACCGCATTGCCGGACGGCGTGTTCGTGCGTGGCATTTGTGGCGGTTCCCTGGAGCAACTGATCCTGCGTCTGGATCATTTGCATGTGTTGGAGACATACCGCATCAAGGTCTACAATCCCACCCGCGCGATTGAACTCAGCGTGGACAAGGGAATCGCCAGTGTACTGCTTGCCCGGGCGGGGTTGCCCACTCCTCCCACTTGGGTGACAGCGGACCTGCAGGAAGCCCTGAATATTGCCGCCGGGGAATTTTCCCGCGGCCATGGCATCGTCTCCAAACCATTGTTCGGTTCCCAGGGGGAGGGGGTACTGCTCCATCGGCAACTGGATTCAATAAGGGCTTTGCAGCCTGCAGGAGGGGTCTATTACCTGCAGCGATTTGTCGGTAGCCAACCTCCACGGGACTATCGTGTGTTTGTGATCGCCGGTCGGGCAGTGGCAGCCATGTGTCGTTATGGGGCGGATTGGCGCACTAATGTGGCACAGGGAGGTCGGTGTGAACGGGCAGTGCTGGATAAGGCCTTGTCTTCTATGGCTGAGAAATCGGCACAAACCTTGCTTTTGGACTATGCGGGGGTCGATATTATCTGTGATTCCCAGTCCCGATTGTGGGTGTTGGAAGTCAACGGCATCCCTGCCTGGAAAGGCTTGCAGGGTGTCTGTGATGTGGATGTGACCGGGCTGTTGGTGGATGATTTTCTACGCCGCAGTGGACTGGAATGAAACCTGAAGTGGAAGCGTTAAGACAGGCCTACCTGGAGGCCTGCGGGTTGGATGTGGCTGCATTCAAACCGGGTAATGTCAGTGTGCATGCTCCAGGCCATGGTATGCGAGCGGAGGATTTCATACGCAGCGCCGAGGTCAGTGCCCCGTTTGTCTGCGATCCAGGACTTTCACTGGGTGAAAGAATCTATCGGGCAGTCACTGCCAGCTTCGATGAAGTCGGCTGTAACACCAACCTGGGCATCGTTCTGCTTGCGGCTCCCCTGATGGAGGCTGTGCAGTGTCCTGACCAGGGTAGTATTCGGGAACGGCTGGCACAGGTGCTGGAAAGCTCGACCCAGAGGGATGCGGAGTGGGTCTACCGTGCCATCCGCCATGTCCAGCCCGGGGGATTGGGTCAGGTCAGGAACCAGGATGTCAATCAGGCGCCTTCAGTGACCCTGTTTGAAGCGATGCAGTTGGCGAAAAACCACGATCGCGTTGCTTATAACTATACTTTTTCCTATGAAGATATTTATGAACGGGCAATTCCCGGTTATCATAAAGGAGTTTACCGATGGGGTGACGAGCGTTGGGCGACGGTGGCGGTTTTTGTCTCATTGTTGCGCCAGATTCCCGATACGCACATCGAGCGTAAATTCGGTAAACAGCTAACAGGGATGATCCAGGCTGAAATGGAGCGTCTGGATAAGACGCTGTTTGAAACCGCCGAGCCGGAAGAAATCGTGCCACAGATCCAAGCTATCGATACACGTTTCAAGAAGGCCGGCATCAATCCAGGCACGACGGCTGATCTGACCGTTGCCAGCTTGCTGGCAGTGCGTCTGGACCAACTGATGACCTCTACAGAGAAAAGGGGGTCAGGTGGAGTGACTGAGGAAAGGACACCATGACACTCTCAAGGGGAGGGTAACCATGTCTTTAATGCAGAAAATTCTGTCGTTATTTTCAACGTCAACCAAAGAGGAAACAACAGGAATGGCTAAAATCAACAAGATGCTGATCGGTGAGTCCCTGAAAGGCGAGGGCAATGAGATTGCTCACATCGACCTCATCATCGGTCCTCGGGGCAGTGCTGTGGAAAACGCTTTCGCCAGCTGCCTGACCAACAATAAATCGGGTCATAGCGCGCTTTTGGCGGTGGTGGCACCCAATCTGATGTGCAAGCCGGCGACCGTAATGTTCAATAAAGTGACCATCAAGAACGGTAAGCAGGCAACTCAGATGTTTGGTCCTGCTCAGCGTGGTGTGGCCATGGCGGTGACCGAATCTGTTGCAGAGGGCATCATCCCTCTTGACGAAGCCGATGATGTGTTTATCTGTGTGGGTGTGTTCATCCATTGGCTCGCCGAAGACGACGCCAAGATCCAGGATTACAACTACGAAGCGACCAAGGAAGCCATCAAGAGCGCCGTTGCTGGTGAGCCTTCGGCGGGTGAAGTGGTGGAGAAGGCCAGAACCGTTCACCATCCGTTTGCTGCCCACGACTGAGGCAGAAGTGTCCTATTGAGGAAAGCCGCCGCCATCATGGCGGCGGCTTTTGTATTGACGTGGATGCACCTTTCCCTGATGCAGGGCGCTGGCAATCAGCGCCCGCTGAATTCCCATTGTCTCTAATCGCAACAAATCCTGTTGGTGCCGGATGCCACCGGCGGCTACCCAGAGATGTTCAGGTTGGATGTCCAGGAAATACCTCAATCGTTGCCAGTCAGGACCGGCCTCGCTGCCCACCTTTGCCAACGACATCAGAATGACTTCTGGTGGCCACCGGCCGGGGTTCTCCAGCAGCGTTTCCGGGCCTCTGAATCCTGCTGTATCGAAGTCGAGCGAAAGAATCCACGGGGTCCGTATGGATGCCAGGGTTTGCTGCCAGTCTGCTTTCAGAGATTCACTGCCGATCACGGGGGTTTGTGTTCGATGATAAGGGACGGGTGGCCAACCACGGTCTATCCAGAGAATCAGGTCAGGATAGGCCCGATGGATTCGTGAAAGTATTATACCGTTATCTTCCTGATGATTAATAGCATCAAGATCCGCAAGATAAAGTACCCGGAATGGATAAAGCCTCAGATAGGCGGCCACGACCATCAAGGGATCACTGCTGGGACACAAGGGGGAGTGCAATGGACGATACTGTTCGCGCAGGCCATGACGGGCCATCACCGCCCGCCCCTGACATAGATCGATGACCGGAATAAGTTCCATGAATATCCTCCTGTTTGAATATATTAGCGGTGGCGGCCTGGTGGAGGAAGATCTGCCACCGAACCTGGTCCGTGAAGGAATGATGATGCGCGATTCTCTGATGCGCGATTTGCATGGTCATTCCCTGGGTGTGCTGATCGATTCACGAGTACCGTTACCTGACACACTGAGCCAGGATAAAAACATTCAAATCTTTACTGTGGATTCATCCGCCTCATTGGATAGCTGTTGGTGCCAGGCCCTGAACCGGGCCGATGGGGTTTGGCTCATTGCACCTGAAACCAAGGGTTTGCTGGAGAATCTTAGCAGTCAGGTCATCAACAGCGGTAAAAGACTGTTTGGTACTTCCCCTGAGGTGGTTGCCCTGACCACTGACAAGTATCAGACCTTGAAGCACCTGCAGTCTTTTGGGATTGAATGTGTGCCGAGTTGGCTGCACGCTGAGTTTGGCTTACACGTGCCTCCCCCCTGGATCACCAAACCTTTGGATGGTGTGGGTTGCGAAGGTGTCCGTAAGCTGTGGTCATTGCCAGAAGCTCAGGCGGACATCATGATCCAGCCTTTCATCGAGGGGGAGTCAATCAGTCTGAGTGCCTTGTTCGATTCCGGCAGGGCCGTGCTTATCAGCATTAACAAACAGGTCATTGAAGAAACCGAGGGGCGTTTTCATCTGCTGGGTTGTCAGGTCAACGCCTTGCAAGATCCCGATGGGAGATGGCAGGATTTATGCACTCGTATCGCCACCGCTCTCCCGGGGCTTTGGGGATACGCCGGTATCGACCTGATCCTGCAGGGCGACACCCCCCTGATTCTGGAGATCAATCCCCGGCTGACTCTATCCTATGTTGGACTGAGTCGTGCTCTGGGAGGATCCATCGCTACCAGAGTGGCCGCGGTGGCTTGTGGGGAGTCTTCCCTGGAGAGGGTGGCTGCCTGGCGACGCAGACTGAAAGGGAGAGAGGTATGGGTGAGTCTGGGATGAACGATTGTGTGGGGTGGGATCTTGGTGGCGCCCATTTGAAGGCTGTCTGGGTGCGCGATGGCAGGGTACTGAGAGTATGGCAGGTCCCCTGTCCGTTGTGGCAGGGGACCGACCGGCTGATGGAAGCATTACAAAGCCTACTGACTCTTCTACCTTCCCGGTGTCGACATGGCTTGACGATGACCGGGGAGATGGTAGACCTTTTCCCGAGCCGTCATGAAGGGGTTAAGGTGATTCTGAAGACGTTTAAGAGTCTGATCGCGAATGAAGATCCTAGGATATTTATGGGTTCACAACTTATACCATTATCTATTTTAACCAATAAAAACTACAACAAAATAGCATCCAATAATTGGCAAATCACCCAACATTGGCTCGCACAACAGTGTCCCGATACCCTTCTGGTTGATATTGGAAGCACGACCACTGATTTGGCACCGATTGTATCCAGCCAACCCGCCTGTCTGGGGTCAGACGATCATAGCCGTATGCGGCATGGAGAGTTGCTCTATATGGGAGTGCTCAGAACGCCATTGATGGCATTGGCCGGGCAGGTGCCTTTTGAGGGGGAGTGGGTCCCATTGATGGCGGAACATTTTGCCAGCACGGCCGATGTCTACCGTATTCTGGGGCAACTGCCAGCTCATATCGATCAGGGGGAGACCGCAGATGGCGGACCCAAAACGGGATCCGCCAGTATCGTGCGCCTGGCTCGTATGGTCGGGGCGGACAGAGAGGATGCACCTGATGAAGCCTGGCAACGTCTGGCAGCTGGGATTCGTGAAATTCAGCTGCAACGTTTGACCTCAGGGTGTATGAGGCTGTTATCCAGAACACATCAGAAACTGACAACTTTGGTGGGTGCCGGGGTAGGGCGATTTCTGATGCCGGAGGTCGCTCGTCGGCTGGAACTAACGTATTATGATTTTGGAGACCACCTGATTGGCGCTGAAGTGGAACACGGGGATTTTTCCCCCGCCGACTGTGCTCCTGCTGCAGCCTTGGCTTTGTTACTGGATTTGCATTTCAGGCAATAGTCGTTTTCCTTCCGATGTCATGCCAGACTTGCTAATATGCCTCCCAGAGCCTCACTCGACCTACTGAGATCTATGTTCACTACCGAACTGCCATATCGGGAAGACAGCGCCAGGCTTTTTTCGCACTGGTCCCAGGAACCTTGGGCCGTGTTACTGGACAGCGGCCGACCTACTAGTGGACAGGGCCGTTATGACATTATGACAGCCCGTCCCCGCATGACCCTCATAACTCGGGGACAGCTGACAGAGATCCGAAGTGCGGAAGGCATCAGGTTGTCTCCCGAGGAGCCGCTCCAACTCCTCAAACAGGCCCTGGGTGAGCCCATGGAGCCCGGTATTTTGCCATTCAAGGGAGGAGCGATCGGTTATTTTTCCTACGATCTTGCCAGGCGACTGGAAAAACTCCCAGAGATCAACTCCGAAGCAGAGTCCATTCCAGAAATGGCGGTAGGAATCTATGATTGGGCAATCGTGGTTGATCACGAGCAGCGACAGAGTTTCCTGGTGGGCCGGAACGATCCCACCACCCGTTCGGTGTGGCGGGATGTCATGGCGACTCTACACAAGCCCCCCCCACGTATCCCGTGTGGTTTCCAACTGCACACACCGGTACTGTCGAATATGGTGTGGCGGGACTATAGCCGGGCCTTCGATCGCATCCAACATTACATCCACGAGGGGGACTGTTATCAGGTCAATTTCGCCCAACGTTTTTCCGCCATGGGAAATGGGGACCCCTGGCAGGTCTATCTGGATCTTAGACAGAACAACCCAGCACCTTTCGGAGCCTTTCTACGCCTTCCCCGGTTTTCGATACTCAGTTCCTCACCGGAACGCTTCCTGAAGGTCAGGGAAGGGTGGGTGGAGACCAAACCCATCAAGGGCACCCGACCGCGCGGTCATACGCCGGAAGAAGATATGTATTTGATCGAGGCGCTATCCGAGAGTATCAAGGACAGGGCGGAAAATTTGATGATCGTGGACTTACTGCGCAATGACCTGAGCAAAACCTGCCAACTGGGCTCTGTCAAGGTGCCCAGTCTGTTCGAGGTGGAGAGTTTCGCATCGGTCCATCATCTGGTGAGTACCGTGACGGGAAAACTGGAGCCAGGGCGGCACGCCATTGATCTGCTACGGGGATGTTTTCCCGGCGGTTCCATTACCGGTGCGCCGAAAATCCGGGCGATGGAGATCATAGACGAACTTGAAACAGTACGCCGCGGCATCTATTGCGGCTCGATCGGATACATCGGCTTTGACGGGGCGATGGATACCAACATCGCTATTCGTACCATGGTCCATACGGATAACGCTATCCATTTCTGGGCTGGAGGAGGGATTGTGGCCGATTCTGATGCCCGCCGGGAATATCAGGAGAGTTTCGACAAAGCGGCCGCCCTGATCCAGGTTCTGTCCCATTTTCAACTCGCCACCGATCGTGTGGGTGGTTAAGCTGGGGGGCAGTCTCGCCGATGATGACAGTCTACCGCACTGGTTGAAAATCCTCTGTTCCAAGAAAGAAGGGCGGTTGGTCCTCGTCCCGGGCGGAGGAGGCTTCGCCAAACAGGTGCGAGAGTCTCAGCTACGCTGGGGCTTCGCTGACCGTACGGCCCATCACATGGCCATCCTGGCCATGCATCAAATGGGATTGATGTTATCGGATCTTGCATCGGCCATGGTCCCCTGCAAAGGACTTGGGGGTGTCATTCAGGCCATGGGTGGGGATAACGTTCCCGTTTGGTTACCAGATCTGGCTGAGTTGGATCGGGAAGGTGTGCCGGCGAATTGGGAGGTCACCTCAGACAGTCTGGCCGCATGGCTCGCCGGGAAACTCGAAGCCCAACACCTCGTGTTGGTCAAATCCGCCATTCTCCCCAGCCAGGAGCCAGTTATCCTGCAACGAACCGGCATTGTGGATGCGGCCTTTCTCTCCTGGCTGCCACCCGGCCTCCAGTTTCATTGTTATCACCGCGACCAGTTCGATCTTTTTGCCCAATCCTTGAATGGTTGAATCACGGGTCCGTGTCTCCCGGGATCAGGACGACTAGAGTGACGGCGTTCACATTTTTTCTAAAGATTTTCAAACCCTGTCCGCTAAAGGTCATAACATCTGTCAATTCCAGCGGGTAGGAGAGGCTCAGCCATGATGTCAATCAATGTCCAGTTTTCCCAGTTACAGAGTTTCAATTTCTTTGGCACGATTCAACAGCCGCAGGTTCAAGTGGATACCGGGCCGTTGGAAGCTGAAGTTCCCACGGCGGGTGAAAGCCCTTCTACCGCTGGACAGCAGACCGACACCCTGGCCCTCAGTCAGCCTAATCAGTCGCTGTCAGATGGCAACTCCCTTGCCGCTGAAGCAGACCCATCGGCTGACTCTAATGCAGCTAACACCGATAAGGTGAATTCGAACCCTGACACGACAACCGGTTCCACCGCCAATGCCGCGGCAGCCTTCCAGGGTTTCGATATTCAGGAGAGCAGATCCTTGAGCCTGGAGATCCAAACACTGGATGGAGATGTGGTGACCATTCACTTTGATCAATCCAGTCATAATACCAGTGCCGCACCAGGAGTCAGTAACGCCTCAGGCGGTGGCCTCGCTTCCCGGCAAAGTCTGGAACAGGGAATGCAGCTGGATTTCAGCGTCGAAGGAAACCTGAGCAAGGAAGAACATCACGCCATCAAACACCTGATGGAAAGGTTGGGCAAGTTGGCGGACAAATTTTTCAAGGGGGACATGGAAGGGGTGATGAAACGGCTGGGAAACCTGGGGTTCAACGAACAACAACTGGCCGGTTTCAGTTTCGATCTGAATCAACAACAGAGCGTACAGGCGGTAAGTGCCTATTATGGTACAGAGAGTGCTGTAGGTTCGGACGATCTGGCTAAAGCGGTCGATTTTACTTCTGCCATGAAGGAACTACCCAGACCCGAATTCATGAAGCAGCCCGGCGAAAGCATTGGCAAATTGTTCTCAGGGGTCGTAGAACACAAGGCGAGTCATGAAGGCCACGAAAAACCCCACCAGGATGTCCTTGAGCGCATGAAGAATCTGATGGATAAGACCTTCAAGCTGGCCGATTCGATGCCGGCATAACGGCCTTTTGATTCGAGCGTTTTACCCATTGGGGCGGGGTTCAAACCCGCCCCTGCCATCCACAATCGTCCGATTACGCTATCCCGTTTTCCTTCAGCGCCCGTGACACGGTCTCACCAATCTGGGCCGGATTACGGGCGACGTACAAGCCCATCTCCTCCATCACGTCCATCTTGGCTCTAGCGGTATCGTCCTCTCCGGCGATAATGGCGCCGGCGTGCCCCATGCGCCGCCCGGGAGGCGCCGACAGGCCCGCCACGAAGCCGATCACGGGTTTGCTCATGTTCTCCTTGGCCCAGCGCGCGGCAGCCACTTCCTGAGGGCCTCCGATCTCGCCGATCATGACCACCGCGTCAGTGTCCGGATCCTCTTCGAAGGCTTTGAGCACGGTGACGAAATCGGTGCCGTTGACCGGGTCCCCGCCGATTCCGACCGATGTGGACTGCCCCAGCCCCAATGCCGTCATCTGCTCCACCGCCTCATAGTTGAGGGTGCCCGAGCGGGAGACGACACCGATGCGACCCGGTTGATAGATGTGGGCCGGCATGATGCCCACTTTGCATTCCTGAGGAGTGATGATGCCCGGGGTGTTCGGACCGATCACCATACAAGTCTCATTGAGGGCTTCCCAGCGTATCTGGCGATATCGCTGGACACGGATCATGTCCTGTACCGGGATGCCGTCAGCGATACTGACCGCCACTTTGATTCCAGCGTCGATCGCTTCCATGATGGCATCGGCGGCAAAGGCAGGGGGTACGAAGATGGCCGAAACATCGGCGCCGGTTTGCCTGACCGCTTCGGCGACGGTATCGAACACCGGCAGTCCCAGATGGTTGGCGCCGCCTTTGCCCGGTGTCACGCCACCCACCACCTGGGTGCCGGTATTGATCGCTTCCTCGGCATGAAAGGTGGCGTGCTGGCCGGTGAAGCCCTGAAAGATGACCCGGGACTGCTTGTTGACGAATACACTCATGTCTATTCTCCCTTGACGGTTGCAACGGCTTTGGTGGCAGCATCATCGAGATTGCCCGCTTGGACGAAAGGCAGTTTGGATTCTTCCAGAATCCTGCGGCCCTGCTCCACGTTGGTGCCGGCCAGCCGGACCACCATGGGGAGATCGATGTTGAGGGTGGTGTATGCCTGGATCAGCCCGGTGGCTATCCAGTCGCAACGGTTGATGCCGGCGAAGATATTGACCAACAGGGCTTTCACATTGGGATCTTCCATGACGATCCGACAGGCATTGGTCACCTTCTCCGGTGAGGCCCCCCCGCCCACGTCGAGAAAGTTCGCTGGCCGCCCGCCGTGCAGGGTGATCGCATCCATCGTTGCCATGGCCAGACCTGCGCCGTTGACGATACAGCCGATGTCACCGTCCAGGGCGATATAGTTCAGATCATGCCCGGAGGCTTCGACTTCCTTCGGATCTTCCTCTTCCAGATCACGAAGTTCATTGATATCGGGATGACGGTACAAGGCGTTGTCATCGAAATTGAACTTGGCGTCGAGGCAGATCAATTTGTCACCGGCGACCTGGGCCAGCGGATTGATCTCGACCTGCAGGGCATCCTTGTCACGGAAGCAACGGTAGAGACGCTTCATGATCCTGACCATCTGTGACATCCGTTGCTTGTCGTGCATCCCCAAGGCAGCAGCCACCTTACGGCACTGAAAATCCGCCAGCCCCAGGGCCGGATCGATGGTTTCGGTAATGATTTTTTCAGGACTGTTGCGGGCCACTTCCTCGATTTCCATACCGCCTTCCCTTGAGGCGACGATGGTGATCCGCTGGCTTGTCCGATCGATGACGAAGCTGAGGTAGAACTCGTCACGGATATCACTCGCTTCCTCCACCAGAACACGCCTGACGATCCTTCCCTGGGGACCGGTCTGGTGGGTCACCAGGGTCATGCCGATCATTTCATCGGTGAGTCGTCCTACCTCTTCGATGGTGCCTGCCACCTTGACGCCACCTGCCTTGCCGCGTCCTCCGGCATGGATTTGGGCTTTGACGACCCATCGGTCACCTTCTATCTGCTCGGCGACCGCCTGGGCCTGGCTGTCGGAAAACGCAACGTTGCCGGCAGGCACCGCGACACCAAAGGATCTGAGCAGATCTTTGGCTTGATATTCGTGAATATTCAAGGTTCAAATCTCCTTTGCATTTGGCTTGCCCTTCAGTGTTGACGGGCGTTGATTTGTTCGATCCTGGCAATCAGGTTTTCCGCCATGCGAATCGAAGCGGCATCGATCAGGCGGCCATCCAGGGAGACAGCCCCCCTGCCCGCTTTGGCGGCTTCTTGCATGGCGTTCAGGATTCGGCGTGCCTTGTCGACTTCAGCGTCAGAGGGGGTGAATACCTCGTTGGCCAGGGTGATCTGTGAAGGATGGATGGCCCATTTGCCCTCGCATCCCAACGCCGCCGCCCGGCGCGCCGCGGCCAGATAGCCATCGGGGTCGCCAAAGTTACCGAAAGGACCATCGATCGGGCGCAAACCATTGGCCCGGCAGGCAACCACCATGCGGGCAATGGCGAAATGCCACTGATCCCCCCAATGGCGCTCACGCTGCCCGGTTTCCGGAGGGTCGGTCAGCATCGAATAGTCCGGGTTGGCGCCCCCGATGTTGGTGGTACGCGCCTGAATGGAGGCAGCATAGTCGGCCACGCCGAACACCATTGCTTCCAGCCTTTCCGGGCAGGCACGGGCGATCTCCCGGACGTTGTCCATTCCCCCCGCGGTCTCGATCAGAATATGCAGGTTGATGGGCTCGAGCCTTTTGGCCTGTTCGATCTGGTCCAGCAGGGTGGCGACGAAGTGGACATCTTCCGGGCCGTTGACCTTGGGGATCAGGATCGTGTCGAGTTTGTCTCCGGCCTGTTCCACGACCTCTACCACGTCCCGATAACAATAATGGGTATCGAGACCGTTGATGCGTACCGATACCGAGCACTTGGACCAGTCGTACTGGTTGAGGGCATCGATGATATTGCGGCGGGCCTGTTCCTTGTCGTCGGGTGCGACAGCGTCTTCCAGGTCCAGGAACACGATGTCCGCGCCTGCCTGCGGCGCTTTTTCCAGCATTCTGGGGTTACTGCCGGGAACGGCGAGTTCGCTTCGATGGAGGCGGTTTTTTACGGCCATGTTTGATCTCGTCATTGGTTGCATGGGTAGCCACAGCCAATTCCCAAGGCCTCGGGAGAGGACTCAAATAGGGGCTGCAGGCGCCTAAAAACCGACCATTATACGACGTAAAATAGAAATATGGATTGGTAGGAGTAAAGACATTGTCATCCCAGTTTCCCTCCGGGAGGCATTGTCAGGTAAAATAAAGAGTTTTTATCAACTAATCCATGACTTTGAAAGAGGGACCCATGGCAATTGAACGCACGTTTTCGATTATCAAGCCCGATGCGGTAGCCAGGAACGTGATCGGAGAGATCCTCAGCCGGTTCGAGAAGGCCGGGTTGGCAATCGCTGCTATGAGGATGATGCATTTGACCCGTGAGCAGGCGGAAGGATTTTACGCGGTTCACAAGGACAGGCCCTTCTTTGGCGAACTGGTGGAATACATGATTTCAGGTCCGGTCGTGGTGCAGGTGCTCGAAGGTGAAAACGCCATTGCCAAAAATCGTGAGTTGATGGGTGCCACCGATCCCAGGGAAGCTGCCCCGGGCACCATTCGCGCCGATTTCGGTGCCAGCATCGAGGCCAATGCCGTTCATGGATCCGATGGCCCTGAGACCGCTGCCTGGGAAATTGCCTATTTCTTCAAAGATGATGAAATCTTCTCCCGCTCCTGATCATTGCCACGGCGACTCATCCGCCGATTGCCGGCAGGTCAGAGTGAATCTTCTCGGTCTGGAACGGCAGGCGCTGGAAGAATTCTTTGTCCAGATCGGGGAAAAGAGCTTTCGTGCCCGACAGGTGCTCAAATGGATCCACGAGCGGGGCGTGGTCGACTTCGACGACATGACGGACTTGAGCAAGGCCCTCAGAGCGCGTCTTCGGGAAGAGACCTGCCTGGAGCTGCCCGAAGTGGTCAAGACCCAGATCTCAAACGATGGCACCAGCAAATGGTTGATGTCCCTGGCCGACGGCAATCGGATAGAGACGGTGTTCATTCCCGAAGCCACCCGTGGCACGCTTTGCGTCTCTTCCCAGGTGGGATGCGCTCTGAACTGCGCTTTCTGCGCCACCGCCAGGCAGGGATTCAGCCGCAACCTGTCGACTGCGGAAATCATCGGCCAGGTGTGGCAGGCTCAGCGCGCCCTGGGAGGGGGAAAAATCACCAATGTGGTACTCATGGGCATGGGGGAACCGCTGCTCAATTTCGATGCCGTGATGCCTGCCCTGGAGCTGATGATGGACGATCTGGCCTATGGACTGGCCAAACGGCGGGTGACCGTCTCCACGGCCGGGTTGGTGCCGGCCATCGACCGTCTTGCCCAGTGCTCGGATGCCAGCCTGGCCGTGTCCCTGCATGCCACCACGGACGAATTGCGCAACCGGCTGGTGCCGATCAACCGCAAGTATCCCTTGCGACAGCTGCTGGACGCCTGTCACCGCTTCATCCATTCGGAACGTCAACGCGGGCGTAAGATCACCTGGGAATATGTGATGATCGATGGGGTCAACGATTCGGTCGCCGATGCCAGAAGACTGGTCAAACTGTTGAGCCATATTCCTTCCAAGATCAACCTGATTCCTTTCAATCGTTTCGAAGGCATTCCCTTCGAACGCTCCTCCCAGGGGGCGATCGAGAGATTCCAGGCGATTCTGCAGGGGGCGGGGTATCTGGCCACGGTCAGGCGGACCCGGGGGGATGACATCGATGCCGCCTGTGGTCAGCTGGTCGGCAAGGTCAATGCGAAATCGTGTCCCAGGCAACACACAACGCCGTTGGAAGTGATGGCAGGGTGATGACAATGTTTCACCGAGGCAATGATCTGATTCGATTCGTCGCCTGCTCGCTGGTCTTTTTTTTGAGTGCCTGCGCGTCGTCAGGTCCGGAATTACCGGAACAAAAACCGATCGACAAACACAAATTGTCCCAAATCTATACCCAGATGGGTGCCGCTTATCTGTCGGAAGGCCAACCGCTGATCGCGGTCAAGGAACTCAAAAAGGCAATCAAGTTGGATCCGGACAACGCGGAGGCCCATGGATCGATTGCGGTGTTGTACGAGCAGTTGGAGATGTTCGACAAGGCACAAAAACATTACCTGAAAGCGCTCGATCTGAGCCCGGACGATCCGCGAATCGTCAACAATTATGGTCGCTTTTTGTGCGAGCGTGGAGAAAAGGAGGAAGGACTAGAGTTGTTGACCAGGGCGGCCAACGACAGGCTCTATGCCAATCGCTGGATTCCCATGGCCAACGCCGGGGAGTGTGCCCTGGCTGCCGGCGAGCTCGAAGAGGCCGAGAAGTGGCTTCGCCAGGCGCTTGAACTCAATCCTGATTCCCCCAATGCCCTGGCCGCAATGGCGAGAGTGAAGGCGCAACAGGGTCAATTCCTTTCCGCCAGGGCATTTCTGCAGCGGTATGAATCCAAAGTCAAAGAGCCCGATCAGGAAATGCTGCGTCTGGGTTATCAGATCGAAACGGCGCTGGGGGATTCCCAGGCTGCAGAGAGTTACCGCAAGCGGTTGAATGAAGATTGATATCGTCAAGGTGAGAACACGGGTGTTATCGAAACAAACCGGATCCAGGCAATGACAGGAAGCAAATTGCAATCCGTGCGGGGAATGCACGATATCCTTCCCGGGGAGACCCCCCTTTGGCAAGCCGTCGAGGCGATCCTCAACCAGGGACTGGCGAGCTATGGCTACCAGCAGATCCGCCTGCCGATCGTGGAAAAGACCGAATTGTTCAGGCGTTCGATCGGTGAAGTGACCGATATCGTCGAGAAGGAGATGTATACCTTCACCGACCGTAACGGGGAATCGTTGACCCTGCGCCCGGAAGGCACTGCCGGCTGTGTGCGTGCCTGCATCGAACACGCCCTGTTGCGTGGTGCCAATCTGCGCCTTTGGTACCAGGGTCCCATGTTTCGTCACGAACGTCCTCAGAAGGGCCGTTACCGCCAGTTCCATCAGCTGGGTGTCGAGGCCTATGGCATGCTGGGCCCGGATATCGACGCTGAGCTGATTCTGCTCAACCGCTACTGGTGGCGGGCGCTGGGAATCGAGGACAAGCTGGAGCTGCAGATCAATTCCCTGGGGACCCTGGAAGAAAGGCGGGCCTATCGCGAGGAGCTGGTGGCGTATTTCTCCACCTT
>CAYUPV010000010.1:0-29433 GCA_964445885.1 uncultured Methylococcales bacterium
CTTTTCCTGACAGTCGGCGAGCTTACCCGGCAATCCGCCCATGTCCAGGGCAGTCTTGCGTCTGGTCATCTCACGCGCCTTGCGGGCGGCCTCCCGGGCCCTGGCGGCGTCGATGATCTTGCCGGCGATGGCTTTTGCGGCCTGGGGAACTTCGAGAAGAAAATCTTGCAATTTCTCCGCGATGATCTGCTCTACAACCGGCTTGACTTCTGAAGAAACCAGTTTCTCCTTGGTCTGCGAGGAGAACTTGGGATCGGGTACCTTCACTGACAGAATGGCAGTCAGACCCTCACGGATATCGTCCCCGCTGGGGTGGATCTTGTGTTTTTTGATCAGCCCCTGGGAATCCAGGTATTGATTGAGCGTGCGCGTGAGCGCGGCGCGGAATCCCGCCAAGTGTGTGCCACCGTCTTTTTGGGGGATGTTGTTGGTGTAGCAGAAGACGGTCTCCTGATAGGTATCGGTCCACACCAGTGCGGCTTCGACCGTGATGCCGTCCCTTTCTCCCTGAATGTGCAAAATCTTGTCAAACAGTGGGGTCTTGTTGCGGGCCAGCTGTTCGACAAATGCTCTGATGCCCCCCTCGAACTTAAATACGTCTTCACGATCACAACGTTCGTCACGCAGTACGATACGTACCCCGGAATTTAGGAAGGACAGTTCGCGCAGGCGTTTTGCCAGGATGTCGTAATGGAATTCCGTATCACCGAATATGTCCGGACTGGGTTTGAACCGAACCTTGGTACCGGTGTGTTTTGACGTTCCGATTTCTTCCAGGGGGGTGATCGGATCGCCCATCTGATAGAGCTGACGGTAATGTCTGCCGTTGCGTTTGATTTCCAGGATCAGTTCTTCCGACAGAGCATTGACCACAGAAACGCCAACTCCGTGTAGACCTCCGGAAACCTTGTAGGCGTTGGCGTCGAATTTACCTCCGGCATGAAGAACGGTCATGATGACCTCGGCCGCTGGTCGCCCTTCTTCCTTCAGTATATCGACCGGTATTCCCCGACCATCGTCTTCAACTGAAACTGAACCATCGGCATGTATGGTGACAGTGATGTTGGTACAGTAACCTGCCAAAGCTTCGTCGATGGCATTGTCCACCACCTCGAAAACCATATGGTGGAGTCCCGTCCCATCATCGGTGTCCCCGATGTACATGCCTGGGCGTTTGCGTACGGCCTCCAGACCTTTTAGTACTTGGATGTTCGAGCTATCGTATGTTTCTGCGGTTGCTTTTCTCGTCATATACCTTATCCGAAGATGGCTGGTAACATGGGGACCTAAAAAACTGTCTTTCAGACCAATGATTCACTGTGCAAGCCAGAAGTGCAGCGCCGTGCTCGCTTGTCGTTTCAGTCGCTTTTCATGATTGAAATTACGATGCTGGCGGGACTAGGTATTCCTGCATCGCATGCTTGGCCACGGCAGATCAACTAAAGTCGCGCTTAAGCAGTGGGGTACCCTGGTTGTCCACCTGAGCCCTGTATGGATATCTTGATTTATGCTCAAGGACTCATCTCACGTAGGCACCACGTTGCCTTGTTTCATGTGAAACACCTGGTCCACGTGGGGTAGCATGTTGGCTACAGGATCCGGGTGGGTGGCCGTAATGAAAATCTGTTCTTTCGAATGGACGAGCAATTTGCCCAAAAGTGCCTGATTCTCAGGGTCTAGCTCCGATGCCAAGTCATCGATCAACAGACAGCCTGGTTGCTTCATCGTTCTACCTTGGGCCACGATCAGGGCATAGACCAATAGTTTCATTTGACCACGGGAAAAACACCGGCGCACAGGCTGCGTATCAAAATAGACCATGAAATCGTCACGGTGAGGACCACTGTGTGTGCAACCATAGCGAAGATCCCTGCCGAGATCGTCGGTTAATGCAGTCGACAGGTCCTTTTCCCCTGTCCAACCAGGGAGATAACGCAGTTCCAGATTTCCTTCCAAACCCAGTTGCCGGGCAATTATCCCAAAGTTTGCTTGTAACGCCTTTAGATAGTCATGTCGGCAGCAGCACACTATTTTACCGTATTTCGCCACCTCGCGTCCCCATAGTATTGTGCTTTCACGGTCCCTGGCTTTGAGGGCGGCATTGCGTTGCCCCAGGGAACGTCGGTAGTTGCGCCACACTGGCAGATAGGATGCATCGAAATAAAACACTCCCCAGTCGAGGAGGCGGCGTCTTACGCGTGGTGTTTCATCCATCAACGCATGGCGAGATGGATCGATGAGTCGAACCGGGAACGCCCTGAGCATCTCTGCCCTGGAGTTCACTCTCTGCCCGTCGAGTTTGAGTTCCCGTTGGTTTCTCTGGAAGCCTATGCCGATACGTCGCTCGCTTCCATCATTCAATAGCCGGCCGGAAACCATTAGGGAATCACTTCCATGGCTGATGAGATCCGCACTACGCGAGGTACGAAAAGAGCGGGAGTAGCTGAGAAGGTGGATCGCCTCAAGAAACGAGGTTTTGCCACTGGCGTTGGGGCCGGTAATCAGGTTGATGTGTGCAGCGGGTTCCAGAGATAGACGGCGCAGATTCCTTAGTTGATGAATGTCGATGCGGAGCAAAAACATCCTAACATAATATAGGAAGACGCCTTCAATGGGCCAGTTGGTAGGCGCAGAAATCGTTGCTCCACTCCAATAATTTGGCGATCCTGAAATCGTGTTCCCCTACCAGAATCGACATGCCAGGTTTCAATCTTACCTGAGGCAGCAACAGCCCCCCCCCCTGGTCTGGAGAAACAATATGGATTGCAGGGCTAGGTCCTAATCCGGGGGTGATGGCTTTGACCCTCCTGATCTCACCTTCCAGCAGTTCCAATCCATACCGTCCTTGGTTGCCGAATGTTCCAGGTCGTGCCCAACGTATGATTGACATCATGATCGTTTCATCCAGCAGTTTTAAACCCACCAAGTCTCCGGGGCGAAGGCCGATGTTGGTTTCCAGAATCGCTAATGAATCGTGGGGGCATTGTTTTAACAGGCCGT
Organism: uncultured Methylococcales bacterium; assembly: GCA_964445885.1. GTDB lineage: Bacteria > Pseudomonadota > Gammaproteobacteria > Methylococcales > Methylothermaceae > Methylohalobius. The sequence continues at coordinate 3,001 of CAYUPV010000010.1, forward strand.
TGATGTGACGGTGTGGTCGGTGCCAGTCGGAATCTGTATCGTTGTTGACTGAGGGTGCATCAGGCAGGATCACCTCGAATTCAGGGACCGATAACCATTCTGTCTCCTGATGAGGAGTGCGCTGATATTGTCTGAGTTCAGAGAGCGAGCATTCCCAGCCGCACCATAATTCATCTATCCTTTTCTCTTTTGAGTACTCCAACTCGGAAAGTTGGTCAAAATGATGCCGCCATCTTCTACTCACGGATTCCGGCAGCTCTTGTGATTCCTTGATTGCAACAACCAAATAACGGATGGTGTGACTGGTGGCAGGGAATTGATTGACTGGACGAGGGCCTTGGGCTTGTTGGGGATCGAAAAACCATAAGGCCGAAGTTGGTGTATCGCTGATGGTGATCTGGTCTTTGTGCTTTTCCAAATAGCTATAGAGGTGGGTTAACGATGCGCAATCGTATCGCATAGGAGTTAATGCAACGAATGCCAGGATACATTTGATTTGGTCGAGTGCAGAAAAAAAATCAGAATAAGATAGTGGTTCTGGCGCTGGTAAGTTAAGCCAGCCTTCGTCGATCCCTTGGCGGTAATGTTTAAAAAGTCGCCGCCATGCGCTGGCGGCGAGGGGCTCCCCAAGCTGGATGACACGCAGAATCATCTGCCCAAGCGATGCCAGAGCGCGTTGCCCTGCCAGTGGCGTTTGATCAGTTGGAAGCTGCTCGTACCCCAATGCAAGCTCATGGTGCAGAAAAGCGCTTAGCTTGGCGGTGTTCCTGGCTGATTCGCCGAGAGGTGGAGACAGGGCGGCGAACTCCACTGCCAAGATGTTGGAAGTGGCAAAAATACCGGGGCGCAGAGTCTCAAGCAAAGGGAAACGTTCCGTTGCTTCAAGAGGAATCTTATTTAGCACCATGAGCGATTGGTATAACCGATGAGCACGGACTTTGGGGCCTGCTTTTTCAAGCCCGGCAAGCCAGTCTGCAGCATCCTCAGGGTTTGGAGGAAAGGGTAGGTCAGTCATTATCGATAATTAAACTGTATGCCGTGATATTTGCATTGGGGGCAAGGGATTCGTTTCTCGGGACGCCGTAACTGGTACAATCCGCATGGCCGATTTTTTCGATGAGGTCATGCTGTGCTATATATCATGAGATGAGGGTGTCTGCTCCACTAAAGTCTAGTTCGGATTTGCGCAGGAGTCAGGGTGTCAGAATGATTTTGCCAATATGTTCATGGTTCTCCAGTATTCTGTGTGCTTCTGCAGCCTGAGCCAAAGGCAGAGTGGTTTGGATGATGGGCCGGATCTGAGCGGACTCAAAGAGTGGCCAGACTTCGTCTAGCAGCTGTCGGGCGATGAGGCTCTTTTCTTGCACTCGTCGGGAGCGCAGAGTAGACCCTGTTAAAGTCAACCGCTTAAGGAAAATGGGTAGCAGATTGATTTCAGCGTGATGTCCTTCCTGGACTGCAATGATCACCAGTCGTCCATCGAAAGCGAGGGATTTTAGATTGGATTGCAGATAGGAACCGCCGATGATATCGAGGATATGATTGACTCCCTCGCCATTGGTCAACATGGCTATTCTTTCGGCAAAGTTCTCTCGCTGATAGTTGATGGCAACCTGGGCGCCCAGCTTTTCACAAAAGCGGCATTTTTCAAAGCTTCCGCAAGTGGTGTAGATCTGTGCGTTGCGGAGCCCTGCAGCGAGCTGGATGGCTGTGGTGCCGATCCCCCCTGCCCCGCCATGGACCAGAAATCTCTCACCATGCTTCAACTGCCCGTGCTGGAAAACATTCGTCCAGACGGTGAAATAGGTTTCGGGAAGAGCCGCTGCCTGGGTAACATTCATTCCTGAGGGTATTGGCAGGCAAAGTGTCGCTGTTGCCACACAATACTGGGAATAGCCTCCGCCTGTCAGGAGTGCACAGACGGAGTCACCAGGTTGCCATTGGCTGACTCCCTCGCCCACCTGTGTGATGATTCCTGCGACTTCCAATCCAGGAATATCCGAGGCTCCTTGAGGTGGCGGGTACAACCCCTCACGTTGCATAATATCAGGCCGATTGACACCCGCCGCAGCCACCCGGATCAGAACCTCTTCCGGACCTGGATGTGGTTTGGGACGTTGAGTCAGCCGTAAAACGTTGGGGCCGCCCGGATGGGTGATTTCAATGGCGTACATCATGAGATTTTGGCTTTGATAGTTTTTTCATAATCAGCCGCGTGAGTAAAGCAGATGGCTCGAAAAAAACAGGAGCCCCATTGAGGGATTGGGGGGGGACAACGATATCACTCATGATAAATGATTGATGTTGCATGAAATCTGTAATAAGACTCGTATTTACCAGGATCGACCAAATCTCGCGGATTCCTGCTTCAATTCGCAGGTGAAAGGTTGTCAATCTTGTGACTGTCGCCAAAAGGAGACAGTATAAATAATTATTAAAATCAAAAGGATGTGGAATGTCAGGAAAAATGCGTCGCCTTATGGCGACATGTTTTCTGGCAGTATGGAAAGATTTTATTGGTAATTCTTGAGTTAAAGCATATTAACACGTAGAGTTTCAAGGGTTTATTTGTATCGCATTCGGTTTTTGGCTTGAATGTTGCCTGCTATATAAAGCGTAAATATAAGCAATTGAATTTGGAAGGAAGGGGAGAGGCATGTTCGACGGGCTTTACAGGGCGGTCATTGCAGATACGGAAGCGAGCAAAGAGATACATTTCAACCTGCGCTATCAGGTGTACTGTCTGGAAAAGCAGTTTGAGCCAACCGCTTGCATCAATACCCATCAAGAGATTGATAAATTTGATGTGCACTCTATCCATTTCCTGATCCAACATAAATTGAGTGGACAATGGGTGGGGGCTGCCAGGCTGGTACAGGGGGGGCCAGAATCTCTGCCCATGGCCGAGCTGACGAGAACCTGCCTTCCATCTGGGGTGGCAAAGCATGCTAACTTCGCGGAGCTATCCCGACTCTCCATTCTAAAATCATTCCGTCGCCATGGTGGTGAAACGCGTGTGAGCGAACCGGAAGTCTTGTTGGGCTTGATTCGGGCTACCAAAGAGTATAGCGAGAACCACGCTATCGATTACTGGATGTTTCTGTGCCGTCGTTCAATCATGCGTATTGTCGGTAGTCTTGGTATGGAGATGGAGGTAATCGGGTCACCATGTGAGCATAGAGGAATCCGTTATCCCTATTTGGCCAGATTGGCGACAGCATTCGATGGAATTCCAGATCGCTCGGCAGTGGTCGAAGCTATGTTCGCCAGGAAGAATACATTGTCGTGTTACTCATCACTCCAGCAGGATCATCATCATTCCTTAGCCGCTTAGGGTCCAGCTTCTAAGTTCGGTGTCTTTACAAAAATCAATGATAAGAGTGACTCATCGCCTGCCGGTAACGGTACAATGAAGCGTTGAAGGATCATAGGGGACTTGTCAGGTTCTCCTTGAGTATTGGAAACAATTCATGGACCGTACCGTATGCATTCGATTGAATATGACGTCAGAAAACTGAATAATCCCGTTTATGCACTACATTGCCTTGGGCAGGGGCTGGCCTTGCTCAGAAAGGCCGAATTGCGTAAATTCATCGTCATTCCTCTTCTCATCAATCTGGTATTGTTTGCCGGCGCCTTTGGTTTGGCTGGTTATTTCTTTGCCGATTTTCTGGACTGGTTGATCCCCGGCTGGCTTGACTGGTTGCGATGGTTGCTTTGGCCTTTGTTCGGGTTGGCATTTATCCTGATCACATTTTTCAGTTTTACCCTGATAGCTAATCTTCTGGCCTCCCCTTTCTATGACAGGTTGGCACAGCGGACCGAAGAGTTGATGACTGGTAGCCCCCCGCAGGCTGCTGAAGAGAGTCTGCTCAAGGCTGTGGTAAGGGAAATGGGGGCGGAGTTGAGGCGCCTGGTCTATTTTGTGGTGCGTGCGCTGCCACTGGCCATTCTGTCGTTCATTCCCGGGATCAATCTGGTGGCTCCTTTGCTATGGATGTTCTTCAATGCTTGGTTTCTGGGGCTGGAATACACGGCCTACCCGCTTGCCAATCACGGCATCCTTTTTCCCGAGCAGCGCCAATTGCTGGGTCAGGCGCGACTTGGGACCCTGACCTTGGGCGGTGTAGTGATGTTTGGCATCGGGGTACCAATTTTGAACATAGTGATGCCTCCGGCAGCGGTGATTGCCGCAACGGTTTATTTCGTCAATGCGCGGCGTTAAGCCAGTTCCCCGATGAATTGATCCCCCTCAGGGGTCAGTGAGGTCAGGCGGATTGCTCGGATCGTGTTGGTGAGGTCGGCTTCCGTGGGTACCTCCACTCTGGCTCGCAGATAATGGGGAGTGTATCCTGAGAAGATGCGCCGTCCTTCCGCCTCCCGGCCCTGTTCCAACAAAACCGGCTGAGTGTGACCGAGATGACCTTCCAGAGCCTGGCGGCGAAGTGTGGCTGCCAGTTGACGTAAGCGGCGACTACGATCTTTTTTGATCCTGTCGGGCACTTGATCTGGGAAACCAGCCGCGGCTGTTCCCTGCCGTGGGGAATAGGGAAAGATATGGATATGGGCAAAGCCTATTTCCTGTGCCAGATCCAGGGTTTTGTCAAAGTCCTTCTCTGTTTCCCCAGGAAAACCAACGATGATATCCGTGGTCAGATTCAGATCAGGTCGGTAGGATTTGGCTTGCCTGACCAATTGTGTGAAATCAGCGCTATGACAACGTCTTGCCATCCGCTTGAGCACAGCATCGGAACCACTTTGCAGGGGTAAGTGAAGGTGAGGCATCATGCGGGGGTTGCGCAGCAAATCGAAGAAATCCTGCTCCAGCTCCCAGGGCTCGAGAGAACCGAGGCGCAGGCGGGGCAGATCGGTTTTGCTCAAAAGGGCATCGATCAGCTCGGATAACCTGAGTCCCAGGTCGCCGCCATAACCCCCCAGATGCACACCGCTGAGGACCGCTTCCTGGATACCCTCATTACGTAATTGGTGGATCTCATCAACGATGGCATCCACTGGACGGCTGCGTTCCTCGCCACGGGCGACGGTCACGATGCAGAAGGTGCAACGGTGGCGGCAGCCGTCCTGGACTTTGATGAAGGCCCGTTGGCGGCTGGGCGGGAACAATCGCCCTTCCGTCATCACCGGCTGAGCAGGTAAAAGGCGGCGGGTCAGCTCCACCAGCTGGTCCTTGTCACGATTCAGGACCACCAGATCCACACCCAGGGCCTTGGCGGCTTCGGTGGGATGAAGTGTGGCGTAGCAGCCGCTGACGACCAGCAGTGCGGTGGGATTGGTACGTTTGAGACGGCGAATGGTCTGGCGGGATTTGCGCATCGCCTCGCCGGTCACGGCGCAGGTATTGAGCACTACCACATCGGCCTGGGGGGTGGGGACGATGGCGGCTCCCTGGGCGTGAAACAGCCTGGCCCAGGATTCAGATTCTGCCTCATTGAGACGACAACCCAAAGTTTCAAATGCCACTTGCATGTGTGTCAGCCGAAAAACCAATATCCAACGAAAATTGCTGCTGTCAACCCGGCGATGTCCGCCAGCAGCCCGCAGGCCAGCGCGTGGCGGATCCGTCGGATACCCACTGCACCACAGTAGACCGCCAGCACGTAAAAGGTGGTTTCGGTACTGCCCTGCATGATGGAAGCGATCCGCCCTGCCAGTGAGTCGGCGCCATGGGTTTGCATGGCATCGATCATCATGGCCCGCGCGCCGCTGCCACTGAAAGGTTTCATCAAGGCAGTGGGCAAGGCATCCAGGAAACGAACATCGACAGCGTAACTGGTAAAAATACCACGCAACCCCGTCAGAACCAAATCCATGATCCCGCTGGCTCTTAGCAGGCCAATGGCGACTAACATCGCCACCAAGTAGGGAATGATGGTGACTGCAGTCTGAAATCCTTCCTTGGCGCCTTCCAGAAAGCACTCATAGGCATTGACTCCACGGATCCAGGCGGCCACCAGGAAAGCAGCAATCAAGCCCAGTAGCAAAACCTGGCTGATCAATGCCGAGCGGGCCTGCATGGTTTCCTGGGTGAGTCCGGTGAGTGAAAAGGCCAGGCCAGCAATGATGCCGCCAAGCCCAAGTAAATAAGCCAGGACCACGGGGTCCCACAGTCGCAGCCCTTGCACCGCGGCAACTGCGAACAGGCCGGCCAGAGTAGAGCAATAGGTCGCCAACAGAATCGGCAGAAAGACATCGGTGGGGTTCGATGCGCCCAATTGGGCCCGATAGGTGAATACCGCTACGGGTATCAGCGTGACTGCAGAGGTGTTGATGACCAGGAACAAGATTTGAGCGTTGGTGAGCGTGTCCGGCCTGGGATTGAGTTTCTGTAGTTCCCGCATGGCCTGGATGCCCATTGGTGTGGCGGCATTGTCGAGTCCCAAGGCATTGGCGGCCAGATTCATAGTGATGGCTCCCAGTGCGGGATGATCCTTGGGGATGTCCGGCATCAGGCGATGCAACAGCGGACTGAGAAGCCGGGTCAGGAGCCTGACTGCACCAGCCTGTTCACCTATCTTGAGTATGCCCAGCCACAATGCCAGCACTCCGGTCAACCCCAGGGCAATCTCGAAACCGGTCTTGGCCATGGTGAACAGGCTGGTGAGCATACGCCCGAACACCTCGGTATCCTCACACAGGAAGTAGCGGATGCTTCCTGTGACAAGGGAAGCCAATAGCAATCCGCTCCAGATCCTGTTCATCGTGGGAAAGAAAAAACCCCAGCCGCAACCATCCTGGTGCATCCTGGGGTTAGGTCGTCAAGGGGTGGCAGTGGAGGGAGGAGGGGATAGAGGGCAGATTCACCACCATCCTGCACGACAACCATGTTCAGAAGTTTGGCACATCGATAGAATTCTGACGTGACCCGGTTCACAAAACTTAGATCTTTTCTGCAAGCTTTTGGGCCAGGCCGGTGTAGGTCGCCGGAGTCAATGACAAGAGACGGTTTTTGGCCTCTGGCGGAATGTCGAGTTCAGTGATGAAGCGCTGAAGGGCGTCGGCATCGATGCGGCGCCCTCGGGTCAGGGTCTTTAGTTTTTCATAGGGCTCTTCGATTCCATAGCGGCGCATTACCGTCTGTACGGCTTCCCCCAATACCTCCCAGTTGGCTTCCAGATCCTCGGCCAGACGCTCCTCGTCCAGTTCCAGTTTGGCAAGTCCTTTGAGCGTACTCTGCAGGGCAATGCGGCTATGCGCCGCCACCACACCCAGGTTCCTCAGTGCGGTGGAGTCGGTCAAATCCCTTTGCCAGCGAGAGATGGGCAGCTTTTCAGCCAAGTGTCGGGCGACGGCATTGGCAATACCCAGATTGCCCTCGGAATTTTCGAAATCGATGGGATTGACCTTGTGCGGCATAGTGGATGAACCCACCTCGCCTGCAATGGGCTTCTGGCGGAAATAACCCAGGGAAATATATCCCCAGAGATCACGGTCCATGTCCATGAGAATGGTATTGATCCGGGTCAGTGCATCAAAGAATTCGGCCAGCCAGTCGTGAGGTTCGATCTGGGTGGTGTATGGGTTCCAACACAGCCCCAGCCCTTCCACGAAGTGCCTGGAGAGTTGTTCCCAGTCCACTTCAGGGTAGGCGATGGTATGGGCATTGTAATTGCCCACTGCACCATTGGTCTTACCGAGAATTTCAATCTGTTCCAGTTGTTGTCGCTGGCGTTTCAAACGATAGACAAAATTAGCCATCTCCTTGCCCAGGGTGGTGGGGGTGGCAGGTTGTCCGTGGGTGCGCGACAGCATTGCCCTGGCAGCGGTACGATGGGCCAGCAGGGTGATTTCCTCGATCACGGTGTCAATCAGGGGAAGGAGGGCGGAATCCCGCCCTTCTCTGACCATCAGCGCATAAGCCAGGTTGTTGATATCCTCGGAGGTGCAGGCAAAATGAAAGAACTCGGCGATTCGGACCAGTTCCTCCTGGCCGGAAATTTTCTCCTTGAGGAAATATTCCACCGCCTTGACGTCGTGGTTGGTGGTGCGCTCGATCTCCTTGACCCTGGCGGCATCTGCCTCGCTGAAATTGGTCAGGGTTTGTTCCAGCCAATGAACTGTCTCAGGCGATAGCGGGGAAATCTCGCTGATGGCAGGCTCGGCAGCCAGGGTTTCGAGCCAACGGATTTCCACCAGCACGCGATAGCGAATCAGTCCATATTCACTGAAAATGGGTCTCAGGGCCTCATTCTTGTCGGCGTAGCGGCCGTCGATGGGAGAGATCGCTGTCAATCCTGTATGCATGATTCTGAGTCCATGGAGTTTTTGGAGTGAGTTGTCTTGCCCGTGCCTACAGTTTCGATGATACCACCACCCAGACAAACCTCGCCGTCATAGAATACCGCCGACTGGCCGGGTGTCATGGCGCGTTGGGGCTGATCGAAAACCACCCGGAACCGGTCATCCGAGATTCGTTCTACCTGGCAGGGCTGGTCAGACTGGCGGTAGCGGATCTTGGCGGTACAACGGAAAGCAGAAGCTGGCGGGTCGCCTGCCAGCCATTCCATCTGCGCGGTTTCCAGGGTACGTTCGAAGAGCATGGGGTGATCATGGCCCTGGGCGACGATCAGGGTATTCCGGGCGAGATCCTTTTCGACCACATACCAGGGTTGGTTGCCGGCGCCGGATCGCCCTCCGATGCCCAGCCCCTGGCGTTGGCCCAGAGTGTAATACATCAACCCCTGGTGTTGACCAAGCGGTTCGCCTTCGGGGGTGAGCATCGGGCCGGGCTGGGACGGAAGGTAACGTTGCAGGAAGTCACGGAAACGGCGTTCGCCGATAAAACAGATTCCGGTGCTGTCTTTCTTGTCGTGATTGGGGAAACCGGCCCTGGAAGCGATGGAGCGCACTTTGGATTTGCTCAAATGGCCAATGGGAAAGAGGGTTCTAGAGAGTGCCTCCTGTCCCATGGCATAGAGAAAATAGGTCTGATCCTTATTGGCATCCATGCCTCGAAGTAATTGATGATGCCCCATGTGATGGTCTACCCGGGCATAGTGCCCGGTAGCGATAGCCTCGGCGCCCAAGTCAAGAGCGTAATCGAGAAACGCCTTGAACTTGATATGCTTGTTGCACAGGATGTCCGGGTTGGGAGTACGGGATGCACGGTACTCGGCCAGAAAGTGAGTGAACACGAGGTCCCAGTACTCCGCCGCAAAATTGACCGTGTACAGTTCGATTTGAAGACGGTCGCAGACCTTTTGCGCATCTTCCAGATCACGCAGTGCAGTGCAATATTCGGTGCCGTCGTCTTCATCCCAGTTTTTCATGAACAGGCCGCTCACAGCATGGCCTTGTTCAAGCAATTGGAGTGCAGTGACCGAGGAGTCGACGCCTCCGGACATGCCGACAATAATTTCACTCATGATGTTTCGTGGCTACAGATGCGTTCATAGGCATCCCAAGGGGGAGGTGGATTCTAAATGATTACAGAAATGATTGCAGGAGATCCAGGGGGAAGCGTTGCCCGGTTTGATAAGCGGCGATGGATTCCCAAACCAAGGGACTGCGCAAGCGGGGCCTTATCCGTTCGAGGTCTTGGCTCTCGAACCAGGCTGCGGCGATGATGTCTGGGTCCAGCAGGCGCATGGGTTCGTGATGAGAGAGATGGCCACAAAAAGTAAAGCGTAAGAAAGTCAAGCTTTGTTGGGGGGGGTGCCACAACTGGATCGCCACCAACGCTTTGGGTACGAAGTGGTAAGTTGTCTCTTCCAGTACTTCACGGGTCACTGCCTCGAGCAGGGTTTCACCCTCCTTCAGGTGCCCCGCCGGTTGATTGAAAACGCGCTTGCCGTCTATGTCCTCTTCGACCAGCAGGAAACGGTCGTCTCGCTCGATTACGGCGGCTACGGTGACGTTTGGCTTCCAAATCATCAACTGACACTGCTCCAGAAATGACCTATTTTACCTAAACCACCATAGATCGTCTTGCCAAAGGAAAATGGGGATAAAATAATGGGATGTTTGCCAAATCAACCCAAGGGATTGTGATGTCCTATCAGCTCAAAGATTTGCCCTTTTCAGTCAAGGTTTTGTTTTCTTCGTATCTACTCATCATCGCGATCGGCTACTTCGTGGCCATGCTGCAGATCCTGTTCACCCATGGGATGGCCGACGGACAATTTGGTTTGTCCATCGAAGATATTGTCTACAGTTATTATGGTAACCGTTCTGGTTCAAAGTTGGAGTTGATGCTCAATGGCCCGATGCAGCCTTTTGCCCCCCCTCATGAACGCTTCCAGATCGTGCAATGGGTGCGCAACGGGGCGCCGGAGAAGGACTATGAGGAGACAATCAAGCCCATTGTCGATAAGAGATGTGTGAAGTGCCACCATGCCGATGCCTCGATACCTGACTTCACCCAGTTGGAAGAACTCAGGAAAAGAGCTGCAACCGATACCGGGGCTACCATGCAGTCGCTAGTGCGTGTCTCTCACATACATCTGTTCGGCATCGCCTTCATATTTATGTTCATCGGCATTATCTTCTGTTTTGCTTCCGGGGTACCGGAGTACCTCAAGGCTATGGCAGTGGCAATGCCATTTATCTTTCAGTTGACTGATATCGCTTCCTGGTGGTTGACTAAGTTGTCGCCCCATTTCGCTTGGCTGGTGATTGCAGGGGGGGCTGGCATGGCAATGGCGTTCGTGTTTATGTGGATCGTTTCAATGTATGAGATGTGGATTCTTCCTTTACAACAACTACGTCGGGCGATTCATACCGAATCCTATTTGCGTTATTTGCGGCGGGAACATGACTGAACCTGAGAAAAAACCCCTGGTCAAATTTTATCCATGAGCAAGAGCAATCCGAACTGGCATAGCAAACAGAACATCGCGGAGCACCTGATATCGCCATATAATGGGGACGAAGATGAACAGGATGGCGATAATGGTACAGGGACTGGTACTGCGGTTCAGGAGGCCCGGCCCAGGCTCAAAAGGCCGCCCTTGTACAGGGTGATACTGTTGAACGACGACTTTACCCCGATGGATTTTGTGGTCGAGGTGCTGATGCGTTTTTTTGCCATGAGTGAAGAAAGGGCAACTCAGATCATGCTGCATGTACATAGCCGGGGGGTAGGCGTATGCGGTGTCTTTACCAGGGATATCGCAGAAACCAAGGTGCAGCAGGTCAATGAATACTCAAGGAGCCATCAGCACCCGTTGTTGTGCACGATGGAAGAAGCCTGAACGGTTAACAGATGCGTAGAGAGTCTCATCATGTTGAGTAAAGAACTGGAACAGTCCCTCAATGCGGCATTCAAGTATGCGCATGAGAAACATCACGAATACATAACGGTAGAGCACTTGCTGCTGGCCATGCTGGAGAATTCGTCTGCGCTGGAGGTGCTCAGGGCTTGTGGGAGCGATATCGAACTGCTGCGCCGGGATCTGAGTCAGTTTCTGGAGGAAACCACCCCCTTGATTCCTTCAGGCATCAATCGCGAGACCCAGCCGACGCTTGGATTCCAGCGAGTTCTCCAGCGTGCAGTGTTCCATGTTCAATCGGCCGGCAAAAAGGAGGTGACCGGTGCCAACATATTGGTGGCTATCTTCAGTGAACAGGACTCCCACGCCGTCTTTTTGCTTCACAAGCAGGATGTCACCCGCCTCGATGTGGTGAACTTCATTGCACATGGCATATCCAAGGTCAAGGATGAATCTGAAACTGATCCTTCGACACAGGAAATGGGTGAAGCGGCGGAAGAATCTCAAAGCACCAATGCTGGCGGTAATCCATTGACGAAATATGCCACCAACCTGAACGAGGCGGCGCGGGCGGGTCGTATCGACCCTTTGATCGGGCGGGCTGCCGAGATCGAGCGGACGATTCAGGTGTTGTGCCGGCGGCGGAAGAACAATCCTCTCCTGGTCGGAGAAGCAGGTGTTGGCAAGACCGCGATTGCTGAGGGGCTGGCCAAGAAGATCGTTGAGGAAGAGGTGCCGGAGGTTCTCAGCGATGCGGTGATATATTCCTTGGATCTGGGCGCGTTGGTGGCCGGAACCAAGTATCGCGGTGATTTCGAGAAACGCCTCAAGTCCCTTCTCGCCCAGCTCAAAAAACAACCTGAAGCGATTCTTTTCATTGATGAGATTCATACCATCATAGGGGCGGGTTCGGCCTCGGGTGGGGTGATGGATGCTTCCAATCTGATCAAACCTGTCCTGGCTTCGGGTGAATTGCGTTGCATCGGCTCGACCACCTATCAGGAATACCGGGGTATTTTCGAGAAAGACCGCGCTTTGGCGCGCCGGTTTCAGAAGATAGACGTCCACGAGCCGAGCGTTGAAGAGACTTTCGAGATTCTGAAAGGACTCAAGACCCGTTTTGAGGAGCATCATTCGGTGAAGTACACCGAGGACGCCTTGAAGGTGGCAGCAGAGCTTTCAGCGCGCTATATCACCGATCGTCATCTGCCCGACAAGGCCATTGATGTCATCGATGAGGCAGGTGCACGCCAGCGATTGCTTGATGAGGATGAGCGTAAGGTGGTGATCGAGGCTGATGAGATCGAACAGATCGTTGCCAAGATTGCAAGGATACCTCCACGGACGGTATCAGCCAACGATAAAGACAAGCTCAGGGATCTGGAGAAGAACCTCAAGATGCTGGTATATGGTCAGGAGGACGCCATCCAAACCCTCGCCTCGGCCATCAAGTTGGCCAGGGCCGGTTTGTCAATGGAACACAAACCGATCGGTGCATTTCTGCTTGCCGGCCCCACGGGGGTGGGGAAAACCGAGGTGACCCGGCAACTGGCGAGACTGCTGGGGTTGGAGTTGATCCGTTTCGATATGTCGGAGTACATGGAAAGGCATACAGTCTCCCGCCTTATTGGCGCGCCACCCGGTTATGTGGGCTATGATCAGGGGGGGTTGTTGACTGAGGAAATCAACAAACATCCCCATGCGGTATTGCTTTTGGATGAGATCGAGAAGGCGCATCCAGATGTTTTCAACCTGTTGCTGCAAGTCATGGATCACGGGACCTTGACCGACAACAATGGCCGCAAGGCGGATTTCCGCAATATCATTCTGGTCATGACCACCAATGCCGGCGCGGCTGAGACCAGCCGTGCCTCGATTGGCTTTACCGCCCAGGATCACGCCAGCGACAGTATCAAGGCAATCGAGAAGACCTTTACCCCGGAATTCCGTAACCGTCTGGACGCCACCGTCCAGTTCAAGCCGTTGGATCGCAAGATCATCGCTCAGGTCGTCGACAAATTCATCTTCGAGTTGGAATCACAGCTGGCAGAACATGGGGTGACCTTGCAGTACACGACACAGGCACGTGAATGGCTGGCGGACCGCGGTTATGACCCGCAGATGGGGGCGAGACCGATGGCGCGGGTCATTCAGGAATATGTGAAAAAGCCGCTGGCGGAAGACCTCCTTTTCGGTCGCCTGGCCGAAGGTGGACACGTGAAATTCTATGTCCAGGACGGTGAGCTTAAGTTTTCGGTGGAGGACAGGAAGCCGGTGACACCAGCCTGAAGATTGGGTTACTTAAGCCGGAAAGTGATTCGTCCTTTGGAGAGATCGTACGGGGTCATTTCCACCTTGACCCGATCACCGGTCAGGATGCGAATGTAATGCTTGCGCATCTTCCCTGAGATATGTGCCGTGATCACGTGCCCGTTGTCGAGCTTGACCCGGAACATGGTGTTGGGCAGGGTTTCTATCACCGTGCCTTCCATTTCGATGACGTCTTCTTTTGCCATGAGTGCGTCTTCTCCCCCTTTTTGCAACTAATTTAACGTAGGGATAGTATCATAAAGCCGCAATGCCGACACCCTTGACGATGACTCGGGTGTGCCCACAATCTGCCGATCAGAAGCGAAAAAAAAGATAGAGAGGGTCAATGCCTATAGTCATCCATCATATGGCCCGTTCGCCCCTATCATTCTCGATTCTCCCCGGATGACTGGAGGGCCATGGATTATGGATAAACTCGAAGCTGTCAGGGACTGGCTACGACTGGTGATCGCTTTTTGGCGTTTCTTTTGGTGTCATTTCAAAAATAGTCATTGTACCCATAGCGCTTCGGCCCTCTCGTATACCACTTTGTTGGCATTGGTGCCCCTGCTCGCACTGTCTCTGGCAATCTTTGCCGCTTTTCCCGCCTTTCATGAAATCAGTGACAGATTGCTGAGCACGTTGTTTGAAAATCTGGTGCCGGCCGCTGAGCAGAGTGTCCTGGAGTATCTCCGAACCTTTACCGACAAAGCCAAGAAACTTACAGGACCTGGGATTCTGTTCTTAATCATCACAGCCTTGATGTTGATGGTCACCATCGAGAAATCCCTCAATGAGATATGGCGCGCCCCGCCCTACCGAGCAATTCATCGTCGCTTGATCGTGTACTGGGCCGTATTGACTCTGGGGCCCTTGCTGATTGGCGCCGGAATCGCCTTGACCTCGCAGTTGATCGCAATGACCCCATTGGCGAGAGAGTCGGGTTCCATCGAGTGGGGTTTTTTGCGCATGTTACCCCTGGTATTGGAAGGGGGGGCATTCACGATGCTCTATCTGGTGGTCCCCAATGCGTCCGTAAAGGCTCGACTGGCGGTCTTTGGGGGGGTTCTGAGTGCCGGTCTGTTTGAAGCGGCCAAAATGGGATTCGCTTACTACATCACCCACTTCCCAACTTACGAGGCGATTTACGGTGCCCTGGCTGCCATCCCGATTTTTCTGGTATGGATTTATCTCTCATGGCTGGTCACTCTGGTCGGGGCTCTGTTTACTTATTGCCTACATGTCTTTCATATCGATAACCAACCCGACGGTCCACGTGCCCCTGAGCACGATCTGGTTTTGGCCTACGAGGTCTTGCTTATCCTGTGGCAGGGGCAGCAGCAACAGGTATGCCTGGACGAAGGTGCACTGAGACGTCGGCTGCCGGAGGTGACGCCCGTAGGACTGGACAGAATCCTCAGCACTTTGCGCAGCAATGGCTGGATCGTTCGCGATGATGAGGGGCGCTGGTGGCTGTGCCGGGATCCGCATTTGACCACATTGCTGGATCTCTACCGCAGTGATGCTTATATACTGCCCGTGTCCGAGATCGGTACCCCCGCGCTCAGGCCTCTGCTAGGCAAGGTTGACAATGCCATCAACCATGTCTTGGCCACCCCTTTGGCAGAATTGTTTGCTGCAGAGGGCGAATGAGCACTCAGGAAAGCAAAGACAAGACATGGAATTGACTGGACAGGTTTTCTGTTTTAAAGTTCTGACTTCCTAATGGCTTTAAGTTGTAGCGGTTTTTTTTGGATTACTGAGCTGAACCATCGACTTCCAAGTCGAACTTGCTGATTTATCCGTCAAGCAAGAAGATTTAAGAAATCCAGGCTTACAGCCTCGCAAAACCGTCAGGCCATTTGAAGTATTCAATAAACATAAACTCTTAAAGTGGAGCAAACACATGGCGAAAAAAGTTCTCATTCAAGTTGCACTGGACACTCTGGATCCACAAGTGACTCTGGATCTGGCAGCGAAAACTGCTCCGTACATCGATATCATCGAAATCGGTACGCCCTGCGTCAAGGTCAACGGTATTTCCCTGGTCAAAGAAATGAAGTCCCGTTTCGGCGACAAGAAGGTGCTGGCCGACCTGAAGACCATGGATGCGGGTGAATACGAAGCTGCTCCTTTCTTCGAAGCGGGTGCGGACATCACCACCGTACTGGGTGCCGCCGAGCTGGCCACCATCCAGGGTGTGATCAAGGCTGCTCACGCCCATAACGCCTGGGCTCAGGTTGACCTGATCAGTGTGGCTGACAAAGCTGCTTGTTCAAGAGCTTGCGCAGAATCCGGTATTGACATTATCGGTATTCACACCGGTCTTGACGCGCAGGCGGCCGGCGCGACTCCGTTTGCCGATCTGAACCTGATCGCCGGTCTGGGTCTGAATGCCAAGATTTCTTGCGCTGGCGGCATCAAGCCGGAGACCGTGGGTGACGTGGTCAAGGCAGGCGCTGACATCGTCGTTGCGGGTGGCGCGATCTACGGTGCTGATGATCCAGCCGCTGCCGCCAGGAAGATGCGTGAAATGGTTGACGCGGCTGCAGGGGCCTGAGAATGAACCCGCACCGTCAGCTTGTACTGGACAAGATCACCGATATCCTGTCCGCTACCCCGGATGATTACGAAGACCGCCTGACCAAGTTGGTCGAGCAGGCCGGTCAGGTGTTTGTCGGCGGGATGGGGCGCAGTGGCCTGGTGACCAAGTTCTTCGTCATGCGCCTGATGCATGCTGGCTACAAGGCCTTCGTGCTCGGCGAGACGGTGACTCCGGCCATCGGTCAGGGTGATCTGTTCATCGTCATCTCCGGTTCCGGAGAAACCGGGTCGATGATCACCAATGCCAAAAAAGCCAAGGAAATGGGCGCAAAGGTTGTGCTGATTTCCGCCAAGAGCAGTTCAACCATCGCTGATCTTGCCGATGAAGTGCTGCAGGTTGGCACGGACGAATCTTATGCCAAGGTGAAAGGGCTCCCCATGGGGACCATGTTCGAACTCTCCACCTTGATATTCCTGGAGGCCCAGATCGCTCATGTCATCCATGAGAAGGGAATCGAGGAAGAGGAGATGCGTTCGCGGCACGCTAACCTGGAATAATCCAGGGGCAGCGACTTTAGTACCGGCAGCAATGCGGATTGCTGGCGACTAGTCCGTAAAGGCAAGCGCTTTTGGCGCTTGCCTTTTTTACGAAAGGGTCCGTGGAACTGAGATGGGTTATCGCCTAAAATGGGCGTCAACAGTCTGTATGAAGAACGGGATGCCGTCTTGTGGACATCCCGTTTTGTTTGTCCTGGCAGGGAGTGAGAGTGAGAAAGACGGCGATTTTGGCGTTGGAAGACGGTACCCTATTCCGAGGTGAAGCGGTAGGCGCGACAGGATGCAGGGTCGGTGAAGTGGTGTTCAATACCGCCATGACCGGCTATCAGGAAATTCTGACCGATCCATCCTATGCCCGGCAGATAGTGACGCTGACCTATCCCCATATCGGTAATACCGGGGTCAACCCGGAGGATGCGGAGTCGGGAGGGATATATGCGGCCGGTCTGGTTGTGCGCGATGTCCCTGCTTATCCGAGCAGCTGGCGAATGAGCGAAACCCTGCCAACGTATCTGGAACGACAGGGGGTGGTGGCCATCGCTGAAATCGATACCCGCAGGCTCACCCGCATTCTCCGCGACAAGGGAGCCCAACGCGGTTGTCTGTGGGCAGGTACCGATATCGATCCACAATTAGTGGTGTTCAAAGCACGGGATTTTGCCGGGCTCAAAGGAATGGATCTGGCCAGGGAAGTGACTTGCCGAGAGCCTTACCGTTGGCGCCAGAGCCGATGGTCCTTGGAACAAGGTTACGAAGAAAAAGAGACAGGACGTTATCAGGTGGTGGTTTATGACTTCGGGGTCAAGCATAATATCCTGCGCCTTCTGACCGCGCGTCATTGTGAGATCATTGTCGTACCCGCCACTACACCTGCTGACGAGGTGCTGGCGCTTTCGCCCCATGGGGTGATGCTTTCGAATGGGCCGGGCGACCCGGAGCCTTGTGACTACGCAATCTCGGCCATCAGTCAGATCCTCGCGGAAAAAGTCCCGGTTTTCGGCATTTGTCTGGGGCATCAACTTCTGGCCCTGGCTTGTGGCGCCGCAACGGCCAAAATGAAATTTGGCCATCACGGTGCCAATCATCCCGTCCAGGATCTGGAATCGGGAAGGGTGATGATTTCCAGTCAGAACCACGGTTTTACCGTGGACGAAGCCAGCCTGCCTGGTCATCTCAGACCGACCCACAGGTCCCTCTTCGATGGCAGCCTCCAGGGAATCGAGCATACCGACCTACCCGCCTTTGGTTTTCAGGGTCACCCCGAGGCCAGTCCCGGCCCCCACGAGGTAGAGACCCTGTTCGACCGCTTCATCGATGCGATGGCCAGCCAACACTGAGACTCCATGCCTAAAAGAAACGACATAGATTCCATTCTTCTGCTCGGCGCCGGACCGATCGTCATTGGTCAGGCGTGTGAATTCGATTATTCCGGCACCCAGGCCTGTAAGGCACTGCGTGAAGAGGGTTACCGGGTGATACTGGTCAACTCCAATCCGGCCACCATCATGACCGATCCGGAAACCGCAGACCGGGTCTACATCGAACCGGTGGACTGGCAGACGGTGGCCAAGATCATAGCGCAGGAACGTCCCGACGTTCTGCTGCCCACCATGGGAGGCCAGACGGCATTGAATTGTGCACTCGATCTGGCCCGTGAAGGGATATTGGAGCAGTACGGAGTGGAGCTGATCGGCGCATCGAAACAGGCGATCGAAATGGCCGAGGATCGAGACCTGTTCCGCCAGGCCATGAAACGCATCGGTCTCGAGGTGCCCCACTCGGGCGTCGCCCACTCTATGGAAGACGCGCTTGCGGTACTGGAGGAGATCGGTTTCCCTGCCATTATCCGCCCTTCCTACACCCTGGGTGGGACTGGTGGCGGGATTGCCTACAACCGAGAGGAATTCGTCGAAATTTGCGAACACGGTTTGGAACTGTCACCGGTCAGTGAACTGCTGATCGAGGAATCCATCCTGGGTTGGAAGGAATTTGAGATGGAGGTGGTGCGTGACCGTATGGACAACTGCATTATCGTCTGCTCCATCGAAAACCTCGACCCGATGGGGGTGCATACCGGTGATTCCATTACCGTGGCGCCGGCCCAGACCCTGACCGACAAGGAATATCAGATCATGCGTAATGCCTCGATTACGGTGTTGCGTGAAATCGGCGTCGATACCGGGGGCTCTAACGTCCAATTCGCGATTAACCCGGACAATGGTCGGCTGGTGGTGATCGAGATGAACCCCAGGGTCAGTCGTTCCTCGGCCCTGGCTTCCAAGGCGACCGGTTTTCCCATTGCCAAAGTGGCGGCCAAGCTGGCGGTGGGTTATACCTTGGACGAATTACGCAATGAGATTACGGGAGGGCTGATTCCAGCCTCATTCGAGCCGTCCATCGATTATGTGGTTACCAAGGTGCCCCGCTTTACCTTCGAGAAATTCACCAATGCGGATGACCGCCTGACCACTCAGATGAAATCGGTCGGTGAAGTGATGGCCATCGGCCGCACCTTCCAGGAATCCCTGCAAAAAGCGTTACGCGGGCTGGAGATCGGGGTGGATGGTCTGACCGAACAACTGGATTTGGCGGCTGAAGACGTCCACGATCATTTGGTGCAGGAGCTTCGCAGTCCCGGCGCTGACCGGATATGGTACGTCGCTGACGCATTCCGTTACGGTATGGCGGTGGAGGAAATCCATGATCACAGCCGCATCGAGCCCTGGTTCCTGGCTCAGATCGAGGCCATTGTCCAGGCCGAGGATACCCTGCGCAGCCGAACCCTGGCTACGCTGAAGGCCGGGGAACTGCGTAGATTCAAGCGCATGGGCTTCGCCGACAGCCGGCTCGCCACCCTGCTGGACAGTTCCGAGGCCGAGGTGCGGGCCGCGCGTCACAAACACGGCATCCGGCCGGTCTACAAGCGGATCGACTCCTGTGCCGCCGAATTCGCCTCCCCTACCGCCTACATGTATTCCACCTATGAGGAAGAATGCGAGGCCCTGCCATCCGACCGACGCAAGATCGTGGTCCTGGGAGGCGGGCCCAACCGCATCGGGCAAGGAATCGAGTTCGATTACTGCTGCGTCCATGCAGCCTTCGCCCTCAAGGCAGATGGTTTCGAGACGATCATGGTCAACTGCAATCCGGAGACTGTGTCCACTGATTTCGATACCTCAGACCGCCTCTATTTTGAACCGTTGACCCTGGAAGACGTGATCGAGATCATTGATCTGGAGCAACCGGAAGGGGTGATCGTACAGTATGGTGGGCAGACACCCTTGAAGCTGGCCCGGGAACTTGAGACCTATGGCGCTCCGGTGATCGGCACATCACCGGATTCCATCGACCTGGCCGAGGACAGGGAAAGGTTCCAGAAGCTGGTGGAACGGCTGAATCTGAAACAGCCCGCCAACCGCACCGCTCGTTCCCAGGAAGAGGCGGTGATGTCTGCCAGGGAACTGGGATATCCCCTGGTAGTCAGACCTTCTTATGTATTGGGTGGGCGGGCAATGGAGATCGTTTTCAACGAGGAGGAATTACGCCGTTACATGGTGGAGGCGGTGAGTGTCTCCAATCAGTCACCGGTCTTGCTGGACAGTTTCCTGGACGATGCGGTGGAGGTGGATGTCGATGCGGTGAGCGACGGGGCGACCGTTTGGATTGGCGGCATTATGGAGCACATCGAACAAGCCGGAATCCATTCCGGTGATTCCGCCTGCTCGATTCCACCTTATGAGTTGAGCTCCCGGTTGCAGGAACGTTTGAAGGAACAGGTTCGCCTGTTGGGCAAGGCCCTGGGCGTTGTGGGTCTGATGAATACCCAGTTTGCCATCAAGGAAGGCGACATCTACATCCTCGAGGTCAATCCCCGCGCGTCACGAACCGTGCCCTATGTCTCCAAGGCTATCGGTTTGCCGCTGGCCAAGATCGCTGCCCGTTGCATGGTCGGACAATCACTGGAAGATCAGGGGGTGAAAGGAGAATGTCTGCCTCCCTACTACGCCGTCAAAGAAGCGGTGTTTCCATTCATCAAGTTTCCCGGTGTCGATCCGCTACTGGGGCCGGAGATGAAATCCACCGGAGAAGTCATGGGTGTTGGATTGACCTTCGGGGAGGCGTATGCCAAAGCACAACAAGCAGCATCGACCCGCCTGCTACGAAGTGGCAAGGTATTGATGAGTGTGCGCGACCGTGACAAACCCCACCTGATTCCTATCGCCCGTAGTCTGGTGGCAAAGGGTTTCGAGCTGGTGGCGACCCGTGGGACCGCCGAGGCCTTGGGAAAGGCGGATATCGCTTGTCATACGGTCAACAAGGTCGGCCAGGGCCGGCCTCATATCGTCGATTTGATCAAAAACGGTGAAATTCAGTTGATCATCAATACCACCGAGGGCAAGAAGGCCATCGCCGATTCCTTTCTGATCCGGCGCGAGGCTTTGCAGCACCAAGTCACCTATACCACAACCCTTGCTGGTGCCGATGCCATCTGTCTGGCGCTCGAGGCGCTCGACACCGGAAGGGTCTATTGCTTGCAGGATCTGCACAGACAACTGGAGGAAAACCGATGAACAAAGTGCCGTTGACGGTCAAAGGTGCGGAAAAATTGAAAAGCGAATTGCAGGAATTGAAATCCGTGGCCAGGCCCGGAGTGATCCAAGCCATCGCTGAGGCGCGCGCCCATGGGGATTTAAAAGAGAATGCTGAGTATCATGCTGCCCGCGAGCAACAAAGCTTCATCGAGGGAAGGATCCGGGAGATCGAGTCCAAGCTGGCCAACGCCCAGGTCATCGATGTCACCCAGGTCAAGGCCGACGGCAAAGTGGTGTTTGGCGCCACGGTGGAGTTGGAGGACCTGGAGAGTGGGAGAACCGTGACCTACCAGATCGTCGGCGACGACGAGGCCGACATCAAACTTGGCTTGATCTCGATTTCATCACCCATCGCCCGGGCTATGATCGGCAAGGAATCCGAGGATGTTGTGGAGGTGAAGACACCCAAAGGTGTGAGTGAATACGAGATACTCGCCATCCGTTACGAATAAGCGGCCTTTTGCTCACGCAAACTGTCTGCCTGTCCACTAGTCCTGCGGATTCTCCCGGTAAAGGGTGGCCACATGACCAATCCGTTGCACCAGCTGCGAATTCAACCGCGTGCAGATCTCCTGTATCATCGTGTTTCTCTCCTCACGGTCATTGGCATTGACCCTGATTTTGATCAGTTCGTGATGTGACAGGGCGATGTCGATTTCCGCAAAGACGGCTTCCGTGAGCCCATGCTGACCAAGGAGCACAACTGGTTTGAGATGGTGGGCGCGGGCCCTGAGACGCCGTTTGTCGGATGCTTCCATTTTCAGCCAGGATCTATTCTAAAGCACTCTAGTATATCTGATTTAACTGAAAACCCCATATCACGTCTCCGGTGGGTCGCATGGGCTTATCCGACCTGGAATAGCCGTATGATGTGTGAGGAATGAACCTGAGTGATTACATACAGTCCAAGGTTGAGTAAAATAGTAGGAAATACCTGTGTCAAGAAGCCGAAGTAGCGGTCGGTGGTTGACTGAACACTTTAATGACCAGTATGTCCAGCAGGCCCAGAAGCAGGGGTATCGCTCACGGGCCGTGTTCAAATTGGAGGAAATCCATCGGCGTGATCGCATCCTTCGTCCGGGTATGACCGTGGTGGATCTGGGGGCTGCGCCAGGTGGATGGTCCCAGTATGCCAGCACTCTGGTGCAGCCTGGAGGCAAGGTCATTGCGGTGGATATTTTGCCAATGGATCCCCTACCGGAGGTCACTTTTCTGCAGGGGGATTTTGCCCGGGATGAAACATGGCAGATACTGCAAGCGCTTACCGGCGAAACAAAGGTAGACTTGGTTTTATCCGACTTGGCGCCTAATATGACTGGAAACAGGAGTGTCGATCAGCCTCGCGCCATGCTGCTGGCAGAATTGGCCCTGGAGGCCTCGGAGCACTTGTTGGCCCCGGGAGGAAGTTTTTTGACGAAACTTTTCCACGGAGAAGGGTTCGAAACATTCCAGAGGCGCTTGCGTCAGTGTTTCCACAAGGTGGTCACGCGCAAGCCCAAGGCATCAAGGCCCCGCAGCCGCGAAGTGTATTTGTTGGCTCAGGGTTTCAAGGCATAAAAGATTTTTTCAGGCCTACGGTTTGGTAGGTGTAACCTCAAGGCAATACAGCGGATGTATTGATTTAAATCGGAGGGAATCGGTTGGGAGAGCACATTGAGTAATATGGTGAAAAATATACTCCTTTGGGTGGTGATTGCCGCGGTACTGATGTCGGTGTTCAATAATTTTGGAGCACAAAAGGCAACGGGGGCCTCGCTTTCGTATACCCAGTTTATTTCTGCCGTTCACAACGGCCAGGTCAAGGCCGTCAGTATCGATGGTAATGCGATCAAGGGCGTGACCGGCGGTGGGCAGAAGTTCGTCACCTACAGCCCCAATGATCCTCATCTGGTGGATGACCTGTTGGAAAACAACGTCGAGATCAAGGCGGAGCCGCCCAAAGAGCATTCATTGCTGATGCAGATCTTTATCTCCTGGTTCCCAATGCTGCTGCTCATCGGCGTGTGGATTTTCTTCATGCGTCAGATGCAGGGCGGCGGTGCTGGCGGCCGGGGGGCAATGAACTTCGGTAAGAGTAAAGCACGGCTGATGGAAGAGGACAAGATCAAAGTCAACTTCAAGGATGTGGCCGGCTGCGAGGAGGCCATCGAGGAGGTCAAGGAGGTCGTCGACTTCCTCAAGGATCCGAGTAAATTCCAGAAACTGGGCGGCAAGATTCCCCGCGGTATATTGATGGTGGGGCCACCCGGAACAGGTAAGACATTGATTGCCCGCGCCATCGCCGGGGAAGCCAAGGTGCCTTTCTTCACCATCTCCGGTTCTGACTTCGTGGAAATGTTCGTGGGTGTCGGTGCCTCGAGGGTACGGGATATGTTCGAACAGGCCAAGAAGCACGCCCCTTGCATCGTTTTCATCGACGAGATCGATGCGGTGGGTCGCCATCGTGGTGCCGGTCTGGGTGGTGGCCACGATGAACGTGAGCAGACTCTCAACCAGCTGCTGGTGGAGATGGACGGCTTCGAGGGCAATGAAGGCGTGATCGTCATCGCTGCCACCAACCGTCCCGACGTGCTGGACCCGGCACTGCTGCGTCCGGGTCGTTTCGACCGCCAGGTGACTGTGGGTCTGCCCGATATCCGTGGACGTGAACAGATCCTCAAGGTACACCTGCGCAAGGTGCCGACGGCCGATGACGTGGACCCCAGGGTGATTGCCCGGGGGACTCCTGGTTTCTCTGGCGCGGATCTCGCTAACCTTATCAATGAAGCCTCCTTGTTCGCCGCCCGTTCCAACAAGAAGCTGGTGGATATGAACGATCTGGAGAAAGCCAAGGACAAGATCCTGATGGGCGCCGAACGTCGTTCGATGGTCATGAGCGAGGAAGAGAAGCGGATGACGGCCTACCACGAAGCGGGTCATGCCATCGTCGGGCTCAAGGTGCCCGAGCACGATCCGGTCTACAAGGTCAGCATCATGCCCCGCGGCAGGGCCTTGGGGATCACGATGTTCCTGCCGGAGAAGGATCAGTACAGTGCCAGCAAACGCAAACTTGAGAGCCAGATCTCCAGTCTGTTCGGTGGCCGGATCGCTGAGGCGCTGATTTTTGGCAACGATGCCATCACCACCGGTGCCTCCAACGACATCGAACGGGCGACCAACATTGCCCGTAACATGGTGACCAAGTGGGGGCTCTCAGACCGGATGGGGCCGCTGGCTTACGCCGAAGATGAAGGTGAGGTGTTCCTGGGGCGGTCGGTCACCCAGCACAAGCACATGTCCGAGGCTACTGCCAAGTTGATCGATGAAGAGATCCGTGTGCTGATCGATCAAAACTACGATCGGGCCGAACAGATCCTCAAGGAAAACATGGACAAGCTGCACCTGATGGCCGAGGCATTGGTCAAATACGAGACCATCGATCGGAAACAGATCGACGCCGTCATGGAAGGCAGGACTCCGCCTCCACCCAAGGATTGGGAGGATACGCCTCCTGCCGAGGGTAAGCCAGCAAGTGAGGAGGAAGGCAAAAAGGAAGAACCGATTCCTTCTCCGGGCGTCGGTCCACTGGGTGGCCCGGCAGGTCAGCACTACGAATAATCTCGGCCGCATATGCCCCGTGCCTCTCTATCGAGGTGCGGGGTTTTTTTTATTAAGCTCACTGACCTTTGCCCTATACTGAAAAAATGATGAAAGATCAAAGGGAGAAACATCATGGCAAAACAGTATTTTGGCACTGACGGTATTCGTGGCAAGGTAGGTGAATTCCCCATTACCCCGGATTTCGTCCTGAAGCTGGGTTGGGCGGCTGGTCAGGTTTTCCGAGACCAGGGGGCTGCTCATGTACTGGTAGGAAAGGATACCCGGATCTCAGGTTATCTGTTCGAGTCCGCCTTGGAGGCGGGGCTGTCGGCGGCTGGTGTGGATACTCAGTTACTGGGGCCTATGCCGACCCCTGGAATCGCCTATCTGACCCGAACCTTCAGGGCCAAAGCTGGCATTGTCATCAGTGCGTCACACAATGCCTATCCCGATAATGGCATCAAATTCTTTTCCGCCGCAGGTAAGAAATTGCCCGACGAGATCGAGATGGCGATCGAGGAGAAACTGGATCAGCCCATGACGACTGAGCCTTCAGACAGGTTGGGCAGAGCGGTACGGATCGGAGATGCCAGAGGGCGCTACATCGAATTCTGCAAAAGCACGGTTCCCGCCTGCATGGACTTGAGTGGTCTGTCCATTGTCATCGACTGTGCCCATGGCGCCACCTATCACATCGCCCCCCATGTCTTCAGTGAAGTAGGGGCCAGGGTAACGGCCATCGGTATCGATCCCGATGGGCTGAATATCAATGAAGGGTGCGGTTCCACTCGGCCGGAGGCCTTGCAGAGAGAAGTGGTCGCCCAAAGGGCTGATCTTGGCATCGCTTTCGATGGCGATGGCGACAGGGTGATGATGGTGGACCATACTGGTGCCCTGGTGGATGGTGACGAGCTGCTTTATATCATTGCCAGCTCCAGGCTGGCGGCGGGTAAACTACAGGGGCCGGTGGTGGGAACCCTGATGACCAATCTGGGGCTGGAGCATGCCCTGTCTGTCCTGGGTGTGGAACTCATGCGCGCCAAGGTAGGGGACCGCTATGTCATGGAAGTGCTGGAATCCAGTGGCGGGCTGCTGGGCGGGGAAGGCTCAGGCCACATTATCTGCCTGGATCGTACCACCACCGGAGACGGCATCATCTCCGCGCTCCAGGTACTGGCAGAAATGTGGCGCAGTGGCAAATCACTGCATGAACTCCGTCAGGGTATGCACAAATACCCACAAGTGCTCCACAATGTGAGGGTCAAGGAAAAACCCCATGATCTGGACGAGATCGAATCCCTTTGCAGGGCCAGGCAGGCCGTGGAAAACAAGCTCAACGGCAATGGCCGTGTTCTTCTGCGGTCCTCGGGCACGGAATCATTGATCAGAGTGATGATCGAGGGCCAGAATGAAGCGCTGATCGAACAACTGGCGCAAGAATTGGCAGAGGAGGTTCAACGCAGCCTGAGTTGATAAAAAAGGGGGGCGGCTATAGTCCGCTACTAACTAACTGGGGTCACTGGGGTCAGAGTGAGATTAAAATCAGCTTACTCTGACCCCAGTTACATTAAGACTGGTGCTTGACGATAAATTGGTGTTTAAGTTAACTTAACTTGTTTATA
>CAYUPV010000011.1:0-27413 GCA_964445885.1 uncultured Methylococcales bacterium
ACGCAAATAACTGATTATAAATAAGTTATATTTTGGGGTGTTAAACTTGGGTTAACTGTACGCACTTGGTATTGGGTTCGCTTTTGTAACGTTTGTTCCAAGCTCCGGGTCTCAATCGGAGTAGTGACATAGCCCAGGTCAACAAGCTTTGCTATGTCGGCGCTCTCCAGAGCCTGCCGAAACGATTCCAACCAGCCAAGCACTTGTTTTTCGGGTGGCGGCAAAGAGGCAACGGTAATGTTCCAATGTCTGCCGATGACAGCATTGTCTTGGTCCGCCGCAACGCGGATTTTGAATATTCCTGGTTGTTCAGAAGAAAAAACAAAGTTCTTCTCTTTCTCAGACTGACGCTCCTCATTGATCCACCACCGGTAAGCGTGGTTTTGGTTGTCTTGGATTTTAAACGCCTGTTTTTCGCACGTGTTGAGGTTAATCACGTCGGCAACGGGAAGGGTCTTGGGAAAAAACATCTCCTTATCGGCAGCGGGTTTTGGTTCAGTCGACGGTACCGACGAAACCGACCAGGTTTTTTTCACCTGAGCGCCCGCCGCATCCTGGACGGTCACCTCGACTTGATGCAACCCTTCTTCCAAATTCATTAAATCAAGCTCGCCTGAATGATTGGTCAGCCGTTTGCCATCGAGAGTCCAGAGATATTGAAGTGAGCCTCCATCCGGGTCGTGTGCTTCAATCCGCAGCCTCTTATAACCATCGACCGCGATGACTTTTGAATCATCGGGAACGGCACCCATCAACTCCGGTGAACGATTGACGTCGACAATTCGAAGAGACCACTCCTTGAATACCGTTTTTCCGTCGGCGTCCGAGGCTTCGGCTCTAAGCACCTGGGTGTTTCCGCCATCATCAAAACCGGGCTGGTAACTCAGAGTAACATCGTTGCCTATCAGTTTATTTCCATCCAAAGTCCAACGATAGCGGATCGTCTTGCCCTGTTTCTGTTCCACACCGATCGAGAACGTTTGCCGCTGTCCCTCTTTGAGAGTCAGCTTCGAGTCGTAGGGAGACCAGCTCTTCAATCGCAGCGAATCCTGCTGCTGAGGTGAGTGGATGCTACGCTGTATCATCGGCCATAGCGCGATCAAAGTGAGTGTCGCTGCAATGACCGTCAGCAGGAAAAACAACTTTCTTACCGGTTTTTTCTGATTTACAGCCGATTTGGATTGTTTCGGTGAACGACATTTCTTAAGGTCCTTCAATAAATCAGTCACCGACGGATAGCGATGATCTCTGTTTTTGGCGATCGCCTTCGTCAATAACTTTGTGAAATTTCTCGGAGCCTGTTTGTGAAAAACAGGGACGTTTTCGCTGGCAGAGTACAACAATTTGCCAATGACGGCTTCGTCGGTGGTCTCATCGAAAAATTTTTTCCCCTCGAAAAGTTCGAAAAGGACGAGCCCCAACGAATAGATATCCGCACGCGCATCCAGATCCGGCAGGCCCTGAATCTGTTCGGGGGCGCAATAACGAATCGTGCCGATGATCATGCCAGTGGCAGTGACACGGGTCTGATCCTGGTCTGCCAACTTGGCAATACCGAAATCGGTCAACACGACCCTATTGCTGTTTTCTTCGATCAAGATGTTCGAGGGTTTTATGTCACGATGAATGACCGGTGGCGTATGCGCGTGGGCGTGCGCCAACGCATCGCCCACTTGCAAACCGATGTTGATCACTTCGTCCAGGGGCAATGCACCTTTCTCGGAAAGAACATCGCTCAAATTCTTGCCCGGAACGTATTCCATAACGAAATAATGATGATCACCATCCTGGTCTATATCGAAGATGCGAACGATATTAGGGTGATGCAGTCCGGCCATGATCTTGGCCTCACGGTGAAACCGCATCACCAATTCCCTGTCGACCGCCAAAGCGGAATGCAACATCTTCAGCGCAAAAACAGAATTAAGCCGTAGGTGGCGAACCTTATAGACGACGCCCATTCCTCCCCGGCCCAGCTCTTCGATAACATGATACTTGTTGGCAATGATCATATTACTGCCAGACTCATCAGTGGGGCGATGAAGGGTGCGTATCCTGCTTACTCCCAAAGCGGTTCATCAAAGGCTATGGCACGCCATCAGCGCTGGGTACGTGAGAACAAGCTGTCAACATGGATCAGATCTACGGTATAGCCAGTCCTGACGCGATTGCGTCACAGCACGCGATGTAAAGTGGCGCGTTTGTTCGCAGAAGGCCAAGTCTCATGGACCATTCATTACTCGTTACTCCGATCGGATGACGACAAAAGAATCAAACTCGGCCACGTTTTCGGTCTTGCCGCCCGACCGCGCACCGTAACCGACCCGCACGTCACCCTTATGAATAAGTGTATGGGTACCGATCTTTGTCCATTCAGCGCCATCGGCACTCACTCGACCTATGTATTTGAAGCCCTTTCTTTCAATTTGCAGAAACCAGACCATAGACTGTCCGAAAGCTTCCTTAAGATCCCTGTCACCAACCGACTTGAGGTCATAATATGAATTGATGTCATTCACTTGGTCGCCAATATATTTTGTAAAATGCGGAACTATTTTCTTTGCCCCTCCCTCACCGCCTACGATTTGAAGAGCGACATAGTTTTTTTCATCCGCGAATGCGTATATGCTGATCACATTTCTCCAGCCGAGTTCCATCGTGACCTTGGTGGTCACCACGAAATCCCCGGAAATTGGCTGCCGGAGGATCGCACGGTTTGCTTCTGGCTCAGTCGCGACGCTCACTGCCTTTCCATCTGTAAGCGCAAACCGTGCAGGATCAGGATTTTGGAGCTCCCACATCTCTCCCAATGAATCCCGATCGAACTGGTCCTCGAAGATCACGTCAGACACCGGTTTTGGCGCAGGCTTCACCACCTCTTCCTGAACTGCAGTCAACGCCGCCACCAACTGTTCTGAGTTCGCCGCCGTGAAATATTTGCCCTTGCCTTCCTCGGCGATGCAGGTGAGCTGATCGGTTTCTTCCGGTGTGACGTCGAAGCCGATGACATGCACACGCAGATTGACACCGGTACTGGCCACTTCGCGGGCTGCCGCGCAGGGATCGCCGTCGCAGCTTTCCTTGCCATCGCTGATCAGTACCACAGAGGCGGTGCCTTCCTGCTGGCGCAGTTGGGCCGCCGCGGCTTTTACCGCAGCGGCCAACGGAGTCTTGCCTTTGGGCTGGATGTCGTTCAATGCCTGAATCACGCTCTCCTTGCCGCTTCCCAGAGGAGCCACGATTTGAATGTCGCTGCAGTCGTCCTTACGGTTATGCCCGTAGCTCATAAGGCCGGTTTGTATGTCTTGGGGCAATTTTCTGATCATGTCACCCATCACCGAGCGGGCGATTTCGATCTTGGGTTTGCCACCTACCCGCCCCCACATACTGCCGGAACCGTCAATGACAAATAAAACGCTGGTGGCTGCTCCCCATCCCACCACCGGACTCAACATCGCCAACAGCCAAAGTACAGTCAGTGTTCTCATTCTCCACCCCCTATGGTTAGTGGATCCATTACCGCTAGATTTAGCTTCCCGTGGTTCACAGCGAAAGGGTCATTTGGGCCAGGGACCGGCCAGACCGGATTCAAGCCACCCCATCATCAATTCCGTGGACGGTAATCCCGCTGTCCGGACCACCTGCGTCTCCACCGGACACAACCACCAGGAAGGGCGCTGTCGAACCGCGGGCAACCAACGTCGCAGGCGCAGCTGTTTGGTTTCCTGTCGTTCCTCGAGAATGAGGGTCGTGGGATCCATCAAACCTTCCAACATCGATTGAGCCAGTTTCTCAGTTGCCGAAAACCAGTCTGCCTCCCTCTGAAACACTCCCACCCCCACCTGTTCGGAAGCCACCCGCCGACACAGGGTCAAAGGAAACAGGCGTCCGACCCGATCCTGACTCGGCAGAATGACTCCTATCCAGGCACTGGGACCACAGGTGCCAGCGTTCAGGGCAAAACGGGTGGGAGCAAGGCTTTGGAACCACCTGGGCCAGTCAGGCCCCAGATGGGCTTCCAACAACAACAGGGTCTCCTGCAACCAGCGGTCCCAGGGCTCGATGAAGGTACGTGGCAAACCTCTGGAGACAAAATCACCCTGGTTGGGAATTTTTCCGTAATAACCAGTGATCAATTCTGCAGACATTTACTTGGTCCGGTAGTGATCAAATCGCTGCTGCCACCCATATTGGTCATGGATTGGGTCCGGATTCCAGTTTGGCCAGTTCCGTTTGGAGGCTCTTCCGCAATGTCGGAACAGGTTTCAGGGACAGGGAGAATCGAAACAGTTCTGCGGCCTTCCCGGACTTCTCCTGAGCGGTCAGCTGTCGCCCCTTAAGCAAGAGCCGCAAAGCCAGAAGGTTGCTGGTTTCACTCAGTGTCTCTGCCACAGGGGGGTATTTGTCCGATAACCCTTTCCAGCCCTTGAGGATCTTACGCAAGGCAGGTAGTGAATCATCATCGTTCTGGACCAGGCCTAGAGTATGTCTCTTGAGACGACTTAGACTGTCAGCAACGGTTTTTGACGCTGAATCCAACTGAACCATTGCTGTGAGGACGACAAAAAGTTGCTGATAATCGACCGGCGATCTTTTCAGTGCTCCTCCGAATGCTTGGTTGAGACTGGCCATCCTCTGTTGTCTGGCCTGAACGATGGTCTGTTGCAGCGGATTGGTTACTTTGGTATCCGGATACAAACCCGAAACAGAAGCCAGCAGTGAATCGGCCTGTACAAACCGGTCTTGTTGCAGGGCCTGATCGATCTTGCTCCGGTAGAAACTCACCAGTCTGGCCTTGACTTCCCTCAGTACAGATTTGCGCTGAACATCCGGCAGTTCATCCAATAGTTGCAGCAACATCTCCTCATCGCCCTGAGCGATGGCGTTATCGATCCGTCGGATCCACTGGAGTCTGTCGGCCAAACGTCGTGTCAGATCCTGATGCGCCCGTTTCAACTTTGAATAATCACCCTGGAGATCCTTGGTATCGTCAGGACGGAGGGCACTCCAGGCCTGCAAGAGTTTTTCGGTCTCAGTAAGAGACTCCTGCGCCAAAGCCTTTTCGATCCCGGGGCGATAATATCGTGGCAAATCCGGATACCCCAGGGCGGGATGTACGGGATCGACGACTGCCAGCTGGTCGTGCAAGCCCTGGATGGTTTCCACATCTGTGACACCCTGCTTCAACAAGCTACGCATTTTCCCCACCAGAACCGATGCGCGTTGTTGCTGCGACCGTTTCACCCGCCGCTCAGCCTGAATCAGGGATCGCTTGATTTTAGAATGCTTGTTCAGCAGCTCCCGGGCCTCGTTCAGCGTGGCGATGGCCTGGAGATAATGGTCACTTTTGACCTGTGCCTTGACCCTATCGGAGTAATAGGCCAGGATTTGCTGGTCGACCCGCCAGTCCTTCAATACCGCGGTGCGCAGTGGGTCGTCCAATTGACGGAATTCCACCAACGCCGATCCCAGCTCCTCTCCCTTCAGACGATTCCGCCAGCTCGCAATGCTCTGCTGCCAGGAGAGCTGTTCGAACAGCCGCTGTCGTTCAGCATCCTCACCGGGAAACCAAGTCTGCCAATGCTGTAACAAATCAGCGGCCAAATCCAGCTGGCCCTGCTTCAAGGCCGCTGTGGTGCGTTCATGCAACCATCCCACCAACTTTGGGTCAGAAAACAGCGGATGTTCCGGAGCGACGAGAACCAACTGTTCCCTGACCTCTCCGAAACAGGAGGCATCACGCTTCCGGAAACAAAGCTTGTAACGCTTTTCCAGGTCCTGCGCGCGATCGAGAATCTGATCCTGGATTTGCTGGATGGTGTCGTCGAGCGAGCCTGAATCTGGGTAGCGTTGGAACAACTGTTGCAGCACGAAACGGGCTCTGGCCAGTTCCCCTTCTTCACTGAGTTGTTTCGCCATTTCCAGATAGTGCTGGATAAGTATCCTTCTGACCCTCAGATCGCTGAGGAAAGTCCGCTGGATAGGATCGGGCAATTGATCCAGCACCTGGAAGATCGCCATTCCCGGCTGGTCCAGCCAATATCCGATCAGCGCTTTCCTGACCGCCTGATTTCTCAATACTCTGCCCTGATCCTTGGGTTTGGATACGATGAACTCAGCTACTGCTTCGGCTTGACCATCAATCAATGCCTGTTCGAAAGCGTGTTCACGCCATCGGCTGTAGCCCCAGAAAAATGCAGCCAGGAAAAGCAATACCGCCACCGCCGCGGCCACCGGCACCATGAACCGGGGCAGTCGCCTCGAAGCGCCGGACTCCCCGCTGAGCGGTTGCTCATAGAGGACTTCATAGAGTTTTTCCGGATCATCCAACCTGTCCTCGCGCTGGAACGACAGGGCCTGCAGCAACCCATGATTCTGCCGGTCGGTCAGGGAGGGGATGGGTTGCGGCTTGAGCCCCTGGTGACTGGCAGCCAGGGCATTGACACGGTCAAAAGGATGTCGACCACTGAAGATCTCATAACTGACGCAGGCCAGACCGTACATGTCATCCCGTCGATCCGGATCCACACCGCTCAACATCTCGGGACTGGCATAGGCCTCCGATAGCGCCGCCAGCTTCCCCGGATCGAAGCGGGTCTTCTCCCGCTCCTCTGGATCGGACAACCGGGCGATCCCGAAATCGATCACCTTGGCGGTGCGACTTTCGGGGTCGTAGAAGACATTGCTGGGCTTGAAATCCATGTGCAGGATTCCCTGCCGATGGGCGTAGGACAACCCTGCACACATACCGCGAATGAGGGGTTCCGCCTCTTCAGGCTCGGTGCCCTCCGGATGGGACTGAATCCACTCCTTGAGAGAAGCTCCCTCAAGAAACTCCAACACGATATAAATCTGATCACGGTCGCGGTTGAGTTCATAGGCGCGTACGATATTGGGATGAATCAGCCATCTGTAACGGGAGAATTCCCTGACCAGCGCCTTGAGTGCATAGGGGTGATTGCGCACTTCTTTGGAGAGAAACTTGATCGCGACGTATTTGTCTTTTTCGCTGGCGTCCCCGGCTTCGCGGATCAGGTCAAGGGCCTGCCAGACCTCACCCATCCCTCCCTTGCCGAGAAAACGATATAACTGGTAGGTATCTCGAATGACGACACCCGGTGCAAGCTCTCTGCTTTCCTCGGTGGTGAGCGATTCGAGCAACCGGTCGAGCAGGAGTTTGCTCGAGGCTGTATTCTTTTTCTCTTCTGAAGAGGAAGGTAATGCTTCCTTCTCCCGACGCCTGAGTGGTTGTTCCATGTCACAACTTTTGTAGCATATCCAGCAATTGCCTGGCAGACTTGTGATCGGGCTGGAGACAAACGGCTTTTTTCAGCAGACCAATGGCCTCTGGTATCTTGTCCTGGCTAAAAAAGTCGACCGCCTCGTCATATAATTCCTGGGCCGTCGCGGTGGCAGATTTGGTCAGGCTCATACCACAGCGGGAAATCGATTCAGTACCCTCACTCCTTTTCAGGCCGGTGTTTCTTGGCAGTACCAGTTCGGTTCCGACCGGTGGAGTGCCAGCCGTGGTAATCTGCGGATTCAGGGTTCGGATCAGCACTTCGAAAGAAGGATCGTGATAGAACCGTAAGGCGATCTTTCTCAAGGTCTCCCCATCCTTCACCCGATAGGAAATGAGGTGACTCTGTCCACTCTGAAGAAGATCCAAGGGACGCTTGTCCTGCGGATGATACAGCAGCGCCAAGAGGACGTTACGTCTCCTTTCCTCTGGATCCTCCGTATTCCTGGCCTGCTGGTAGTATGTTTTCGCCTGTTGCCGGAGTTTCTTCTCCAGAGCACTTATCCTGGACTCGGCTTGAGCGACCCGGTCCGCCCGCTCCAGCCATCGGTCCCGGTATAATCTCCATGCCAGCAGAGCAGTTCGCCATTGATGCTTTGTTTCATACTGATCGGGATCCGTATCGGCTATCTCCTGTAACGACTCAACGCTGTCGATGGGCTCAAGCGCCTCCAGGCGGTAATCCTGAAACGTGACCAGTTCGTCTGCAAAGCGGGGGAGGGAGAAATCACCAAAAATCATGGAACGCTTCAGCATAAAGCGATCCTCGAAAAAAGCATTGCCCCCACGCTCAACGGTGAACCCAGCCCGATAGCCCCGTTTCTTGAGCACTCCGATAATCACGTCATTGGTTCTACCAAAGGGATAAGCCATGGAATGTGAATCGATCCCTGTCTCCTTGAGAATCGCCCGATGCCCCCCTTCGATCTCACGATCCACTTCACGCAGATAACGAGCCAGAGACATTCCCTCAGGCCATTGTGTCAAATCCTTATGGGTTTTGGTGTGGCTCTGAATATCCACCGTGGTATCCGAGATCATCTCACGGATCATGTCCCAGTTCATTGTCCTTTTACTGGGTGCGTTGATATAGCGAACGGGGATAAAAAGCGTGGTCGGCACGGAATATCGCCGCAGTAGAGGGTAGGCAACCGTGTAAGCGGACCGCCATCCATCGTCGATGCTGATCAGCACCGACTTCTTGGGTAACGCACCAAAATCCAGAAACTGCAGAAAATCATCAAGACTGACGACGGTATATCCATTGTCACGCAGATACTGAAGCTGACTCTCGAAATCCGTGGCAGTGGTAGTCAACTTGCGCCGGCTGGTCTGGCTGAAATGGTGATAACAAAGTACTGTCACCAATTGATAACCGCGAGCCGTCAATCCTCCCGGCCGCCAGGGTTTGAGAGGAACGATCAAGGGCTGATCCGGGCGGATGGGCTTATTCCCGTTGGCCTCGCGGATCAGCCAGGCCAGTTTGGCCTCACCCAGATGGGTTCGCGCCAAGGATTCATAGGTGTCTCCGGCATGCGTACTGATGAAGAGGAAAGCGGCGGGTGGCGAAGGCTCCTGTTTCTTAGCCGTGGTGCAGCCGAAAAGGAGCCCCATACCCACGACCAGAAATAGCCATCGTATCACCCCCAGCATCGCCGCCCCCTTCAGCTTTTTGAGACCCGATTCTAGCACGGCTGGACAAGCGGTATAAATGTCTTAGGGGCAAACCTCTGGGGAAACTCAAAGGTTTGGCAGGCAGCGGAATCGGTGGATGACTTGAGAGCCGAATGGGTTGAAGGCACTGCTGGCCCGCATTGTCAGCTTGAGATAACGCCCCCCCACAGTGAAGGTCACCAGGAACTGTTCCGGCAATGCCGTACGGACAACCTTGCCATCGTCCAACAACCTCAGCCAGGCCCAAGGACCGCTTCTGCTCGTCCCCGAGGCCCGGGCACTTACGGGAGGCAGGAAACGCAACCTCACTACGTTGCTGGTTTCCCGTCCCGGCCAGCGAAACCATTGTGGCTGGATCGGTCCATGCTCATAGACCAGTCTCTGCCCGTCGATATCCATCTCCGCACGCACCGCTTCCATACTCATGGAAATCGGCTCCAGGGAAAACCTGATCATGGGCTGGGCCGACGTGCCGAAGAAGATATTACGGATGGTTTCCGCGATTTCAAACTGTTTCAGCGCCCGTCTGGACAAGACTGTGCCTTCATGGGGATTCCAACGCCAGGGGGAACGGCTGCGATCCACCGACTGGGCCAGATACTGGTCGAAAAAATGAGCCATCAACCCATTGGGACCGAAGAAACGGGCGAAATCCGCCAAAGTGATGTCACGGGCACTGGAGGCCGCAATGGGATAACGACCGGCGATCGCCTTTTGGCAGAATGGCAGGACCTCGGATTTCCACATGGCCTGCAGATATTTACGTCGCCCCCCCGCCACCAGCAGTTTGCTGTTTCTGGCAATGTGGCCCAAGGGTTCCGCCACCGCCGGCGGTTGGCGAGACAGGGCCAGTTGCAGGTCCTCCACCACTGTTTTCACCCGCCGTCCCTGCTCTGTGATCAATTCAGGATTGCCGCTCTCCAGCGCTTTTTGAAACGCTTCCAGCTGAACGTACATGTCATTTACCTGGCCCAGCACGGCATCGATGGGCGCCGCACCACCCTCAGGCTGAGGTTCGACCATGCGCTGCAGCTGGGTGAAGTATTCCCCGATTTTGGCGATCGGGGCCGGTAGAGGGATCACCGGTACCTTGTCGTTCTTGGGCCTGGGCTGCAAATTGGTTTGTTTCGCCACCGCCACCAACCAGCGTTTGAAGGGGGAGGCCCTGCCTGAAAGGATTTTCAGCATTTCCCTGGCATGGGAGAGATTGCGGGGTGGGATAAAAGTGACATCCGCCAACAACTCTTGCCACTTTTTGATGTATTCCTTGGCATAAAGATCAAGAACTTCCTGATGTAGTGAACGCAAGATTTCCGGGGTCACCGCATACTGTTTTCCGAAGACCCAGCGCTCTTGCTTGAGAATATCGACTACCCTGCCACTGGCGACGGTATAGTATGTATGGTAACCATCGTAAGTGAACAGGCCGGACATTCCCTCGGTCAGGGGTCGCCCGCTCTGGCGTTCGAAGATGAGCATCCCCTCGGGACCCATCACCTTGCTGGGAACGAAGGGCTCGATCCGGTCCGCGGGAAAGGCGGACTTGAGGCTGTCATACACCTGCAAGGCCAGCGGCCGGCTGGCCAGCGATACCCTTGCCTGTTCGATCAATTCGGCATCCAGGGACCTGGGCAACGGGACAGGCCTTTCGGCCAACAGACTGTCCAGGTGGGCCATGAGGGAACGGCGTTGCTCAGCGGACAAAGCCCGGAACACCGTAGTCTCCCAGTAATCCTTGATCCAGCCACGAACAGTCTCCGGCTCATAATGGTCCGGGTTATCGAGCATCAGGTAGACACGCAACGCCCGATACAATCCGCGCGGATCCCCCATGAAATCATGAATACCCTCCTCCATGGCTTCGATGACTGACGGCAACAGCCCCCGAATCAGCAGTCGATGATAAATTGCACGAGAGGCTTCTCCCAGTTTGTCATCCTGAGACAGGCCGAAATCCCGCGCCCAGGATTCTTCATCAGCGAGATTGGCCAGTTGTCGAGCCTGGCCCAGCACTCCCAGCCAACTCTGCAGATTCGACTGTTCATCCAGACTGGCCACCGCCTGCTGAAGTGCCCTGGCCTGTGCCTGAGCCTCATGGGCATGGCTACGGTTGTTCAATGCACTCATTACCCAAAGGCTTCCCACCCCAACGGTCACGACCAGCGTCGTCCCTACCGCCAATCCTCGCAGCCAACGCATCCGTTGCTCAAGCCGCCAGTCGGTACCAGCCAGACCGGCTTCAGCGAACACCACCTGACGCAACAGATCGTTGATGAAAAAGGCTCGCCCCTTACCGCTGAAACGGGGTAAAGCTTCACGTGCCAGATTGAAGGTTCGGGCCAGGGACCCGAGAATCCGGTCAATGGGCGTCCCTTCCTGAGTGGCGCTGGTGAAATACACCCCGCGAAGCAGGATGGGCTCCTCGAAATGGCTTGGAGTGAAAATCTCCTCCATGAACTCCTTGAGGACCGGCTGTACACTATTGAATTGATGAGGGAACAGATAGATATGCTCACGCCTTTCCAGATTGGTTTCCCGAGCAAGCTTGGTGTTGAGCTGGCTGAAAAGCCGTGCCTCCAACAGCCCGAACTCATTGGCAAAGCGCTGTACCGGAGCCTCGGCCTGCTCCTGCCCAGACTGGAGTGGAAAAGTCATGCCCCAGACCTGATTTCGTTCCTCTGGTGTTAGATCATCGAAATAATCGTTGAAGCCGGCCAGCAGGTCCCCCTTGTTGACGATAAAATACACCGGCAACCGAATGCCAAGGTGCTGATAAAGTTCATGGATGCGTTTGCGAATCGCCTGGGCGCTGGCATGACGCGATGGTTCGTCCTGGGTCAAGAGCTCGGCCATGCCGATGACTACGATGACTCCATTCAAGGGTCGCCTGGGACGATACTTCTTGAGCAGCTCGAGGAATGCCAACCAGGCGGATCGATCGACTTCCTGATGACTCTCCTGGGTCGTGTAGCGACCAGCGGTATCCAGCAGCACCGCCTCTTCGGCAAACCACCAGTCGCAATTTCGCGTTCCTCCCACGCCACGCACTGCCTCGCGGCCGAACCGGTCGGCCAGGGGAAAACGCAAATTGGAATTGACCAGTAAGGTCGTCTTGCCGACACCCGGCGGTCCGATGACCACATACCAGGGCAATTGATAGAGTTTTTGCCCCTTGAATCTCGCTCGCTGCAGAACCCTGAGTACTTCATTGAAGCGCTCCTTGAGGATGGCTTCCTCCTCCGCGGCGGCGCGCCCAACCTCGTCGACCTGCGCCATCCCAGCCGCCAGTTCCCGGTTGCGGCGGACCGCCTGCCACCAGCGCCAGCCCCACCACAAGCACCACAGCAAAACCAATCCGCCAATGCAAAACAGTCTAAGTCGGGGGGACGCCAGGGGCGCCTTCCCACCTATGGCAATCAAAGGCCCCAGATACCAGATCAGAAAAGCCAGAGCGATGATCCCCAGAAGGGAGAAGAACCAGCGCTGGCGGAACAGGATCGGGATCTTCATTTGAGCAACA
This sequence comes from uncultured Methylococcales bacterium, assembly GCA_964445885.1. Lineage (GTDB taxonomy): Bacteria > Pseudomonadota > Gammaproteobacteria > Methylococcales > Methylothermaceae > Methylohalobius. Next base: position 12,495 of record CAYUPV010000011.1, read on the forward strand.
GGATTTCCACACGCCGGTTCTTGGCGCGGCCTTGCGGCGACTTATTGGAAGCCACAGGTTCCGCATCCCCTCTCCCCTCGACCGAGATTCGAGCGGGATTGCTGAGAAAGGGCTCGATCACATTCGCCACAGCTTGCGCCCTTGCCTTGGACAGGTGCCAGTTGGAGGGGAAACGGGCCGTGCGGATCGGCCGATTGTCGGTATGGCCGGTAATAAGGATCTGTCCCTGGACCTGTTCCAATGCCCGGCCGACTTTATTCAGCACCGGAATCGCCTTGCGCGCCACCTCCGCACGGCCGGAAGCAAACAGCGATCCGCTGGAGATGGTCACCCGGGCCTGGCGATCGGTCTCCACCACCCAGACCTGGCCCCGTTCGATCTCCCGCGCCAACAGATCGGTCAGCGTCAGGCGGATCTCTTCCGGAGGGGCTTGAACGGCGCGCATTTTCAGGGCCGGCGGATGGATGGCATACAGTTCATGCAACACCGGGTCGGAGGCCCGATTCGACCACAACAGGAAAGCGATATAGATCACCCCCAGAAATCCCGCGCAAACCGCCCCTATCGCCCACAGAGGCCAGTGGTGGGTCAGTGTGTCGGCTATCTGCACTCCCTTCCAGTGCGGCGACAGGGCTCGCTCACCACTGCCCAAATGACGGTCGAGCAGGCGGTACAGGTCCTCCCGCAGGCGCGCCAACTTCTCGTGTCCGCCCTGTTGGATCCGGTAGGTCCCCTCAAATCCCAGCGCCAGACACAAATACATCAACTCCAATAAATGCAGATGCCTGGAAGGACTGCGCATCAAAATATCCAACATCTCAAAAAACCGCTTGCCCCCCGAGACCTCCTTGTGGAACACACTCAGAAGACTGCGCTGTGCCCAACCGCTGGCGCGTCCCCAGGGAGTATTGAGAATGACTTCATCGATCACGGTACAAAGGACATAACTGGCCTGACGTACCGTATCCGGCTCTACTCCCGCCACTTCGGCCTTGCGTACGAAACCTCGAATTTCTTCGATCAAGTGACGATGCAGAGCATCCATATCAGGGGCCTTCACCGAACCGTTGAGCTGAGTCGTGAGCAGCAGAAGAGCGGCCGCTGCCCGGGTCAACGGATTGGTCGAAGCCGAGACCACCTCGGGTTTGCCGGTTTGCGGCAGGATCGGTGGAGGCGCAGAGGGTCGTTCAGGAGGCCGCGCAGGGAGTGGTCGGATGATGGTACGTTCGTCGTCGAAGGGGAACTCTTCACTCACGACTTGAGCGCCCACAGTTCCAACTCAAGCCCCGGATATTCTCCGGCGATGTGCATCGCCAACGCCTTGGCCCGCGCCAGCTCCTGCCATAAAGAGCTGTGGCGGTCCAGTTCGAAGTAGCTGAAACCGGCATGGAAGGGAATCTGCCTGGGCGCCACCGGCAGAGGCATGAGCACCACGCCAGGCGTGTGGGTCATCACCAGATCGCGGAGTTTGTCGGGCGACGCCACAGTGGTCTGGCGTGGCAACAGGGCCCGCAGCTTTTCCGCCGGCAACTGGGCATTGGCGGCCAGGACGAAGACGGCCCGGGTGAATAAATCCGCATCGGCCACCACGGCAACGTGGACTCCGTGCTTGTGGGGTTTCAACGGAATCGGCACTGCCCGACCTTCGGGCACCCAGCTCAATGAGGTGCGAATCGCTTCGGCAAGGGCCTGAAACGCGGGCTGAAGATCGCTATGGACATAAGCCGGAATTTCCTGTGGACGGCGACTTTCGGCGGTGATCGTCTCCAGCTCCCCAGCCAGTTGCAGCAAAGTCCGGTACAGATCTTCCGGGTGAAATCCATTGGACCGGGCCAGATGACCAAACAGAGGGAGATGGCGATTGATGACCTGCAGAAACAGGAAATCCACGACTTCCGCCACCCCTCCCGCTCCCGGCGAGGCCAGACGCTCCGCCAACTCCTGGCTGCGATGATTGAGCAGTCCCTCGATCTCCCGCACCAGGCTGGAAAGATAACGGGAAACGCCACCGGTCAATGCGGTGGGGATGAAGTCCCGGTCCAGAATCACGGCCCCGTCTTCCTTGCATTCGGTGATCCGCGCCAACGGCAGGGTGGCAAATGCACCTGCATCAATCGTGTCCAGAAGGGCCAGGCGAAGATTCAGCTGCCCGGTCTCGACCACCGCTTCTTCATCATTGCCGTGGGTTTCCAGGTCCCGGCACACCGTCTCTGCGGGAAGGTAGCGGGCCAAATCTGCATCGCCATCATAACCGCAAAGCGGTTGATTCGGCCGCTGTAAAGGCAGGGTCAGTACCACCTTGGCGTTTTTGGCATCGCCGGGCACCTCCAGGGGTGATGGCAGGAGGTCACGGTCTGGAGCGGAAAATGGGGTTCCATCGGGCAACACGCCACGGCAACGGTTCAAGGCAAATTTTCCATTCGCCAGCAGGGCATCGTCCATTTCCAGCTCCAGCAGGCCCCAGCCATGGGGAATCAAGCCCTGACAGCGGTGCTCCACCCATGTGCGCCAGTGACGTTCCTGTTGCTGGAAATGCTGGGGGCGCAGGAACATGCCCTCAGTCCATAACACCTTGCCAGACTCATTCATGATGTTCACCGATGCCGAATCAGATCAAGCTTGACCGAAAGTCGTTCAAGCTTGACCTCCACCTGGGAGGTTTCATGGCGGGGAATGGCCACCAGATCGCGCCAGACCGCATGGTCGATGTCCCGATACGCCGCCACCACACCCAGATATTCCACTTCACTATCCAAATCCTTGATGAAAGACTGCCGCATCCCCGGGAGCAGCCGCAGATCTTCCGCGCCGACCAGACTGTCCCCCAACACGGCCTGACTGCCCTTGAACAGGCTGAAGAAATCGACTGCTTCGAACTTGCCGGGATCTTCCAGGAAATAGACCCGTACCACGATGGGCGAAGGCCGGCCTTCACCATCGGGATTGACTTCCTCAGATGCGCTCACATTGACCTGGACAACCGTCGCGGGTGTACTTTCATCGCCACCGCACCCGCCAAGAAGCATCACAAGCAAAACCAGAATCCATACCCGCATCAGCACCCTTCCCTCTTCAGCCGCTCCACCTGTTCTTCATAAGCGTTGGCAAACAGTCGACCGAACAGCTGCAGGAAGTCCTCTTCCAACTCCCGATTGAGTTCCTCATAGCTTTGCTCAAACAAGGACCAAAGTTTCGCCTGCCTTTGCAACGGCACATGGGCAGCCACGGGATAGAGCTTCTCCATGCGCTGTTCGAGATGCTTGGGATCGAAACGCAGCAACAAGGTCTTGATGGCAGCCTGCATCCCGGAGATCACCGCCACCTGATGGGCCATCAGGTCGTTCACCGCCTCCTGGATCGCCTCCTCTGGGGCCAGGTAACCCGGCATGGGACGTAACAGGTGCAGCAACGCATCATCCACGGTTGCGGTAAATTTGAGTGGGTTGTTCTCCACACCGCCCAAGATGGTCATGGACAAGCGGAGTTCATTCTTGATCTGGGACCTGGAACGAAGCAGATCCATCATTCCCCGCACCAGGATCCGGGTGAGCACTCCCAAGGAGCGGTGAATATCCTCTGGCAGATCCTTGGGATCGATATGTCCCTCAAGCCCTGCACCATTCAGAAACGCCTGTAAGACCTGCAGATCCAGGCTGTCCTGACGGGCTGGCGGAGGTGGGCTGGGGGGAGCGGTTTCTGTGGGCGGTGGGGTGGATTCGGATTCGGCCGGGGACAAGAAGGGTTCCTCCAAAGGAGAACCCAGAATCAGGTCGGATGGCGGTGTCTCACTATTAGATGGCAATTGTTCGGGTGATGGTTCACCAATATCCTCCAGACCGGCGAACAGATCGTCCGGGATTTCCGGTGTTTCCGGAGGCTCCTGCACGGGGCCTTCCTCAGCGAAGAACGTCGGCGGGGGGGGCGGAGAGACCTCCTCGCTGGATGCGGGTGGACGAACTGGAGCCACTTCATCCCAAAAATCCAGCCGTGTTTCACTCTCCTTCAGATCCGTCGACGGTGCCTTCTGCGTGACTCCGATCTCTTTTTCCAGTGCGGGCAGAGATACCCGGATCTGGTAATCTCCGATCGTCAGGGTATCTCCATCTTTGAGTTCGATCTCCCGGCCCTTACCAAGAGGTTCGGTGGCCTCATTGACAAAGACCCCATTGGTGCTGGTGTCGATCAGGTGGTAAGTACCATCCCGGTATTCGATACGGGCATGAATCCGGGAGATCACCCGCTCTGGATCGGGTAACTCCCAAATCTGCGCACCAAGTTGCGCCACGGGGTCACGGCCAATGAGCAGGGTTTCCTGTTCAACCGTGATATCCCTGACTTCCTGAGGATTCTTATTCGAAACAGCCTGCAGAACGAGCATGCCATCAGGTTACCACAAGCCTCTTGACAAATAAAAACACCTCAAACCATTCCTTCCACGTAAGCCAGGATCAGCGTGATATTGTCACGGCCATCGTTCTCATTGGCCGCCACCAGGAGTTGATCCGCCAGGGACTGCAGACTACCGTAGGTGTGATTGAAAAAATACTCGAGACGTTCGTGGTTCCAATAGCCGGTCAGGCCATCTGAACACAGCAGAAACAAGTCGCCCTGCCTATAATCGATCGTGGTCACCTCGGGTTCCACGTCAGCGAAGGAACCCAAGGAGCGGGTCAGGATATTGGTACCCGGAGGGATACCCTCTCCACCACCATCCAGCCATGCCTGATAGAGGGAATGATCCCGGGTCAACTGCTCCAGCCGCCGCTGCCGAATCCGGTAGGCCCGACTATCCCCCACGTGGAAACAAACCGCCGAACCAGACTCCGAAAACCACAGACCGACTACCGTCGATCCCATTCCCATGCCATTAGCATATCCATGTGAGCGATTGTCAGAATAAATCCTGTCATTGGCAGAGCGAAGCGCAGCCGTCACGGTCTCGGCAGTGATCTCTTGCCTGTTTCGACGTAAATAGGCCACCAATGCAGCCATCACCTCCCGGCTGGCAACTTCTCCATGAACATGTCCGCCCATGCCATCGGCCACTGCCAGTAGCTCCAGGTCCAGATCCACCAGAAACGCATCTTCATTATGTTTCCGTACCCGGCCGGTGTGTGTTCGTGCCGCCACCGCTATTCCAGTTCTGGACAGTTGGATGTCGACCATCAGGGACTGATCCTTTGTTGGCATAACGGTCTCCATTTAATTCCGGCTGTGCTGCAGAAGAATAGACTAAAAGACTAAACGATGCAGCTCTATTCCAGGCCGAAACAGCGGCCCCTGCAAAGTTCTGCCTATACCATCGAAGACAACGCCGGTAATGCTATAATTCCCGCATTTTTTCTGGCACTATTTGAGAATCTCATGACACGGCCCCTCCTCACTCATCTGACCAACCTGCTCCAGCGTGGCCTCGAACGCCGAGTGCCAGCAACCGGCCTGGGTGTCTTCCGCATCGGCTACGGCCTGGTGGCCCTGCAAGAGATCCTGTTCCTGATCTATTTCCGCCCATTGATCTTCGACCCGCTGCCCTACCTGGATCAGGGACCGGCGATGATTGCCTTGTTCCTTCCTTTATGGGCACTCGCCGCCCTGGGGTTAACCCTGGGCTGGCATACCCGCCTGAGCGCCGTGGCCAATTACCTGTTCTGGATGTTGTTCACCGCCTTTACCTCCATGTGGCGCGACTTCGACGGCGGCTTCGACCAGTTGATGATCTCATCGGGACTGCTACTGATCTTCCTGCCTTCCGAAAAAGCCCTGTCTTTGGACAGACTGCGGCTGGCGCTGAAATATTCCATACCCGGTCAGCGGTACAAGCCGCCGCGAAACGTTCCGATCCTGGCCTATTTTCTGCCGCTACTGATCTCACTGGCACCATTGTATTTCGACTCAGCCATCCACAAACTGTTCTCCGAGCACTGGCGCAACGGTCTGGGGGCATGGCTGCCTTCGTCCCACCCCTATTATATCTCCCCTCTCGATCTGAGCTGGCTGCTCGACATCGAGTGGCTGCAGCGAGGCATCGGTTACACCGTCATCGCCTTCCAGTTCCTGTTTCCCTTCCTGTTCTGGCACCGCCTCTTCCGGGTGCCACTGCTCATACTGGGGGTGTTGTTCCACGGTGGCATCACCCTGTCCTTCAACATCTATCCCTTCGGGTTGGGTATGCTGGTGCACTATGCCCTGCTGGTACCATTCTCCTGGTGGCGGCGGCTGGGTGACCGGATCCGCCTTTCCCAACCTCGCATCAAGGTTTACTACGACGGCCTTTGTCCCCTGTGCCTGCGTACAGTGATCGTGGTGGTACATTTCGACATCCGCCGCTCGGTGGCCTTTCTCAACCTGCAGGACCACGCGGCCGCCGAGCCTGCCCTTGCGGATTTGAATGAAACCGAACTGCTGCAGGACCTGTATGTGGTGGACCTCGATGGCCGCCGCTACCGGGGCGTGGACGCCTACATCCAGATTCTCAAGGCGATGGGCTATACCCGCCCCCTGGGATGGATCATGCAGATACCGGGGATCTATCATCTGGCGCTCAGCACTTATCGCCACATTGCCGACAACCGACTCCGCTGTGATCAGGCGTGTGCCACGCCGGTTTCCATGGAACAAGGCCCGTTACAGAAAGCCTGGAATGACTTTCTTGGATCACCCCACCAAAGGGCCCTGCGGCTGGCAAAGGTGCTGGTCATATTGGGACTGCTGCAGCTGAACAGTACCCTCCACTACGGCCTGCTCCACCGTCTTAACCTGGGTGATGATGCCCTGGGGCCTGTGGCCGCGGTCAGCAACATGCTGTTGTCCTTCAGTCATGGCCTGTTGGGGATCACCCCCCATGCCCTCTATCTGGCCGATCATTTCGAGGGCTATGAGACCCTCTTTGCCATCACCTGGCTGGACGCCGACGGCAATGAACGCTGGTTGCCTTTAGTCAACCAGGAGGGAAGGATCGTCACCCCCAACTGGGGACGGGTTCACTCCATGTGGGCCAATGTCGCGGTGACCCCGCGGCTGGACGAGTACCGGCTAAGGAAATTCGCAGCCAAGGTCACCGCCTATTACGGCACCCGGTTGGGAATCGATCTGAACGATGCCCGGTTCCGTCTGAAAGCAAAAAACATCCGGATGCCGGCGGACTGGGAACCGGGTTTGCGCCAATGGAATCTCAGTCGGCCCTGGCGCGATTTCGGTGAAATGATCTGGAAAGACAAGGTGATGCGGCTGGAATTGTGGGAGCCTTTGAAAGTGCGGATCAGGTATTCCGCCCCCCGTCGTTAGCAGAGGGAGATCCAGGATCAGGCACTCCGATCCGCTTTCTCCGGTAGCAGAGTCCAGCGTCTCCAGAGTCTTCTTGCGCAGCTGGGACTGACGTACCACACCAACCCCCCAAATTCCCCAGGAGGCGGTCTTGACCATCAACAACGGTACTGCAATCAGCTTGACCCCCCAGAGGATCGCGGCCACCGCCCCTACCCCGGACAGACCCCAAGCCACCATTCCCGTGCGGCCACCGATGATCACCTTGAGCGACACATGCTGGTGAATCGCTTGGCCGATTTTCTTGATATTTTTTCTCAACGCCACACTCTTTTCCCCCATCGTGGGCGATGATGGAATAACCGTCGAAGGATTGCAACATTTGTATACTATGGATTATAGGCCACCCCTCATGATAGGGAATTCCACCTTGAAACCAAAACCGTTAGCCCGCTTTATAAGTTTGAACCGGCGCCCCACCGGTGGGGCGGCCGAGCCCCATTTCTGCCCGGCCGTCCTCGGTTGGAGGCCGCCCCTATGCGGCGCATCCCGTTGGATATTGGGATTGTTCGTCCTGTTGCACCTGTCCAGTTTTCTGCGCCTCGCCGCTCTTTTCGTTCAAACCCCCCCCTATCCCCCCTTTCCAAGGGGGGGGGACATATGGAGTGGAAGGTTTCCACCTTTGAAAAAGGGGGGATTGAGGGAGATTGGGAAAAAGCCTCACGGCAGCGCTGCCCTGGCCGCTCTGGAGATCCTGCAACGCCCGTGACAGGTCTGCGCATCCTCACCTACAACATCCACAGCTGCCTGGGCACCTAACCTGGCCGGGCCTGGTCACCGCGAACCCCGGGGAGTCTTATGGGTGGCCGTTAAATGGCACCACAAACAGTGGCAGATATTCAATACCCATCTGGGTCTGACCCCAGGGGAACGCTTGCAGCAGATCCGTTGCCTGTTGTCCTCCGAATGGTTGAAGCATCCGCAGTGCCACGAACCCGTGGTGCTTTGCGGTGATCTCAATACCTTCCCGCGCTCCGGTCTGTGCCGCCGTCTCTGCAGCCACCTCGACGATGCCGCCCGCAGGGCCCATGAACGCCACCTCCGTGCCACCTTTCCCAGCCGCTTCCCGGTGGTGCGTCTCGATCACATCTTTGTCAGTCCTGAGGTGGAAGTGATACGTGCCGAGGTGCACGACGCACCTCTTGCGCAAACAGCCTCGGATCATTTGCCGCTGACGGTCGAACTCGGCGACTCATCAACCAGGATACCCTCCTCACCCTTTGCTTGACCGCATAGAGAGCTAACCAACCCAACGTCCGCAGAAACTCCGACGATGCAACGCTCAAGCCCATAAGGATCCCAATGGGAATTCGATGGCATCGAAAGGGGGGTACGTCGTCACCTGCATCATAAGGATTCCACAATTTTCCGGTTAGCGCCGAACAGGCCCACGCCTGTTTCGGTACCGGGCGCGGGTGGATGTGAAGTGCCCCCATGGATAATCTCCCCAACAACAGGCTCGAGAAAGTCGGACAAATCCTCATAGGTTGCGGGCGTTTGGCTGGTTCGGACGACGAAAAGCCAAAGATCACAAGTTGTTTCAAGTGCATCAAATGTCAAGGTGGAAACAGGGATGATGCAGAGCCGCAACTTTTATGGACGACCCCCTTCCGAAGAAGGGGGGGTCACAGCCACACAGGAGATTCAGCGTATCTTTTCTACCCAGCGTTTAGCCATTTCACCGGCAGCTTCACGGGCACCCAGCCCGAAAGCCAGGGCAAAGGCCACTGCCACCGCGCCGAGGGTAAGCACGAAAGCAGCATTGACGATATCCTCGGCGATTCCCATTTCCCGTAAACCCATGGCAGTGACTACCAGCATGATGGCGGCTCGAGCCACTTGTGCCAGAGAGTTGGGCCTGCCTTCCGCCGATGCCCGACGGATGGTCGCATAGGCCAGATTAGCCAGCCAGAAACCGGTAATCAGGATGACACTGCCCAGCAGGATTTTGGCTCCGAAACGGATAAGATAGCTGACAAGCTCGGATATCTGGCTCATCCCCAATCGATTGGCCGCTTCCACGAAAGCAAACAGCAGAATGAAGAAGGTCACCAGGCGGCCGGCGATAACACTGGGGCGCACCGCTCTCTCCTCTGTGCGCAAAGGCAGGCCGAGGCGTTGTGGTAGATCGTCGAAGCCCACACCCGACAGGATGTTGACTGTCAGCCCCGACACCAGCCTGGCAATAAACCAGGCTATCGCCAGGATAAGGCCAGCAGCGATCAGATTCGGTATCACCGTGAGAATGGCGCTGAGCATCTGGGTCGCCGGATCGGAGATGGCCTGGATCTGCAGGGCATTGAGGGCCGCGATCAGCGCAGGAATCAGCACGAAGATGAAAACCAGCATACCGATCAGTTTCGCCAGTGTCATCTCACCGGCAAGCCCCGCTTTGCGCCCTAAGGCGTTGATTCCGGAGACATCAAGGATGTTGGTCACCAGATCCCGCAGGATTTTGGCCACCAGCCAGCCAACGAAGCCCAGTACCAGGGAACCAAAGATGTTAGGCAACATGGCCAACACCTTATTTACCATATTCTGCACCGGCCCAAGCAGCCCCTTCAACTCGAACGCCTCAAGGATGGCAGGCAGAAAGATCAATAGAATCAACCAAAAGACGATGTTACCCAGGGAGACCGCCAATCTCTCACCTTCGGGCTCGTTGGCCAGACGCTCTGCCAGGCGGCTTTTTTCTATCAGCTTGCTGATCGATATCCGTCCAAGCAGTGCCAACAACCAGGCCAGCAGCGTCAAGCCCAACCCGGCAAACAGCTTGGGCAGGTAGCCGAAAATCTGGTTGGTCAGAGCCTGCAAGGGCTCGGATACCATTTTCAGGTTGAGCGCATCGAAGAAGGCGATAAACACCAAAACAAGCAGCAGATAATAGACCAGTCGGGCGCCTACCCGCTCGATATTCCATGTATTGCGGGTGGTTTCCTGCAGGCGCTCATTCAGGCGCAACACATGCAGCCCCCGCTGAACCATGAAGCGGATCAGCAGGGCCAGAAACCAACCGACGATCAGAATCACCAGGGCACCAATCACCGTAGTGACCTTCTCACCCAGGACACCTGCCAATGGCGCCATCCATTGATCCAGGGTCTTGTTCCAAAGAGCCAATTGTTGTTGCATCATATTTCTCCTCTCGGTCAGTTGCTTTACAGTCTGGAAAAGACGAATCAGAACCAGGAGTCAAGCCTCGTCCAACAAAACGCCAACTCAACACCATTACCGAAAGAGACTCAGCCCCATTCAGCACTTTTCAAAAGTGCATGAATTTTTTAATGGGGATCAATAGGGGTTTTTCAACTCCGCCAGCTTGTGGGTATACTTACTCACCACATTTGCAAAGGAATACCACGATGCGTCCAAGCGGCCGACAACCCGATGAACTTCGCCCCATCCGTTTCACCTGCCACTACACCAAACACGCCGAAGGTTCGGTATTGGTGGAATTCGGCGATACAAGGGTGCTGTGCACCGCCAGCGTGGATGAACGCGTTCCCCATTTTCTGCGCGGCCAGAATCAGGGCTGGGTGACTGCCGAATACGGCATGCTTCCAAGAGCCACCCACGAGCGGACCAACCGTGAGGCCGCGCGCGGCAAACAGGGGGGCAGGACCATGGAGATCCAGCGTCTGATCGGTCGCTCCCTGCGCTCAGTGGTCGATCTGCAAGCGCTGGGCGAGCGCAGCCTCATCATCGACTGTGACGTCCTCCAGGCCGATGGCGGTACCCGTACCGCTTCCATCACCGGCGGCTATGTCGCCCTGGCCCTGGCCGTCAGCCACTTGCTGGAGAATCGCAAGCTCAAAAAGAACCCCCTGCACGGTCAGATCGCTTCGGTATCGGTAGGCATCTATCGGGGGGTTCCGGTACTCGACCTGGATTATCAGGAAGACTGTGAGGCCGAGACCGACATGAACGTGGTGATGAACGACGGCAATGCCTATGTGGAGATCCAAGGCACTGCCGAGGGACACCCGTTCCGCAAGGACGAACTGCAAGCCATGCTTGACCTGGCGGATAAGGGTATCGGGGAACTGCTGGAACACCAGCGCCAGGCCCTGGTTCTGGCGGGAGTGGAATGAACCATGCGCCTTGTCCTGGCCAGTGGCAACCCCGGCAAGATCCGTGAGATCCAGTCCCTCCTGGCCGCCCGAGACGTGCGGGTGCTCCCACAAACCGCCTTTGCCGTGCCGGAGATCGAGGAGACCGCCCCGACTTTCGTGGAAAACGCCCTGCTGAAAGCCAGAAATGCCGCCCGCTATTCCGGGCTGCCCGCCCTGGCCGACGACTCCGGGCTGGAGGTCGAGGCCCTCAACGGTGCCCCGGGCGTGCATTCGGCCCGTTATGCCGGTCCTGCTGCCGACGATGCGCTGAACAATGCCAAATTGCTGGAAGCCCTGCAGAAATTCGATGACCAGGAGCGCCGTGCCCGCTTCCGCTGCGTACTGGTCTTCGTACGTCACCCCTTCGACCCCAGCCCCCTGATCGCCGAGGGAACCTGGGAGGGTGTCATCGCCACCCGGCCCAGTGGCGAAGGTGGATTCGGTTACGATCCCCTGTTCTTGCTGCCGCAGTTGGGATGTACTTCGGCCCAATTGCCGGCCGACGAGAAGAACCGCCTGAGTCACCGCGGCCAGGCCCTGCAACGGCTGTTGAATCTGTGGGATAGGCCATGACTGAATCCCCCTGCCCGCTTTGCCTCCCCAACGAGCAGGAAATCCTCCTGTGGAGAGACGAATTGTGCCGGGTCATCTGGGTCGACGATCGTGACTATCCCGGTTTCTGTCGGGTTATCGTGAACGCCCATGTGGGCGAGATGACCGACCTGCAGAAAAGTGAACGTCATCGCCTGATGACCGTCGTCTTTGCGCTGGAACAGGCCGTCCGGGAGATCGTCCACCCCGACAAGATCAACCTGGCCAGCCTGGGTAACTATGTACCCCACCTGCACTGGCATATCATTCCCCGCTGGCGGGAAGACACTACTTTTCCCGATGCCATCTGGGCTCCCGCCAAACGTCCGGGAATCTTCGGCAGGAAAGCAACCACCGGTCATCGGCAACGGATACACCACCGGTTGAACGAACTTCTGCAGGGCCCGGCATGACACACACGCTGGCCCTACCGATCTGATTGCAGACAACTATCACGGAACACCCATGAGCACCTTCACCAGATTTCTGAAGACAGACTGCCCGCCTACCCTCGAATCGGATCCGTCTGGAAAAAATCCGGCCTTTGAGATCACCTTCATCGCCGACGGGGAAATCCCCTTTCCTCAGGTCATCCTCCACCATCACGGCTCGCAGGAGATCCTCAACGGGCCTTCGATCACCCGCAGGACAACTGGCGGAACCTTCGCCTATGTCGTCAAAGTGCCCGCGGGCCTGCTCAAAAGCGGGGACATCCACATCCAGATCGAAGGCTGCCGCAAGGCCGATTTGAGCCAGGCCGGCAGTGATGACTGGATCAAGGAATTCCGCACCCTGCAACTCAGGCCCCTCCCCAATAGCACCCCCCGGATTGCAATCCAAGACGGCGTCAAACTCTATTTCGGCATCCACAAACACATGCACCAACCCTATTACCGTGCTGCCGATCCAAACTACTGGGATGGTGAGAAGGATGAGATCTTCGGCTCAAGGGTGGGCAACTACACCGGTTTTCTGCCCATGGCAGTCCGCCAATACCTCGATGGGGGACTGCCCCACGCGGGTCTGTCGACCAGCTGGAGCGGCTCGCTGATCGAGCAGCTCGACCGCATCGAGGCCGAAGGCTTGTGTGGCGGCCGCTTTGCCGGCTGGAAAAACGAACTGCGGGACATCGGCCATCCACGCATGGTCTTTTCCGCCTTCGGTGACTTCCATCCCCTGATGCCGCTGATCCCGGCCCGCAACATCGTGCGCCAGATCCAGTGGCACCGGGATCTCATTCGTGGCCATTTCGGCGTCGAGGCGTCCAAGATCCTCTTTCCGCCGGAGACCGCCTTTCACGTGCGCATGATTCCGGCGCTGAAACAGGCCGGTGTCGAGGCGGTCATCTACGACTCCATCCATCGCTATCGCGCCTGCCGCGACTACCCTTACGCCGGCATCGAGGAGGGCATGCTGCCACCCAATCCGGCCGAGCAGGTCAATCCGCCGGTGGACGACTGGCTGCAGCTCCACAACGTCTGGGCAGGATCGAAAATATCACCCAGCCTGTTGCGACCGGAATATGTGGCCTACGAGGATCCGCAGGGCAACCTCCACAAGATCATCGCCATCCCGGCCGAGCGTTATATTGGCAACGAGGATGCCCGGGGCGGCTTTGGCGCACTCCAGTACCCGGAAGTACTCGGTCAAGTCTATGACCAGATCCGCAGGAACGGCAGCTTCGATCCCGAGCATCCCCCCTTCTTTCTGCTCCATTCCGACGGAGACAACCACGGTGGAGGCGCCGACAGCTACTACGGCCACAATACCGCCCAGATGGTGCGCTGGCTCCGGGAGGATCCACGTTTCGAGCTGACCACCAGTGAGGACTATCTGCAGCGGTTCCCGCCCGACCCGTCCCAGGCGATCCACCTCGAACCGGGTTCCTGGAGCGGCGCTGACAATGGCGATCCCCAGTTCATGAAGTGGTTCAGCCGCTATGACCAGCCCTATTCTCCGGATCTCAATTCATGGGCCGTGCTGACTGCGTTTCAAAACCTGGTCCACACCGTGGAGGACAGTTTCCCCGACCATCCCCCGCTGCCACAGGCCATCCGTCTGATGCTGACCGCCGAGACCAGCTGTTACTGGTATTGGACCGGTCAGGAGGTCTGGGACAGACAGGTCACCGAGGCCGCCAACCTGGGCTGGCAATTGTTGGGACCTGCAGCCAGGGACGTGGCAGGAAGCGATCGCACTGGGCCCACGCTATTCCCTGCCTGGGTCACCCCGGAAAACCCCGGGGGAAAACGCTGGGGCCAGGGATGCCTGGAACCGGCCCCCAGGGAGGCCACGGTGCATGTGTTTGTCCATGACATCTCGGGTTTGAAACGGGTGACACTGGTGCTGCGTACCAGTGCCGGGGAGAAACGCATCGAAATGACTGATCACGGCCCCTATCCCAGCCAGACCGGTGCTTTGGTATCCGCCGATTACTGTACCGCGCCGTTGCCCGCCGGTGCGGGCGACTTGCGTTATTACATCGAAGCGGAAGACAACCGGGGCAACTTGACAGTGGGATCGCTGGAAAGGATCTATCTGGCATAAATAGAACAACCATTCACAAAGCGGGTGGTTCTTGAATGCTTCGAAAGGCTGACCCAGCCTTTGGCCGACAAAGTCGAATCAGTTCTAACGTTTGAACAATCCAACCACATCGGGTACCTTAAGAAAAAAAATTTGCGAATGCATCCGTGCTTCCACATCTCTAACAACGACAACATAAAGAGAATCCCATGTGCCATTCAGCAAAATTCCTTTCCAGCACGAAATTCACAACTGCAATCCTGTACATATCCTTCAGCCTCGTCACCTGTACCGCCCTGGCATACAACAGGAATCGTGTCCTGGTTCAGCGTGAATCGGAGTTTTCCGGTTCACAGTTAAGAGACAA
>CAYUPV010000012.1:0-27141 GCA_964445885.1 uncultured Methylococcales bacterium
CCAGGATCTGGAGATTTTTTACCATCTGCACGGACGTCTGCCAAAACCCGTATTCGATACCCAACTGGCGGCACCCCTGTTGGGATACCCGGAACAAATCGGGTACGCCAACCTGGTGGCCGAGGTGTTGGGTGTTCACCTCGAGAAGGGGCACAGCCGCACCGACTGGCGCAAGCGCCCACTGAGCTCGCAACAGATCAAGTATGCCGCCGATGACGTGCGTTACCTGGCGCCACTGTATCTCAAGATATACGGCCAACTCGAAGAGAAAGGGCGACTGGACTGGCTCGAAAAGGATTTCAACACCCTCATCGACCCAATCACTTATGCCAACCCTCCCGAGGAAGCCTGGCGCAGAATCAAGGGAGCTCGCAGACTGAAGGGCCGGCAGCTGGCCATAGTGAAACGGCTTGCGGCTTGGCGGGAGGAGGTGGCCAGACAGGAAAACCGTCCTCGAGGCTGGGTCATCAAAGACGACCTGTTATGTCATATTGCCCGTCTCAGGCCACCAGCGCCCAAGGTCCTGGCACAACTGAGGGGTCTTGGGGACAAAACCCTTCAACGCCATGGGGAAACCATCTGCCGCCTGGTCAATCAAGCCCCCACTGACGTGACAGAGGACACGCCTCCACGCCTTCCGGAGCGAACCACCGAGCAGGAAGCCCTGCTGGATCTTCTCAATGCAGTGGTGCGCCTCCAGGCAGCCACCCATCAAATCAATCCATCGGTTCTGGCTTCGCGCAAGGACCTCGAGCTTTTTCTCGATACCCCACAGCAATCGCGCCTGTTTCAGGGCTGGCGCAGGCGTTTGGTAGGCGACGCCCTTCAGGACCTCATCGAAGGCAAAAAAAGGCTGTCGATCGAGCAGGGCCGATTGCGATTGGAAGCGTCAACTCCATGAGTCTGCCGCCCCTGATCCAGGCCCTGCTCAGCCCTGACCTGTGGGACCATCCCACTGAGGGGATCCGCCTGCTCGAAACCCATATCTCCTGGGTCATTCTCACTGGTCCCTTTGCCTACAAAATCAAAAAACCGGTGGATTTCGGCTTCCTGGATTTCTCCACCCTGGAGAAGCGTCAATTCTATTGTCACGAGGAACTCCGTCTCAACCGACGCCTGGCCCCTGAAATCTACCTGGAGGTAGTTGCCTTCACCGGGGCCACTACCAAGCCCAGGTTGCGGGGTCCGGGGCCAATTTTGGACTACGCAGTCAAGATGCGCCAATTCGACCAAGCCGACCTATTGGCCGAGTACGCCATGCGGAACAAGTTGGCAGAGGGTCACATTGTGGAACTGGCCCGCCTGATCGCCCAATTCCACGAAAACACCCAGCGGGCAGGGCCGGACACATCCTATGGTGAACCTCAGGTCATCCAAAAGGCCGCTCGGGAAAATTTCGACCATATCGATTCAGCGCGGTTGGCCGATCACAAACTCGGTATTGATTTGCAAGCATTGAAAGGTTGGACTATCCAGGTTTATCGCAACCTGGCACCTCTCATGACCGAACGCAGACAGAAAGGCTTCGTTCGCGATTGTCACGGTGACCTGCATCTGGGCAACATCGTAATATGGCATGATCGGCCTGTCCCCTTCGACTGTATCGAATTCAACCCAATGCTACGCTGGATCGATGTCATCAGCGAAATCGCCTTTACCGTGATGGATCTGGCTGCGCGGGGGCATCGCCCTTTTGGCTTCCGCTTTCTCAACGAATATTTGAGCATCAGCGGAGATTACCCAGGGACCCGGTTGCTACGATACTACTTGGTCTACCGGGCCATGGTGCGGGCAAAGATCACCTATTTGAGTTTCCTGCAGAACCAATCTGTCAATCAGCTTCAAGGACTTGAACAGTATCTGCAACTGGCCCATGTTTTCAGCAGCCCACGGCCTCCAATGCTGTTGATCACCCACGGTTTCTCCGGTAGCGGCAAATCACATGCCTGTCATCAGCTGGCATCTCGTCTGGATGCCCTGCATCTTCGTTCCGATGTGGAGCGCAAGCGGCTGGCTGGGCTTTCCCGCGATGCCAGGTCCCGATTCGGACTGGGAGAAGACCTCTACAGCGAGTCTTTCACCCGCCGCACCTATCAACGGCTGTTGGACCTGGCCAGGAAAATTCTACAGGCGGAATTCACTGTCATCGTCGATGCCACTTTCCTGCGCAGTAAGGATCGTGAACTCTTCCGCAACCTGGCAAAGTCTCTGGAAGTAACGTTTCGGATCCTCGATTTCAGGGCGGAGGAAACCGTCCTGCGTCAGCGTATCGAGAACAGGATGCAGCAAAGCCAGGACCCATCGGACGCCGATCTGGAGGTGCTGGATCATCAACTCCGACATCACGACCCGCTGACGCCGGAGGAGCAGCCTCTTGTCATTTCCTTGGACACCAGCCAGGGATTCGAACTGGAAAAGGCATTGACCGGCTTGGCAAGCCAGGAAGGCTCTTGAACCGGGCTTGAGCCATTTCCACTGGATTGTCTTATTGCGCCCCAGGGTCGGCTGGATCCGATGCAATCGGTTTGCAGGAGTCAGCAGAGCAAGAACCAATGGCCCATGCGCCACCGATAGTAAAGCATGTGGACCGGCTATCAGGACTTGAAGGTACGAGGATCCAGTTCGTGGCGATTCAGCAAGCGATAGAATTCGGTTCGGTTCCGTTTGGCCAGCTGGGCCGCCTGGGTGACGTTGCCACGAGTTATCTGCAACAGGCGAACCAGGTATTCCCGTTCAAAGCGTTGTCTGGCTTCACGCAGCGGGGGCAACGCCATGCCGGTCATATCTCCGCTGAGCGCCTTTTGCACCAGGCTGAGGGGAATCAAGGGGGTACTTGTCAAAGCCACGCACTGTTCCACCACGTTATGCAGTTGACGCACGTTGCCAGGCCAATCAAAACGCACCAAATATTCGACCGCTTCAGGCGAGAAGCCCTTGACGGTATTCCCGTAGGGCTCGCCAAGCTGTTTGATGAAATGAGCGGCCAATAGGGGAATGTCCTCCGGATGATCACGCAAAGGCGGCACCTTCAGGGTAACCACGCTGAGGCGATAGAATAGATCCTCACGAAACGCCCCGGAAGCCACGGCTTCCGTCAGATCCACATGGCTGGCGGCAATGATTCGAACGTCCACCGGGATGGTTTCGGTCGCCCCGACAGGTCGAACGCTCATTTCCTGAATGGCGCGCAACAGTTTCACCTGAAAGGCCTTGGGCATATCCCCAATTTCATCCAGAAACAAGGTACCGTCATCGGCAACACGGAACAGCCCCTCATGATCTCGCGTAGCCCCCGTGAAAGCCCCTTTTTTGTGGCCAAACAGTTCAGACTCGAACAAATGTTCCGGTATCGCACTGCAATTGACCGCAATGAATGGTTTATCCCGACGCGGACTGGCCTCATGGATCGCCCAGGCCAAGAGCTCCTTTCCGGTCCCGCTCTCTCCCTGAATGCATACACTGGCTTTGCTCTGTGACACTCTCGCCACCTGGTTCAGCAACTCCTCCATCAGCGGACTCTGGGTGATAATCCGGCTGCGCCATGACTCCGCTTCATCCAATCCATCGTGGGTCACTTCAGCACCCTTACACAGCTCCATCCCCTGGGTGACCTGGCGCACCAGCTCCTTATTGTCCACCGGCTTGGTGAGAAAGCCAAAGACACCGCGCTTGGTCGCATCCACCGCATCATTGATGGTGCCATGCGCAGTCAGAATAATGATCGGAAGTGTGGGACATCGATGATGGATGGCATCGAACAATGCCATCCCATCCATACCGTCCATCATCAAATCGGTCACCACGACATGGGGGCGGAACAATTGCAGTTGTCCCAGGGCTTCCTCACCACTGGTCACCGGTTGGACCGAGAAACCGGCGGCAGTCAGACGCATGGTGATGAGACGCAAAAAACTCTCATCATCGTCGACCACCAATACCCGTTTACGTGAATCCAACATGACTCTATTCAACCTCTGTATGATTGAGACTCTTTTCGATCGCTTTCAAGGCTTCAAGTTTCTTCCGGGTTTCCTGCAAATCTTTATCGCAAGCCCGTAACTTTTTCCGCTCCCGATAGTTGATCTTTTTCCATCGGGCGATCTTGTTTACCAATTGCTGTTGATGTGTATCTTTCTGGGAGAGGCGTAACGCCAATTCACGCTGGTAAGCGAGAAAATTCACCAGTTGAGGGTTCTCTATGCTTTCAATAGCGTCATCCAGAAGAGCCACTGCTATTTTCGATTCGTTGTCCGAACACTCCTTGGCCACCATCAGGGCAAGCGCTAAACGGATCTGCAGCCCCAGAGTGGCTTTCTTCTGCTCGTACAGTTTCATTAAACTCTGACATTGGTCGATACGTTGCGCGTGAGGCATTTTCATTAGATCCCCCACATACAACACAAGTTCATCCAGGGAGTATTTTTCATCAGCCACTCCTTGGGCGAGTGAACGATCTGATTCTGAAACCCGCTGGATCCAGTCAGCACAACCACTCAATCCACTCAGTGCAAAAACCAGGAGGACCAGGAAAAGTTTTTTCAATTGACCACACCAGTCAGTGGAATGGACACCCGGAAATAGGCCCCCTTTCCATCAGAAGGCTCAAGGATTTCCACTTGTCCACGATGCATTATCACACACTCATTTACGATAGCCAGCCCTAATCCCGTCCCCTCAATCCCCAGCTTGCGGCCTGTACTGCCCTGATAAAGGGCATCGAAAACGCGCTTCCGCTCTTCCGGAGGGATCCCGGGCCCCTGATCGTGTATCTCAAAATATAGCACCCCTCTACGCCGAAACAGTGTGACCCTGATCACACTGTTTGGCGGTGAATACTTGACCGCATTGGAAACCAGGTTGTCGACCATAGTGCGTAAAAACATCGGAAAACCAAGAATTTCCACAGGTTTCAGTTGGCTATGAATGCGGATATTGTTGATTCTCAGACGGACCGAATATTCTTCGATGACTTCCTCAACCAACAGCGCCATGTTGATGACCTGGGGACGAAGGTTCTCCTCCACCTGCTGCATTTGGCTGTAGCGAATCAAGTCCTCAATCATGTGGTATAGCTTGGAAGCGTTGGAGGAAATGATCTGGACTATTTCATTTTGTTCGGTATTTAATTCTCCGACCACCCTGTCATGCAACAATTCCACACCTTCGTGGATATTGGCCAGGGGCGTCTTCAACTCATGTGAGATATTGCGCATGAACCGCTGTTTCTCTGCCTCCAGCATACGCAAACGGGTGCGCAACCAATCCAGGGCCTGGCCCAACAGTTCGAGGTCTTTGGGTCCCTTCACTTCTATCGGCGCTTCGAAATTACGGTCGCCCAACCGCCGTATCGCAGCTTCCAATTGACGAATGGGGCGAATGATGAGGTAGATGAAGAAGATGAGCAACAGGACCGCCACCGGCATCAGAATCGTCAGATTACGCAGCGTTTGTTGGCGGGCTTGCTTGGAGCGTAGCTGTAATTGCTCCAAATTCCCAGCCACCACCTCGATACTCAGGCGCCAGATCTGATCAGCCAGTTCACGCAGAGATCCGAATTGATCGGCAGCCGCCAGCTTGGTTTGATTGTCTATGCCGGGTTCCAGCAACAGGGTGTATAAATCAAATTCGTAGCCTTCCAGTTTACCTAACTTCCGCTCCAGCGCCGAATGTCGATCTACCGAAGTGAACAGCTCCTTGAGGGTGGTCACAAAAGATTCTCTATTGCGATAGTAGTTGTCTAAAAAGGTGGGGTCCTCAAGGATCAGAAATTGTTTGGCACTGCGTTCCATCGCAATCAGTTGCTCCAGCAACATACGGCTGCCCTGGGTCATATGGACTGAGCGGTACACGGCTTCCCGGCTGAAACCACTCATTTTCTCCAGCGAATACAAAGCCGACCCCAGAGCCAGCATCAATGGCAACATGACCATTGCAAAACTGACCAACAACAAGGTCTGCAGGGAAGGAAAACGAAGTGTCTTCAAAAAACAGCCCGCAATGGAAATGCCAGGACACGCTCGATTGAATCATGTCCCATCACCAGCATCAGGACACGGTCCAACCCCACTGCCACTCCACTACACTCCGGCAGTCCCGACTCCAGGGCTGCCAACAGGGCTTCATCGATACCGGGACAGGGCAATCCAGACTCAAAGCGTAACTTCTGCTCAGCTTCGAAGCGGGCACGTTGCTCATTTGGATCAGTCAGCTCCCTGTAGCCGTTACCCAGCTCGATACTATTCACAAACACTTCAAAACGTTCCGCCGTTTGCGGCTGACCCGGTTTGAGACGCGCCAGTGCCGCCAGGGCTACGGGATAGTCATAGACGAAAACCAATTGATCGGTTGGTAGCTTGGGTTGCACAACATGGGAGAAAAGGAAGTCGAGCCATAGGCTGCGATTCTGACCACAGAGTTGTTCACCCTCTTTCAACCCCAGGGCACTTGCCTGCCGGCTCAGAAGCGAGAAGGGGGCATCCCAGGGAACACCGACCGACGCCTGGAACACTTCACTGTAGCTCAAACGGCTTTGTCCAGCCACACGACCTTCCAACAAAAGCTGCAGCAACGATGCCACCTCATCCATCATTTGGTTGAGACCGAAACCCACCCGGTACCATTCCAGCAATGTGAATTCGGGATTGTGTAAACGCCCCGACTCACCACCCCGGAAAGCCTTGCAAATCTGATACATGGAACCTACACCCGCAGCCAACAGGCGCTTCATCGCAAATTCCGGAGAAGTCTGCAAATACAGATGGTGGAAATCTGATGGCACGATAAAGAACTGCAGATGGGGATCTGTACCCACACCGGTGTCCAGGAGGGGGGTTTCCACCTCGAGTAAGCCCGCTTCCTGGAAATAACGTCTGATTCTCGCCAACATCCCTGCGCGCTGGCGCAGGGCATCCAGATCGCAACCAGGACGCCAGTCCGAGCTATTTTCCGACCCGCGAGACATATTCTCCGCTGCGAGTATCCACCTTGATCACGTCCCCCGTTTGCACAAACAAGGGTACACGTACCACAGCTCCGGTCTCAAGTTTGGCCGGTTTTCCACCACCTCCGGAAGTGTCTCCACGA
The DNA here is from genome assembly GCA_964445885.1 of uncultured Methylococcales bacterium. Taxonomy (GTDB): domain Bacteria; phylum Pseudomonadota; class Gammaproteobacteria; order Methylococcales; family Methylothermaceae; genus Methylohalobius. The sequence continues at coordinate 7,084 of CAYUPV010000012.1, forward strand.
ACCCCGGGGTCGGTCTCGACCACCTCAAGTTCCACGAAATTGGGTGGGGTGACGGCGATGGGAGTACCATTCCACAAAGTGACGGTGCACACCGCTTGTTCTTTAAGCCACGACGCAGCGTCACCGACTGCCTTGACATCCGCGCCAACCTGCTCATAGGTATTTGGATCCATGAAGTACCAGAATTCACCATCGTTATAGAGATATTGCATCTCAACTTCTAAAACATCCGCGGCTTCGATGGATTCGCCGGATTTGAAGGTACGCTCGATCACCCTGCCGGTCTTCAAGTTGCGGAATTTGACCCGGTTGAAGGCCTGACCCTTGCCCGGTTTGACAAATTCGTTCTCCAGAATCGAGCAAGGGTCTCCATCGAGAATCACTTTCAGCCCACTCTTGAATTCATTGGTACTATACGTCGCCATGTCTGACTCTGTCCTCACTACAAAATTTACGAAATGTCTTACATTATAACCCAGCCCTGCCTCCCGCTGACTTGGCAACAAGAACTGGCACAGGCATTCACCCACCCTTCCGACCTGCTGGAACACCTCGGTCTCATTCAAAATGATCGGGATCATACTCCAATATTGGCATTCAGCTTCCGCGTACCGCGCCCATTTGCCGCGAGAATGCGCCGCGGAGACCCAAAAGATCCCCTGCTGCTTCAGGTGCTCCCGCAAGCCAGGGAGAATATTTCCGCCCCCGGTTTCGTCAGCGATCCAGTCGGGGACAGACAGGCCAGAGTCGCTCCCGGTCTGCTGCACAAATACCATGGCCGGGTACTGATGATCGTGACCGGCGCCTGCGCTGTCCACTGTCGCTATTGTTTCCGACGGGAATTTCCCTATCATCACGACCAACTCACCCCCTTGAGGCAACAGGAATCTCTCGACTATATTCGCAATGATCCGTCGATCGAGGAAGTCATCCTCAGTGGCGGCGATCCTCTGGTGCTGAGCAATGAACGCCTACATTCCCTGATCCATGCCATTGAAGACATTCCCCACCTAAGCCGACTGAGAATTCACAGCCGGCTTCCCGTGGTTCTGCCCAGCCGGGTGGATTCTTCCCTGGTCGACATGCTGACCGCTTGCCGGCTGGAGAAGGTGATGGTGGTCCATATCAATCATGCCAATGAAATCGACGAGAGAGTCTGCGCCGCAGTCAACCGTCTCCGCCTGCGTGGCGTCACTGTGCTCAACCAGAGCACTTTGCTGGCGGGCATCAATGACAACGAGGCAGCGCTGGTCGAACTTCAACGCAAATCGTTCACGGCCGGCATCCTGCCCTATTATCTCCATCTGCTCGATCGCACTTGCGGCACGTCACATTTCGAGGTGTCCGAAAGTACCGCGAGATTCCTCCATGAACGCTTGCGGCGTCAATTGCCGGGTTACCTGGTCCCGCGTTTGGCCCGTGACAAGGCACATGCACCATACAAAATATTGTTATAAATCATAATATTGCAATTTGCCATGGATTCCGTATGTCAACAGGTATTGAATTCTTCATTCTTCTTCGTTATAACAGTTGACGTGCATTAGGCACTTTATAAGAAATCATTCACGATCATGTGACGAGGAGGAAAACATGAAGAAAGTTCTAGGACTTTTGGCGCTGGTCATGGTAACTGTCAGTCTGGTGGGTTGCGATCCAGCAGGTGAACCAACTAACAAGCAGCGTCTCTCCAGCGCAGAAACCAGCCATAACGCTTCTGCCTGAGTCGCATAGCGACACAGAGATAAGATAAAAACAATAAATCTGGATCCTATTTGAACCCGGGGACACCCCCCGGGTTTTTTCATGTCTGAACGCCAAGCCGTATATAATGGTCCTGGTGTTACTTTGTCAGTCAAGGGATCCATTCATTGAATACCGACTCTTTTCACCAACGCCTGGAAGGGATTGCCCGTAGCTCCCAAGCACACGATCTCTCCAAAGGTCTGAAAGGGCTGGAGAAAGAAAGCATGCGTGTCACGGCAGAGGGCCGGTTGGCACAATCACCACACCCCCCCCAACTAGGCTCCGCCCTCACCCATCCCCACATCACCACAGATTACTCTGAAGCGCTGCTCGAGTTCATCACTGCCCCATACCCGGAAGCAACAGCCACGCTCTCCTTTTTGGAGGACATTCATCGTTTCGTCTTCCAAATGCTTCCAGACGATGAGATGCTGCTGGCATCCAGCATGCCAATCGGCTTCGACAAGGACGGGGACATTCCCATTGCCTGGTATGGTAAGTCGAATATCGGAAGGATGAAACATGCTTATCGGGTGGGACTGGCCCATCGCTATGGTCGTGCCATGCAGGCGATCGCCGGTATTCACTTCAATTATTCCCTTGCGGAAGATCTATGGCCCCTACTGCCAGAGATTTTCAAGCAGACCCTTCCACCCAAGGAACTGCGGGCCTACGTCTATTTCTGCTTGATACGCAACCTACACCGATATGGCTGGCTGTTACTGTATTTGTTTGGCGCCTCCCCTGTCGTCAATGGGCAGTTCCTGAAGTGCCGGGGCGGGATTCCTTCAGGTTTCATCGAAATCTCCCCCAATACATTTGGCATGCATTATGCTACCTCGCTGCGCATGAGTGACATTGGTTACAAGAACAAAACCCAGGCGAGCCTTCATATCTCCTTCAACTGCCTGGAGGAATATGTCACCAGTCTATGCCACGCCATCGAAACTCCCCACGCTCCCTATCAGGCAATCGGGGTCAATGTCGGCGGTGAATACCGGCAACTCAACGCCAACATCCTGCAAATCGAGAATGAATACTATAGTCCAGTTCGGCCCAAACAGATTGCAGAATCTTGTGAGAAGCCCACGCTGGCACTCAAACGCCGAGGAGTACGCTACGTCGAAATCCGAGCCCTTGATCTCAATCCGTTCGATCCTCTTGGAATCAATCTGGATAGGATTCATTTCCTGGAAGCTTTTTTGTTGTTCTGTCTGCTGCAAGACAGTCCTCCGCTTAGCCGATCCGAGAACCGCACCATTCATAACAATCTTCTGGCCACCGCACAGCGGGGGCGGGACCCCTCGCTCAACCTGATGCAGGGCAGCCAGGCTGTTCCGCTGTCCCAATGGGCTGGGGATGTGTTACAAGCGATGCAACCCTTGTGCGAACTTATGGATGAATCCCTTCCCCTGCCCCCCTATCAGAATAGCCTGCAGCGCCAGTGGGAAAAGGTGCAAAATCCCGAATCGACCCCTTCAGCACGAGTGGTGCAAGAGATGAGAGAGAATCACGAATCCTTCGATCATTTCTCCCGGCGCCTGTCACAATCCCATGCAGACTATTTCCGTAATCGTCCACTGGCACACACTCAGTTGGACTGGTTCAAAATCCTTACCAGCCAATCAATCGAGGAGCAGGAACGAATCGAAGCCGAAGACACTCTAAGTTTCGAGCAATTCCTCCACCGGTATTTCAGCCAGACCTGTCAGGCCGCGTAACGGCTGACCAAACCGCATAGAGATCTCCATGAGCCAAATCGAATTTGACCTGGAACACTGGCAAACCCTGCTGGCAGGGAAGAAACCACGGGCCATCTTGAAAGCCGCACTACAGGAGTTCGACCATATTGCCATCGCCTTCAGTGGCGCCGAAGACGTGGTACTCATCGACATGGCCTGCAAGTTGCGCGATGACATCCAGGTCTTCACCCTGGATACGGGTCGCCTGCATCCTGAAACCTACCGCTTCATCGACCAAGTGCGGGAGCGTTATCCCATTCAGATGGACATCCTCTATCCCGACGCCCAGGCCATTGGCGATCTGGTCAGCCGAAAAGGCTTGTTCAGCTTCTACCGTGATGGTCATCAGGAATGTTGCCGGATCCGCAAGGTGGAACCCTTGCGCTGTAAACTGGCCACCCTGGATGCCTGGATCACGGGTCAGCGTAGGGACCAGAATCCCGATACCCGGCAAAGTGTTCCGGAAGTCGAGGCCGACGATACCTTTCAAGGCCGTGGTGACACGCTGATCAAATTCAACCCCCTGGCCAACTGGAGCTCGACCCAGGTATGGGATTACATTGAAGCCTTCGATGTCCCTTTCAACGAACTCCACCGTCATGGTTTCCGCAGCATTGGATGCGAGCCTTGCACCCGCCCCACGCTACCACACCAGCACGAACGGGAAGGCCGTTGGTGGTGGGAAGATACGCTCAAGAAGGAATGTGGCATACATCGTAAATCCTGAAGCGGGAAGAGACCAACGCTTCCTGTTCACTCCCCTGGAAGCCGGATTCAGTATCGCGGTAAATCGACGTTATCGAACAAAGCATCGATCTCTTGCTTGTCACGAAGCTTCATCGCCTGCGCGACCACGTCACGGGTCAGGTGGGGGGCGAAGAACTCGATGAAATCATAAATGAAACCACGGATGAACATATCCCTGCGCAAACCGATCTTGGTGACACTGTCCCCAAACAACTGACTGGCATCGAGGGCCACCAGATCCGTGTCATTCTCAGGATCATAGGCCAACTTGGCAACGATCCCTACACCCAATCCCAAACGCACATAAGTCTTGATCACATCGGCATCGACGGCAGTCAAGGCCACTTTTGGCTTCAATTTCTGCCGGGCAAATGCCTCATCCAGCTTCGAACGGCCGGTAAACCCGAACACATAAGTGATCAATGGATAGCCGGCGATATCTTCCAGACTCAGGTTGTCCTTCTCAGTCAACGGATGCTTCTTAGGCACCAGAATGCAACGATTCCAACGATAGCACGGTAGCATCACCAGATTATCGAACAACTCCAGTGCTTCGGTGGCAATGGCAATATCCGTGACCCCACGTGCAGCCAGATCGGAGATCTGAACTGGGGTGCCCTGGTGCATGGTCAGCGCCACCCGAGGGTATCGGGCCATGAAGGTTTTAACCACTCCAGGCAAAGCATAGCGCGCTTGGGTATGCGTGGTGGCGATGGCCAGAGTGCCGCTGTTTTCATCGATGTATTCCTCGGCAATCCGCTTGATCTTCTCTACTTTGGCGAGGATCTCTCCAGCCAACTTGATGATCAGCTCACCAGCAGGCGTGACCTCTGTCAGCTGCTTACCATTACGGGCAAAGATGGGCAATCCCAATTCGTTTTCCAACAAGCGGATCTGTTTGCTGATGCCAGGCTGGGATGTGAACAGACTTTCGGCCGTAGCAGAAACATTGAGGTCGTGATGGGCAACTTCCCATATGTATCGTAACTGCTGCAGTTTCATATTCCTATATATTCTAGATCTAGTAATTTTTATTCTTTTTAATTATATCCATGATAGTCAATAATGCAATAAGAAATAGGACAACGGTTATTAGAACAAATGGAATTATTGCATATCTTGGCAGGCGCATTGGTTGGCTTCACCATAGGACTGACCGGTGTCGGGGGTGGGTCTTTAATGACCCCCATTCTGATCCTGGGTTTTAAAATAAACCCTTCAATCGCAGTCGGCACAGATTTGCTGTACGCCGCCGTGACCAAAGCCAATGGCGTCTTCTTCCATCATCGTCAGAAAACCATCGACTGGAGCGTCACGCTTCGTCTCGCTATCGGTAGTCTGCCGGCTTCACTGTTGACCGTTGTGTTGATCAAAAAGATGGATGAGATGGGATATGATTATGAAACGCTGATGACCACTACCTTGGGTGTCATGCTGATCATCACTGCCGGGGTGGTTTTTTGCCGTCAGCAACTCAATGAATTCCTGCAACGAGGAGTGCGCCGTCGGAATTCAGTCATCGGCCGGCTAAAGCAGGTACGCGGGGAAATCACCATATTGGCGGGGTTGGCATTGGGATTTTTGGTCACACTGTCTTCAGTGGGTGCAGGTGCGATTGGCACGGCCCTATTGTTTCTGCTCTACCCCAACAAACGCACGGTGGCCATTGTAGGAACGGATTTGGCACATGCTGTACCACTGACAGCCGTGGCGGGTCTAGGGCACTGGCAGATCGGCAGCGTGGACCCCATGCTGCTGGGAGGATTACTGATCGGCGGTTTACCGGCCATCTACCTTGGAAGCCTGCTGGGCAAACGTATTCCAGAACGGTTTCTGCGCCCCTTGGTGGCGATGATCTTGCTCACACTAGGGCTCCGCTTCAGTCTGAGTCCTATTTTGGTATAATTGGCCAATTAACGATCACCAATTCAGGATAGTGCCATGGCGTTTGTCATTACTGAGAACTGTATCAACTGCAAATATACCGATTGTGTGGATGTCTGCCCGGTCGATTGCTTCCGTGAAGGACCCAATATGCTCGTCATTGATCCAGACGAATGTATCGACTGCACTTTATGCGAGCCGGAATGCCCTGCCAATGCGATCTATTCTGAAGATGAGGTCCCGGAGGATCAACAGGCTTTTATTCAGCTGAACGCCGAACTGGCCAAGAAATGGCCAGTGATCACCGAAGTCAAGGATCCTCTTACCGATGCTGATCAGTGGGATGGCAAACCAGATAAACTGGAATTTTTGAAAAAGGAATGGTAGCCAGTCATTTTTTTCATCACGCACAAAAAAGCCGGGCTCTTCACCCGGTTTTTTTGTTGAGTGAAGCAACTAAGCATCAATCAGAAGCTTCCTGCTCCTCCAAGGGACGATCCACCAATTCCACATACGCCATCGGCGCTGCATCACCGGCGCGGAAACCGCACTTGAGGATACGAACATATCCACCTGGCCTTTCTTTATAGCGGGGACCGAGCTCATCAAACAGCTTGCTCACGATCTCCTTGTCTCTCAATCTAGCAAAGGCTAGACGCCGACGTGAGGTGTTGTCCTGCTTGGCGAGCGTGATCAAAGGTTCCGCAACACGACGCAGTTCCTTGGCCTTCGGTAACGTTGTCTTGATCAATTCGTGCCGGAACAGGGAGCCTGTCATATTTCTGAACATGGCCTGACGGTGGCTGCTGGTACGATTAAGATGTTTTCCTGCTTTTCGATGACGCATTTCCTTTACCCTATTAACCTTAAGATGCTTTCGCCTTTTCTTCCTTTTTCCCGTCTTCCGGGCGTTTTAAATCTTCCGGGGGCCAGCCTTCTAGGCGCATGCCGAGGGACAAACCCTTCGATGCCAGCACATCCTTGATCTCTGTCAGAGACTTCTTCCCAAGGTTGGGGGTCTTTAGCAATTCCACCTCGGTGCGCTGGACAAGATCACCAATATAGAAGATATTTTCTGCTTTCAGACAGTTTGCAGAACGGACTGTGAGTTCCAAGTCGTCCACTGGACGAAGCAGTATTGGGGCAAACTTGGGCTGTTTTTCCTCAGGTTCTTCCCGTTGTTCCTCCTTGAGATCGACCATGACCGATAAATGATCGCTGAGAATCTTGGCTGCTCTTTTGACACATTCCTCTGGATCTACCGTGCCGTTCGTTTCCAGCTCCAGCACCAGCCGATCGAGATCGGTGCGTTGGTCCACTCGGGTGCTATCCACCCGATATGAGACTTTGTGAATAGGGCTGAAGGAGGCATCCAGCCGCAAGATGCCAATGGAAGAGTCGTGTTCCTCCCCTGCTTCGCGATTGGCTGGTTGATATCCACGACCCTTTTCGACTGTCAGGATCATATTCAACTCACCCACATCCGTGAGGTGCGCGATCACCAGCTCAGGATTGACGATCTCCAGATCGTGCGTCGCTGTAATATCGCCCGCTGTCACAGGACCAGGACCCTTTTTGCTCAGTTGTAGTTCTGCAGCATGGCCATGATGGAGAATTACAGCCAGATGTTTCAGATTGAGCAAGATGTCGATCACATCTTCCTGCACTCCTTCAATCGCCATGTACTCATGCAGCACACCCTCGATACGGACCTCGGTCACCGCACTGCCAGGAATGGAGGACAACAGCACACGCCGCAGAGCATTCCCAATAGTGTGCCCATAGCCCCGTTCAAGCGGCTCTATGGCAATACGGGAATGATGACGTTCAGCATCGGTCTCAATACTGACGATACGGGGTTTGTGCGAGTATAGTAAAAGATCAACCATAATATTATGTTAACCGTTCTGATTACTTTGAATACAATTCGACGACCAACTGCTCTTGGATATCGGAACCCAAGTCGGCCCGATCCGGGAGTGACTTGAAGACCCCAGAGAAGTTTCTGCCTTCTACTTCTACCCAACTGGGAAATCCATACTGCTCAGCGACAGTCAGAGCATCCTGAATACGCTGTTGTTTCTTAGCTTTCTCGCGCACCGATATCACATCCCCAGGCTTGACCTGATAAGAAGGAATATTGACCACGGAACCATTGACCAGGATCGCCTTGTGGCCAACCAGTTGCCGGGCTTCGACACGGGTGGAAGCGAATCCCATGCGGTAAACAACATTATCCAACCGACTTTCTAGCAGGAACAGCAGGTTTTCACCCGTCGAGCCCTTCTGGCGGGCGGCCTTTTTGTAATAGTTACGGAACTGTCTTTCGAGCACCTGATAGATACGTTTGATTTTCTGCTTTTCTCTCAGCTGCATCGCATAGTTGGACAGTCTGGCCCTGCGGCGCTGGCCATGCTGCCCCGGCGGCTGGTCCAGTTTACATTTGCCATCCAATGACTTGCCGCGGCTCTTCAGAAACAGATCGGTTCCTTCCCGGCGTGCCAGCTTGCAACGAGGTCCTAGGTATCTTGCCATCAGAAGTATTCCTCCCTAAACACGGCGTTTCTTGGGTGGTCGACACCCGTTATGGGGAATCGGTGTGACATCGGAGATCTGTACGATTCTGAACCCAAGATTATGCAGCGATCGCACTGCCGATTCGCGTCCAGGACCTGGTCCTTTCACCTGAACATCCAGGTTGCGCATGCCATAGTCCTTGACCACATTGCCCGCCTTTTCCGCGGCGACCTGCGCGGCAAACGGTGTGCTCTTGCGTGATCCACGGAAGCCTGAACCACCTGCCGACGCCCATGCCAAGGCGTTGCCTTTACGGTCGGTGATGGTGATGATCGTGTTGTTGAAGGATGCATGAATATGCGCTATTCCATCGGAGATCTCTCTCCGAATCCGTTTACGGGTACGACTCGGCGTCGCCATTCGGTTACCTCTACGAAATTAAATGAATGATTACTTACGAATAGGACGGCGCGGGCCCTTGCGGGTCCTTGCATTGGTCCGGGTACGTTGGCCACGAACAGGAAGCCCACGGCGATGTCGGTAGCCGCGATAACACCCCAGGTCCATGAGACGTTTGATGTTCATGGAGATTTCCCGTCGAAGATCACCTTCTACGGTATAGTTACCAATCTCACTGCGGATCTTTTCTACCTGCGCTTCTGTCAGATCCTTCACTTTCGTGGTCGGATCGATTTGAGTCGCCTCGCAAATTTCCCGCGCTCTTGATCGACCGATACCATAAATCGACGTCAATGAGATGACGACATGTTTATGAACTGGAATGTTGACTCCCGCGATACGCGCCATGCACCTAGTCTCCTGATTGCGTAAAATTCAATGTTGTTTCAGCCCTGACGTTGTTTATGCCGGGGCTCTTTGCAAATAATTCGGACCACACCTTTGCGGCGAATCACCTTGCAGTGACGGCAGATCCTTTTAACCGATGCTCGTACTTTCATTGTCTTCTCCTAACCATTCTTCAACGTGTCAGACCAGTGGGCGTTTGTGAGCCTTTCCCTTTTAAGTTGGCTTTGCGCATCAAGCCCTCGTATTGCTGGGACATCAGATGGGTCTGCAACTGGGCCATGAAATCCATCACAACCACCACTATGATCAGAAGGGAAGTACCACCAAAATAGAAGGGTACGTTCCAATACAGAATCAGGAAGTTTGGCAGCAGACATACCAGGGTGATATAAAAAGCCCCGATCAGGGTCAATCGACTCATTACCATATCGATGTATCTCGATGTCTGAATTCCTGGCCGTATTCCTGGAATAAAGGCCCCGGACTTCTTCAGATTCTCAGCCGTATCCTTGGCATTGAAGACAACGGCCGTATAGAAAAAACAAAAGAATATGATGGCGGCGGAATAGAAGACGATGTACAACGGTTGACCTGGAGACAAGGACGCGGCCACATCCTGCAGCCATTCCATACCCTCGGCATTGCTGAACCAACTGGCCACAGTGGCTGGAAACAGGATGATGCTGGAAGCAAAGATCGGGGGAATGACCCCTGCCATATTGAGTTTAAGAGGCAGGAAACTTCTCTGGCCACCATAGACCTGTCTTCCGACTTGTCTCTTGGCATAATGGATGGGTATGCGTCTCTGTGCTCGTTCCACATACACTACAAAGGCAGTCACACCAATTGCCAGGGCAAACAGAACGACCACGGTCAGAGGACTCATTTCACCCGTACGTGCCAATTCAAGAGTGGCGGCCACAGCTGACGGCAGGCCTGCAACGATACCGGCAAAGATGATCATAGAGATGCCATTGCCGATACCGCGTTCAGTCACCTGCTCCCCCAACCACATCAGAAAGACGGTACCGGTCACCAGGGTGACCGCAGTCAGGAATACAAACTGCGGACCCGGATTGATGACCACCGGCAGCCCGCCGGCCGTCTGATTCTGTAGCGCGATTGCCACGCCAATGGACTGGAATGTTGCCAGAAACACCGTGCCATAGCGGGTGTATTGAGTTATTTTGCGCCGCCCGGATTCGCCTTCCTTTTTCAGTTGCTCCAGCTTAGGCACCACCACGGTCATGAGTTGAATGATGATGGATGCTGAGATATAAGGCATGATGCCAAGGGCAAAGATGCTCAGGCGTTTCAAGGCTCCACCCGAGAACATGTTGAACATGTCCAGGATAGAACCGCTTTGCTGTTGGAACATCAGGGCCAGTGCCTTGGGATCAATCCCTGGCACAGGGATATGGGTACCCAACCGGTACACGACCAGCGCCCCCAGTAAAAAAAGCAAACGCTGACGCAGTTCGGAAAGATCACCGAACCGACCTAGCATGGCTGACGTTGGTGTACTCACGAATCCTCTACCTTCCCACCTACCGCTTCGATGGCCTGCCGGGCGCCTTTGGTCACCTCTAGACCTTTGACGGTGACAGGCCGTTCCAGCTGACCGGATGCGATGATTTTGACTCTCTTGATCAAGGATGAAATCAGATTTGCCTGGCGGAGGACCTGTAGATCAACCACTTCCACTCCCAATTTGTTGAGCTCGTGCAAACGAATCTCATCCACGAAACGCTGGCTGCGAGACCGGAAGCCAACTTTCGGGAGGCGTCTATGAAGAGGCATCTGCCCGCCTTCAAAGCCGACCTTGTGGTATCCGCCGGAGCGGGACTTCTGCCCTTTGTGACCACGCCCGCCGGTTTTCCCCAGGGTACTTCCAATGCCCCTGCCGACACGTTTACGGTTTGAGGTACTTCCCGGCGCGGGCTTTAACGTATTCAGGCGCATTATTCCACCTCCTCTATAGTCAGCATATAGGCTACTTTTTGCACCATCCCCCGGTTTTCGGGCGTGTCGGCCAGCTCAACCGTCTGGTGCATCCGTTTGAGACCCAATCCGAGCAGGCAGTCACGGTGCGATTTAATCTTACCGATCTTACTGCGCACCAAAGTCACTTTCAGCTTTTTATCAGCCATCGTATCAACCTAATATTTCCTTGACGGTTTTACCACGCTTGGCAGCCACATATTTAGGATCCTGCATTTCCGAGAGGCCCTTGATGGTGGCCCGAACCACGTTGATGGGATTGGTCGTCCCTATGCATTTGGCCAGCACATTGTGAACGCCAACCGCTTCAAAGACAGCACGCATGGCCGCTCCCGCAATGATACCGGTACCTTCAGCCGCGGGTTGCATATATACCTTGGCTGCCCCTTCAGTGACAGTCACTGGATACTGTAGGGTCTCATCACGCAATTTGACCTGAACCATATTCTTGCGGGCCTGTTCCATGGATTTCTGGATAGCCACGGGTACTTCTCGCGCTTTACTCAGCCCATAGCCCACCTTTCCATTACCATCACCCACTACGGTCAGGGCAGTGAACCCGAACTGACGTCCACCCTTGACCACTTTGGCCACCCGGCGGACTGCCACCAGTTTTTCCTGAAGCTCACTGTCTGTCTGTGTCGTTCCGTTCGCCATTTCCTATCTCTCCTAAAACCGCAGGCCCGCTTCACGAGCCGCATCTGCCAGTGCTTTGACGCGTCCGTGGTAGCGGAATCCTGAACGGTCAAACGCCACTTCCTTAATGCCCGCTGCCAATGCCTTTTCACCGATGAGCGATCCGACGATCTTGGCGGCTTCAATATTTCCCGTGCTCTTGACCTTGCCACGAACATCCTCCTGCACTGTCGCGGCACAGGCCAACACCTTGGAGCCATCTCCCGTGGTGATCTGGGCATAGATATGTCGGGGTGTGCGATGCACCGTCAGTCGATGTTTTCCGATCCGACGTATTCTCGCTCTTGCCTTGGCTGCGCGTCGCATACGCGAAGCTTTCTTGTCCATTCGATACCTCAATTACTTCTTCTTCGCTTCTTTCCTGACCACGTACTCATCCGAGTAACGGATACCTTTTCCCTTGTAGGGTTCAGGGGGTCGATAAGTGCGAATTTCTGCTGCCACTTGGCCGACCTTTTGCTTATCGGCCCCTTTCACAATGATTTCAGTCTGGCTGGGTGTCTCGATCGTGACGCCTTCGGGCACTTGGTAAACCACCGGATGGGAAAAGCCCAAGGTGAGATTCAGTTTCTTTCCTTGTGCCTGAGCACGGTAACCAACTCCCTGGAGTAGCAGTTTTTTTTCAAATCCCTGGCTGACACCCGTCACCATGTTGTTGATCAATGCCCGCATCGTGCCCGCCATGGCCACCGCCTGTTTGGCATTGAGGCGAGCCTTGATCCGGATTTCATCAGCTTCGATATGAACCTCTACGGTATCATGTATTCGCCAAGACAGATTACCCTTGGCCCCCTTCACTGAGAGATCCTGACCCTTGAGGTTGATATCCACACCTTTGGGGATTGGGATCGGTTGATTTGCTATTCTCGACATTTAGTAACACCCTTGTATGGTCACGCCACAACACAGACCACTTCACCGCCACAACCCAGCTTACGCGCCGACTTGTCGGTCATGATACCGCTTGATGTTGAAACGATGGCAATCCCGAGTCCTCCCTGGACCTTGGGCAGGTCGCCCTTTCCCAAGTAGATCCGCCTGCCGGGTTTGCTTACCCTTTGCAGGTTTTCGATGACCGGAGCCCCTTCAAAGTATTTCAATTGGACCGTCAAGGTGGCTTTGGCTTGCTCAGTTTCAACCGCATATCCCTCGATATACCCTTCGTCGGCCAAGACCTTGCAGATCGCTTCCTTCTGTTTCGAAGAAGGCATGCTGACATTGGCTTTTCCCACCAACTGTGCATTTCGAATGCGGGTCAACATATCCGCAATCGGATCGCTCATACTCATCTTTCTTTCCTCTTACCAACTCGCCTTGGTCACGCCAGGCACATCGCCACGCATCGCCAACTCACGCAACTTGTTACGGCCTAAACCGAACTTCCGATAGAATCCATGGGGTCGCCCAGTCAACTTACAGCGGTTCTGTACCCGAACCGGACAGGAATCCTTCGGCAATTGCTGTAACTTCGCCTGGGCTTCCATCTTGGCCTCAAAGTCTGCCCCTTGATCTTTCAGGATCGCTCTCAATGCGGCCCGCTTGGCGGCATATTTCTTCACCAACCGCTGACGCCGCCTCTCGCGTGCAATCATTGATTTTTTAGCCATCGTACTCCCTAGCTCCTAAACGGGAAATTAAACATTTGTAATAAAGCGCGTCCCTCTTCATCGTTCTTCGCGCTGGTGGTAATGGTAATATCCATACCACGGAGAGCATCGATTTTCTCATAATCGATCTCAGGGAATATGATTTGTTCCTTGATCCCCAGGGTGTAGTTGCCATGACCGTCAAAAGCTTTGGGACTGAGTCCACGGAAGTCCCGGACCCGCGGTATGGCTACGTTGATCAGGCGATCGAGGAATTCGTACATGCGCTCCCGACGCAGTGTGACCTTGCATCCGATCGGCATCCCATCGCGGATCTTGAAGCCTGCAATCGATTTACGGGCCACGGTCACGATGCCTTTTTGTCCAGCGATCAGTGCCATATCCTGCAGGGCGTTCTCCAGCACCTTCTTGTCAGTGACCGCTTCACCCAACCCGATATTGAGGGTGATCTTGGTGACCTTTGGCGCCTGCATGACAGACTTATATCCAAACCTTTCCACCAGTTGTGGAATGATTTGCTGTTTGTATTCCGTTTCTAATCTTGGTTTAGCCATACCATCGCCCACTTATACGTCTATCACTTCATTTGTGGCTTTGAAATAACGCACCTTGCGTCCATCCTCAAGGGTACGAAACCCCACCCTATCGGCCTTTTCGGTCTGGGGATTGTAGACAGCCACGTTAGATACGTGTATGGGCATCTCTTTCTCAATGATCCCACCAGCGATACCTTGTTGTGGCACCGGTTTCTGATGTTTCTTGGCGATATTGATGCCTTCCACGATCACCCGGTCATTCTCCAGTAGTTGCTTGACCGTGCCACGGCTGCCCTTGTCTTTTCCGGTCAGCACGATGACTTCATCGCCTTTTTTTATCTTGCGCATTTCCTAAAACCTATTTTGCTTAAAGCACTTCAGGGGCCAACGAAATGATCTTCATGAACTGTTCGGTACGGAGTTCACGGGTCACGGGCCCAAAAATTCGTGTACCGATGGGCTGCATCTGATTGTTCAACAATACCGCCGCATTGGTATCAAAACGAATGACAGAACCATCGGGACGACGCACGCCTTTCCTGGTACGAACGACGACCGCATTATACACATCGCCTTTTTTGACTCGTCCACGTGGTATCGCATCCTTGACACTGACCTTGATCACATCACCTATGCCGGCATAGCGCCGATGAGAGCCGCCCAACACTTTGATACACTGGACCTTCTTGGCCCCGCTGTTGTCGGCCACTTCTAGCCTTGTTTGCATCTGGATCATGATTGTTCCCCTTACTCCGGCCTTATTTGGCTTTTTCCACAACCTTCACCAGGGTCCATGCCTTGCGCTTCGACATCGGGCGGCACGTGGTGATGGCAACCAAGTCACCCATTTGACCTTGATTATCTTCGTCATGGGCGAGAATTTTTGAGGACCGTTTGATGTATTTTCCATACAGCGGATGTTTCACCAGACGTTGTACCTGCACCGTAATCGTCTTGTCCATCTTGTCACTGACAACCCGACCGGTCAGGGTCCTGAGTTTTTCTTGATTCTCACTCATATTCAAGCTCTCGCCAATTCGCCCATAATTGTCTTTACCCGCGCAATATCACGACGGACCTTGCTCAATTGATCCGGCTGGGTCAAGGCGCCAGTACCTTTTTGCATCCGCAGATTGAATTGCTCCTTATGCAGATCGATCAACAAGCCTTCCAGTTCCTCTTTCGATTTTTCTCTCAGTTCGTTCGCCTTCATCACATCACCGTACGTATTGCAAACGTGGTTTTCACTGGGAGTTTGGCTGCCGCCAAGCGGAATGCTTCGCGGGCAATGTCTTCTGGAATACCCTCGATTTCATACAGCATGGCCCCTGGTTTGATCTCGGCCACCCAGTATTCAACACTCCCTTTCCCTTTACCCATCCTAACTTCCAGCGGTTTCTTGCTGATCGGTTTGTCTGGGAACACCCTGATCCACAGCTTTCCACCACGGCGCACGTGGCGTGTAATCGCTCGCCGCGCAGCTTCGATCTGACGGGCGGTTAGTCGACCTCGAGTAGTGGCCCTCAAACCGAATTCACCGAAACTGACTTTATTGCCACGCAGGGCCTGTCCAGTGTTGCGTCCTTTTTGCTGTTTGCGATATTTTGTTCGTTTAGGCTGAAGCATGCCGCACTCCTGATACTATGATTTCCCTTGGGCCCGGGCAGTTTCTTCGAAGACTTCGCCCTTGAATATCCATACCTTGACACCGAGAACACCATAGGTCGTTCTCGCTTCGGCAAAGCCATAATCTATATCGGCTCGCAGGGTATGCAGCGGCACGCGGCCTTCGCGATACCATTCACTGCGGGCAATTTCCGCCCCGTTCAATCTACCGGCAACGTTGATCTTGATTCCTTCGGCACCCAGACGCATCGTATTCTGCACCGCCCGTTTCATGGCCCGCCGAAACATGATCCGCTTTTCCAATTGTTGCGCCACGCCCTCTGCAACCAGCTGGGCATCCAGTTCCGGCTTGCGGATCTCCTCCACATTGATTTGCAGGGGAATTCCCATTTTCGCCGACACTTCACGCCGCAACCGATCGATGTCCTCGCCTTTCTTGCCGATAACCAGGCCGGGGCGGGCAGTATGAATCGTGATCTGGGCATTATTGGCAGCCCGGCTGATATGGATACGACTAACCGAAGCATGGGATAGCTTGTTCTTGATGAATTCACGCACCTCCAGGTCCTGGTGAAGCAGTCCTGCATAATCCTTGGAGCTGGCGTACCAACGTGAATTCCAGTCTTTGATATAACCGAGCCGGATGCCGATCGGATGAACTTTCTGTCCCATTTTATTCGCTCTCAGAAACTTTAACGGTGATATGACAGGTACGCTTCAGAATTTGGTTGGCCCGGCCTTTGGCTCGTGCCGAGAACCGTTTCATCGTCGGACCCTCGTCAATGCAGATGGTCGACACCTTCAGCTCGTCGATATCCAGTCCTTCATTATGCTCCGCATTGGCAACGGCAGATTCCAAAACTTTTCTGACCATGGCCGCGGCCTTCTTATTGCTGTATTTCAGCGTATCCAGCGCCTTGTCCACAGGCAGGCCACGTACCTGATCGGCGACCAATCGGCATTTTTGCGGTGAGATCCGCGCGTAACGCAACTTTGCTGCCACTTCCATCTGGATACCTCCCTATCTGGACCTTTTGTCTGCTGCATGCCCGCGGAAAGTGCGGGTGGGGGCGAATTCGCCCAGCTTGTGTCCGACCATGTTCTCACTGATCAGAACCGGCACATGCTGACGGCCATTGTGCACAGCGATCGTCAGACCAATCATATCGGGCACGATCATTGATCGTCGTGACCAGGTTTTAATTGGTTTTTTGCTTTGACTCTCCTGCGCTTGCTCGACCTTTTTCATCAGATGATGATCGATAAACGGACCTTTTTTAACCGAACGTGGCACTGCCTTTTCCTCTCAACTAGAACTCATTTAGCCTTGCGACGACGCACAATCATATTGTCTGTACGCTTGTTGCGCCGGGTTTTATATCCTTTGGTCGGCTGTCCCCAAGGTGACGTTGGGTGCTTACCTTTGTTTCTGCCCTCACCACCACCATGGGGGTGGTCAACCGGGTTCATAGCCATACCCCTCACGGTCGGACGACGTCCCCGCCAGCGACTGGCGCCGGCCTTACCAAGAGAGATCAGATTATGCTCTGAATTGCCGACTTCGCCTATCACAGCTTTACAGTCGATATGCACCTTGCGCATTTCACCGGAACGCAACCGCAAGGTGGCGTACACCCCCTCTTTTGCCAGCACCTGGACTGTTGCACCTGCACTACGGGCAAGTTGTGCCCCTTTGCCAAGTTTCAACTCGATGCAGTGGACCTGAGTACCCACCGGAATATTGCGCAGCGGCATGCAGTTGCCTACCTTCACCGGGGTCTCCCGGTCAGAGATGATCTCCTGTCCCGCTGTCAACCCTTTGGGTGCGATGATATAGCGTCGTTCACCATCACGATAAAGTAGCAAGGCAATGTGTGCCGTGCGATTTGGATCGTATTCCAGGCGCTCGACTTGAGCGGGAACACCCATTTTATCCCGCTTGAAATCAATCACTCGATAGCGCCGTTTATGGCCTCCACCTCTATGCCTGGTGGATATGCGGCCTTTGTTATTTCGGCCGCCTGATTTGGTGTGTTTCGCCACCAGCGGCTCATAGGGGTCACCTTTGTGCAGCCCTTCTGCTTTTACCCGGACTACGAAGCGGCGGCCTGGTGAGGTTGGCTTCGCTTTATGAATTGCCATGATCGATTACCTTATTAAATCTTGATTCGTTCTGGTTCAGGAGATGGATAGATCGATCTCATGACCGGATTTCAGGCGCACGTATGCTTTTTTCCAATCAGGCCGCTTACCCAACACGCGACCAGATCGCTTTTCCTTCCCTTGAACATTCAACAACTGCACAGACTCGACTTCCACCTCAAACATAAGCTCTACGGCCTTCTTGACCTGAGGTTTGGTTGCATCCTTGCGCACTTTGAAAACGAACCGATTTTCGCTGTCGGCTAACCGGGTACTCTTTTCCGATACCACCGGCGCCACCAAAACCTTCATCAACTGCAGCTGATTCATGCCAAGCGCTCCTCCAAGATTTTTGCCGCCGCCTCCGTTAACAGCACCTTATCCGCCGCCACCAGTGACACAGGATCGACCCGGCCAGCGATGCTCACCTGAACATTGCGCACATTCCGTACCGCCAGTTCGAGCATGGTGTTTTCCTGATCCACCAGGATGAGTACCCGCCGATCCAGATCGTAGTCTTTCAGCTTGTTGACGATCGACTTGGTCTTCGGTTCAGCTGGCACGATATCTGCGCTGACCTTCAGACGGTCCTGGCGTAGCAACTCAGACACGATCGAACGCATACCCCGACGATACATTTTCTTGTTCAGCTTCTTCTGGTAACTACGTGGAGAAGCGGCAAACGTGACACCACCACCACGCCAAATCGGGCTCCGAATACTACCTGAACGAGCCCTGCCAGTGCCTTTCTGGCGCCAGGGTTTCTTGCCGCCCCCGCTGACCTCGGCGCGACTCTTCTGCGCCTTGGTTCCTGCCCGACCATTGGCAAGGTATCCGGTCACCAACTGGTGAATCAACGGCTCATTGAACTCGCAACAAAAAATCTCTTCTGACACCGTCACCGACTGCGCGGAGTCCTTTTCGTGAATAACTGGAATTTCAACACTCATGGCTTGTCCTGTTTACTTCTTGACCGCTGGCTGAACGATGACATCCGCACCCTTGTGACCAGGCACTGCACCCTTGATCAGCAGCAGACTCCGCTCCTTGTCAATGGCCACAATCTGCAAATTCTGGATGGTCCTTCTTACGTTACCCATCTGGCCAGCCATCCGCTTGCCCTTGAATACCCGGCCCGGCGTCTGACATTGACCGATGGAACCGGGTGCACGATGGGAGACGGAGTTGCCATGGGTGGCATCCTGGGTGCGGAAGTTATGGCGTTTCACGGCACCAGCAAAGCCTTTCCCAATCGTCACCCCAACCACATCCACGTACTGGCCTTCGGAAAAGGCGTCGACACCCAAAGCACCGCCAACCTCCAGCTTTTCCCCTTCACCCTCGTCAAGGCGAAACTCCCATAAGCCCCGGCCGGCCTCCACACCATTTTTGGCGTAGTGTCCAGCTTCCGGCTTGGTCAGCCTGGAAGGCTTCCGCTCACCCGTGGTGACCTGGACCGATCGAGAACCGTCACGTTCCTGCAGACGCAATTGTGTGATCCGGTTTCCGTCCACGTGAACCACCGTTACGGGAACGGATTGACCATCCTCGGTGAACACCCGTGTCATGCCACATTTACGCCCGACTACTCCAATCGTCATGGCAGCCATCCTCAATTCAACTTAATCTGCACATCCACCCCGGCCGCAAGATCCAGCTTCATCAGCGCATCTACGGTTTTATCGGTGGGCTCGACAATATCAATCAAGCGCTTATGGGTCCTGATCTCGTACTGGTCGCGTGCGTCTTTGTTCACATGCGGGGAGATCAGCACCGTGTAGCGTTCCTTTTTCGTGGGCAGCGGGATGGGACCCAATACCTGAGCCCCGGTCCGCTTAGCGGTCTCGACGATTTCATGGGTGGACTGCTCCACCAAACGATGGTCGAAGCTTTTCAATTGAATCTGTATTCGTTGCCGTTTATCCTTCTATCTCACTCATTGATTTTTGAGACCACGCCTGCCACAACGTTGCTGCTGACTATGCGGATGTCGAACCGTGATAGGTA
>CAYUPV010000013.1:0-27136 GCA_964445885.1 uncultured Methylococcales bacterium
CAGTCACTTTCAGGAAATTATCGCAGATTTGGGGACTTGTTCAGAGGTTCCCTAAATTGGCGGCCTAGCCTATGGTTTCCATGTGTTAGGGATGACAGGTAATTCAAAGAAAATATATACATCATGAGTAAACCAATTCGGGTGATATATGTGGTAGGTGCTGGACGCAGCGGCTCCACCTTATTAGATACCATTCTAGGAAATCATGAATACATCGAGAGTGTAGGCGAGTTGATTAATTCTCCACGTGCTTGGAGTAATCCTGATGAGTATTGTGCCTGCGGCATACAGGCAGGGGTATGTGATTTCTGGAGACAGGTAAGAGAAGTTTAGTTTGACATGATGCCTGACTTTCAATTAGGGTTGGACCATCTGGACGCACTAACCCAGTTTGATCAATATCGAAGTCTTCCAAGCCTTATATATCATGCATCTACTAAAACTGAAAAGTTCAAGAGCTTCTCTAATGTAGTAACGGGGCTTTATCGGGCGATTCAGGCTATGACAGGAAAGCCGATTGTACTCGACTCGTCTAAGAATCCGGTACGTGCTATCGCATTAACATACATGGATCAAATTGATCTCAAAGTTATTCATCTTGTTAGGGATGGCCGTGGTGTGGCATGGTCATTAAAAAAGTCGTATAAAAAAGATATTACTCATGGTATCCAACATGACCTTCCCGCTAGGCCGGTATATCGTACTGCTTTGTTTTGGCGACTGACCAACGTGTGCAGTGAATTAGCCATGAAAAACGCCGGTGAAGCTGCTTGTTTGCGTATTCGTTATGAAGATCTTATTTCAGATCCAGTAAATACACTTGAGAGTTTGGGGAATCTCTGTGATCTTGATTTCAGTGATTTGGCTCTACGGCTGGAACGGGGAGATGCATTTGATGTCGGTCACACAGTGGCAGGGAGCAGAATACGTATGGAGGGTAGGATTCGTATGTTACCTGATCTGGAATGGGAGGAAAACTTAACAGCGGTCGACAAGATGATTTTTTGGGTGCTCGCGGGTCGCATGGCGAAGCGTTATGGGTACCATTTCTTATAACTCAAATCCATGATTTCATTAGTTGGCGGATTCAACTCCCATGTACAACTTACCAGCGCGGTATTGGGGCGGTTGGGCTATTTCACCATGACAGGGCATGAGCGGCATGCGGCTTGTAGTGTGGCTATGGCGGCCATCGTCAACGTGAGCCCGAACGCCATCCTCATTCCTCCCTACGGTGCCGCAGGGGCGGCAGCAGCGGGAGCCATCACCCTGATGTCTTGGAATTTGGTCATGTGGTGGGTGGTCCGTCAGCGCCTGGGGATCGATAGTTTGGCGTTCAACCTTTTTCCAATGAAGACAGGCTAATGAAAAAACCAAACTTCTTTATCATTGGCGCCCCCAAATGCGGAACGACTTCGCTGGCCTCGTGGCTGGCGGAGCATCCGCAGATTTTTTTTTCCAAGTACAAGGAATCTCATCACTTTAATACTGACCACAACAATTATTGGTTCTCAGAGCGCGAACATTACGAAGAATTGTTTAGGGATGCAAAGGAAAGCCATCGCGCAGTTGGCGAGGGATCTGTTTGGTATCTTTACTCCAGGGTTGCGGTTCCGAATATCGAAAAGTATGCGCCAGGGTCGCGATATATCGTATGCCTGCGCAATCCTGTAGAGATGGTCTATTCGCTGCATGAGCAACAACTTGTAGAAGGGAATGAGCATATTGCTGAATTTCATGCAGCCTGGGGGCTCAGAGATGCGCGTGTCAAAGGGGAGTCAGTGAGTCGTTGGTGCCGCGACCCGCGCCATTTGGCTTATGGCCATGCATGTTTATTGGGTTCTCAATTGCAGCGCCTATACGAACATGTTCCGCGGGAGAGGGTCCACACTGTACTGCTGGACGATGTGAAAGTCGACCCACGTGAGGTATACCTTTCAGTACTCGAGTTTCTGGGGTTGGATGACGATGGAAGATCAAGTTTCGAGAGGAAGAATCCGGCAAAGGAAAGGCGATCCATGGCATTGAACCATGTGGTTCAGACGCTGGGCAACCTCAAGCGGGGCTTGGGAATAAGGCGCGGTTTGGGTGTTCTAAATGCGATCGACAAAAAAAACCTCAGGATCCGTCCACGCCCATTGTTGAGCGATAAAATGCGTTATGAGCTGCAGGATTACTTCCGTGACGATATCGCCTTGCTGGAATCTCTTCTGGACCGGGACCTTTCGCATTGGTTGACCTGAAAACGACGAGAAAACATCAATCGTCCCTTCAGGTCAGAGTCGCGTTATTCCTTCCATCTCTTAGTGGAGGAGGTGCCGAGCGGGTGATGGTGACACTGGCCAATGCTTTCGCGGCGCGGGGCTTGTGTGTCGATCTGGTACTAGCGCAGGCCAAAGGACCTTATCTTGAAGACATTTCCCCTGATGTTCGTATCATCGATTTAGGCGCCCCACGCGTGGTGCTTGGTATCCCTGCACTGGTGCGTTATCTGCGACAGGCGCGGCCAGAGGCGATGCTATCGGCCATGACTCATGCCAACGTGGCTGCATTGCTTGTGCGGCGCCTGGCCAAGTGGTATGGGCGGTTGGTGGTGAGTGAGCACAGTACGAGGTCGCAGGTGGCTTTGATGGATCACAGTGTCAATGGACGGCTGGTGAGATGGCTGGCTCGACGCTGGTATCAGCAAGCGGAATCCGTGGTGGCAGTCTCTAGAAGTGCAGCACATGATCTGGAGCAGCAGCTGGGTTGGCAGGAAAATCGCGTGGTACCCATCTATAACCCTTTCAATGTGAAGCGCATATCCAAGCTTGCCGAAGAACCCATCAGTCATCCCTGGTTTCGTAAGAAGGGGCCTCCTGTATTATTGTCAATTGGGCGCTTAACCGAGGCAAAGGATCTTCAAGTCCTGCTTCACGCTTTTGCCTTCCTGCATGCACACCAGACGTTACGTCTGATGATCCTGGGGGAGGGACAGTTGCGGGGTAAGCTGGAAAAACTGGCCCACCAGCTGGGGGTGGCGCAGGATGTCGCCATGCCCGGTTTCGTTCGCAATCCTTATGCTTATATGAGGCAATGTGATGTGTTCGTGCTCTCGTCCCGCTGGGAGGGATTGTCAAATGTACTCATTGAGGCATTGATCGTAGGATCACGGATAGTGGCAACGGACTGTCCGAGTGGGCCTCGGGAGATACTGGAAGAAGGCCGCTGGGGCACATTGGTGCCAGTAGCCGATCCCACCGCGTTGGCAAATGCCATAGAGGCTTCGCTCGATATGTCCCGGCTTCCGCCGGAGGTGGGAAATCTAAACCGTTTTTCGCAGGATACGGTGGTAGAGCGATACCTGTCTGTGCTGGGTTTGGATCCCGATGGGGGGGAGTGATGTTTTGCGTGTGATCAACATCATCCTGGGGCTCAACGCTGGTGGTGATAGGGGCATGTTGTGTGATCCGGTCGGTTCCGCGTCGTTCTGATCCTCGCCTATGAAAAGACTAGCAGCTGAGTTGTGGCAGATATTCCCGGATCGTTACAGGGTTCCCTTGGATATTTTGCGCAGGAGATCCCATTGGAAATCAGCAGAAGCCATTTTCTTTCATGTTCCCAAGGCGGCCGGTGTCAGTGTCAGCAGGGCGCTTTATGGGCGGCCATTGGGGCATTATTACGCCGTGGATGTGCGGCGTATTTGCCCTACATTGTTCAAGGATTTGCTGACCTTTGGTGTCGTTCGCCATCCCATGGATCGCCTTTTCTCAGCGTACCGTTTTGCCATTACGGGTGGTACAGCAGAAATGGGTATGGAAAACCCATATTTCTATCGTAATTCATTGTTTTCATCATTTGACAAATTCGTCAACGGGTGGCTTGTTCATCAGCCTATCGAGACGCTCGATGGGGTGTTCAAGCCCCAGTATCTATATCTTTGTGACGGTAGCGACGTTATTGTGGATAAAGTCATTAAAATGGAGAATCTAGCGCAGGGTATGAGAGAAGTTTCCAGTGTGCTTGGGAAAGAACTCATTATTGGCCGTAGCAATAAAACACAGGAAATGACCTTGGTCATTGAATCGAAAGAGACGGTCACTGCCATCCAGGAATTTTACAAAGTAGACTTCGATATTTTTTCCTATCCACTGGATCCAAATTCATGGTTGTAGTTCATGTGATCACCGGCCTCGATGACGGCGGTGCAGAGGCTGTCCTATATCGGTTGATCAGCGCGACCTCCTTCAACGAACATCGTGTCATTTCTCTGATGGGTGAGGGCAAGTATGGCCCACTACTGCGGGACCAGGGTGTACCGGTTCTGACCCTGGGCATGCCACGTGGCCGTTTGACTTGGCGGGGAATGAAGCGCCTGTTGCGAGTACTTCGCGACGAGAGGCCGGACGTGGTGCAAACCTGGATGTACCATGCCAATCTGCTGGGTGGGCTCCTGGCGCGTTTTGTGGGCATAGCTTCAGTGGTATGGGGCATCCACAACAGCACGCTGATGCCTGGAGCCACCCTCTGGGTGGCGCGGGTATGCGCACTGCTTTCCTGGTGGATACCGCGGAGGATCGTTGTCTGTGCGGAGCAGGCTGCCGCAGTGCATAGCCGTTTAGGGTATGCGCGGCAAAAGATGGCCGTGATTCCCAATGGCTATGATGTGCGGCAATTTTCTTCGGACGTGATGGCGCGTCAGCGCCTTCGCGCCGAATGGGGAGTTCGTGAGAACGAGGCTCTGATCGGGATGGTGGCGCGTTGGGATCCCCAGAAGGACCATGCTAATCTGATGGCGGCGCTGGCGTCACTCCTGGAGCGTTCAAAATTGTGCTGGAAGGCTGTTCTGGTAGGACCTGGCATGGATGTGAAGAACCGTGATCTGGTAGCCATGCGTGATCGTCATGGCCTTGTGGAACGGGTGCGCCTGCTTGGGCCCCGGGGAGATATACCTGCGGTGATGAACGCACTGGATGTGCATGTGCTGTCGAGCGCCTACGGTGAGGCGTTTCCCAACGTCTTAGCCGAGGCCATGGCCTGCGGGACACCCAGCGTGACGACTGATGTGGGTGATGCCGCGCTGATCGTCGGTGACACCGGGTGGGTGGTGCCGCCGCGCTCTGAGCAGTTGTTAGCCAAAGCGATGGAGCATGCGTTGCAGCAGTGGGCGGAAGACTGTGGCCAGTGGCGACAGCGGCAGCAGGCAGCACGCGAACGAATCGTGCATTCTTTTTCGCTGGATACCATGGCGCAGCGCTATCGTCAGGTGTGGGAAGAAGCACGTCATGCCGGTAACGACTGAAGAGGGCGGTTGAGCGTGTGCGGGTTGGTTGGTTTCTTGTATCGGGGGACAGCAGAGCATCAAAACGCCGCCTTGCTTCGGATGACGCGTAGGCTCACCCACCGTGGCCCGGACGATGAGGGACTTTGGACAGATGCGACCGTCGGTGTGGCCCTAGGTCACCGACGGCTGGCGATCCTGGACCTTTCACCCGCAGGACATCAGCCGATGGTATCGGCATCCGGCCGGTATGTGATCGTCTTCAACGGTGAGATTTACAACCATCTTGAATTACGGGAAGAATTGTCACGTGCAACCTACGCTACTGATCCCTCATCCGACTGCGGGCAAAGGGGGGATTCCTGGCGCGGGCATTCTGACACGGAGACGCTGCTCGCCGCCTTTGATGCATGGGGTATCGAGGCAACACTGAAGAAGCTCGTGGGTATGTTCGCCATTGCCTTGTGGGATCGCGATGCGCGAACACTCACACTGGCTCGCGACCGCATGGGGGAAAAACCGCTGTATTATGGCCGGGTGCGCGGAGCACTGGTATTTGGATCAGAACTCAAGGCCCTTCGAGCTTTCCCTGCATTTGATAATCCCATCAATCGTGAAGCATTGGCGCTGTTCATGCGCTTTGCCTATGTACCGACTCCATGGAGCATCTACGAAGGCATTTACAAGCTGCCACCCGGGTGCTGGGTGCAGTTTCCTGTGAGTCCGGCACTTTCTTCCACCTGCGAACGTGGTGAGGTCAAGACTTACTGGTCTGTGCGCGAGGTGGCAGAAGGGGGGCTGGCGGAGCCATTTTGCGGCGATGAGGTTAAGGCTGCGGCTGAGCTGGAACAGCTGCTGCGACAGAGCATCGCCAACCAGATGATTGCGGATGTGCCGTTGGGGGCGTTCCTCTCCGGTGGTATCGATTCCTCTGTCGTGGTGGCACTGATGCAGGCGCAATCGAGCCGGCCGCTGCAAACCTTCAGCATTGGTTTTCACGAAGCGGGTTACAACGAGGCGGAGCACGCCGAGGCCGTGGCGCGTCATCTGGGCACAGAGCACACCGAGCTTTATGTCACGCCTGCCGAAGCGCAGGCGGTGATTCCCATGTTGTCCACGCTCTATGACGAGCCGTTCGCAGATTCGTCGCAGATTCCCACTTTCCTCGTCGCACAGCTTTCGCGTCGGCATGTGACGGTGGCGCTTTCGGGCGATGGGGGCGATGAATTGTTTGGAGGCTACAACCGTTATTTCCTCGCGGCCCGCATCTGGAGACGGATCCGTATGTTGCCCTTGCCTGCGCGGATACTGGCCGCACGCGTGATCGGTGCCTTGTCGCCGGCAGCGTGGAACCGCGTGTTTGCCACGGTTTCTCCGGCATTGCCGGAACGTTTGTCTATGCGCTTGGCGGGGGACAAACTGCACAAGCTGGCGGGACTGCTGGACAAGGGGGGCGACGAGGCGATCTATCGCTATCTGGTATCGTTCTGGCAGGATGAGGCCATCGTGCTGGGGACGAAAGAACCGAAAACAGTGGTGACTGACTGTACCCAGTGGCTGTCCTGCCCCGATTTCGAGCAGCGCATGATGTATTTGGATGCCACCACGTTTCTGCCGGATGACATTCTCGTCAAGGTGGACCGTGCGAGTATGGGAGTCAGTCTGGAGGCCCGGGTGCCGCTACTCGACCACCGCATCGTGGAATTCGCTTGGCGCTTGCCACTGTCGATGAAAATCCGTGATGGCCAGGGTAAGTGGCTCCTTCGTCAGGTGCTTTACAAGTATGTGCCCAGGGAATTGATCGACCGTCCGAAGATGGGCTTCGGTATCCCCATTGACGAGTGGTTGCGCGGCTCGCTTAATGAATGGGCCGAGGATTTACTTTCTGAAGATCGCCTACGCCGGGAGGGTTACCTCGACCCCGCGCCTATCCGTGCCAAATGGGCTGAGCACTTGTCGGGTAAGCGCAACTGGGCATATCCATTGTGGAATGTGTTAATGTATGAGGCATGGTTGAATGAGCAAGGTGTTTAAGACCCACCACCTATGGCTGCTCACATTCGTTTGGGCTCTTGGAGCAGGCGCTGCTCAGCAACTTGTTGTTCTCCCGGTCTTATTCCCTGGATTGCATGCAGGTCATGGTCTTTTAAAAAGAGGGGACTGGAACAGTTTCCACCACCTGGCCGTCGAACTCGTCCACAGAATGGATGAAACTGGCTGGAGCGCGTGGGAACTTCGTCCAGAAGGTCAGGCGCCAGCAGGAGTTGCGGCCCTGTTCTACAAGCTGACCGGCATTGCCGAGCCTTATGTCGTTCTTCCGCTCAATGCGGCGTTATTCGCGCTTGCCGTGAGTGAGTTGTATCGACTTCTTTCTGCCGTGGTTTCACCCAAGGTCGCATGGATAGGTGTGCTGCCGCTGATATTTTTTCCAAGCTCTTTACAGGTCTATGGGCAACTGCACAAGGATGTTTTTTCGATCGCTGGAACGATGCTCATGATGGTCGCGCTAACTCAAATACCCCTTGTAAGTGTCTCGTTGCGGCCAATTCTTCCGATACTTTTTCGTTCAGTCACTGGTCTCATGCTGATATTGATCGTCCGACCCTATCTTGTACAGATTGTCATAGTGGCCTGGTGGGCAGGATGCATTGTGCTGGTGGCATGGCTTTTATCAACCCGCAGGAAGATGGCGGCTCCATTGGTGTTGGTCTTTGCCTCACTTGTGGTGATCCATACTTCGTTTATTTATATCCAGTCACAGTTACAGTTACAGTCACAGCCAAAATTAAAGCCAAAATTAAAGCCAAAGTTAAAGTCAAAGTGTTATATCAAAACAAATGTTATTGAGCGAATTGTTTGCAAAATTGACGAAACACGACAAAACTTCGTCCTCGGCTATCCAGATGCCGGAAGCATGATAGACATTGATGTGCGATTTCGTTCAGTCTTAGATTTGGTTGCCTATAGCCCGCGGGCACTCCTGATAGGTTATCTGGCACCATTTCCTTCTGCCTGGATGGAATCCGGACACCAGCCCGGGGCGCGGTACATGCGATTGGTGTCGGCTGTCGAAATGCTTGTCGCGTATGTGGCTTTCCTGGGGCTTATAATGGCTGTAGTGCTCCGTCGAACAGATGCCAATGGTGTCTTGGTCGCATTAATTGCGATGTCCGTTGTCTTTGTGTTGATCTATACACTAGCGATCCCCAACCTTGGAACCCTTTACCGTATGCGCCTGGCCGCTTGGCATGTTGTCTTGGGGCTTGGTTTGAGTGAGTTGGCACAGGGCTGTCTTCGCTTTCGGTGCCGTGTATGAAGAAATCCCTCCTCATTTTCTCGTCACGGAAGACCGGGTCATCTCTGCCAGCACCCAGCTACCTATGATGCTGACAGCGAAGCAAGTTGAAGGGGTGGCGAAACTGAATCCGTCACCTGTGGAATGTTTCGATGTTTCAGGAATCGTTCAATCATGATCACGCAAACTGAGAGCAGGACGTTGCTTTTGGTTGGCAGCTTCGCTGAAAGCGATCTGATGACCGCTTACGTCGGGAGTGTTGATTTTTGAGTTGACTGTATATAGGAAACGAGGCGGTATTCAGGGCCTACCATCGGTTGTACAGACAGGTTGGGAGTGCTTGACTTTGATGTTTGTTATGCAATGCGTAACTGGCTGACTAACAGCCAATAACAGGAACAAACAGCGGATTCGTAGGTGTGGTTTTTCTGGATTTCTGGCAACCGGTGTGTCGTCCGATCTTTCCTTGGAGACTATTGCCGGTCGGATGATTGATACGCTCATCCATCGTGGCCCTGATGATGTCTGCGTATGGGTGGAGGAGTCGGCTGGTCTTGCTTTGGCTCACCACCATAGTAGGTGGGACGGTTCACTGGCACCGCACTCACGGCGAACCAGCAGATGCCATTGCCGGGCTTTGCATTCTTTGTTGTCCCACAGCCAGACACGGACATGGAGGTATTCGGCCCGTATACGCCCTTTCTCTCCCTCACGGATCGACACGGTTTTCCAGTCTTCGGGCGGTCTTGTGGCCGCCCAATCTGACACCTTGATGGAAGCACATTGGGCTTTGAATTTCCGAGCTGACCGTCCCCGCCCGGAGGATTGGGGTCGTTGCGGATCGGGATCGGCAAGGTATATCCTCTGACTGCTGGGTACCGGGGAGCGTTTCTGTTCGCTACTGAACTCAAGGTTTTGCGCAAGCATCCTTGCTGGGAAGGGGAGATTGACCCTGATGCTTTGGTCCTGCTGCTCCGCCACAATTTCATTCCAGCGCCTTATTCTATTTATCGGGATATTCTCAAACTGCGGCCGGGCAATTTTCTCGTGTTGGATGAAGGTGCAATGCGTTCGGACAGTCTCCCTGCGCCCACGATCTATTGGTCAGCTTTGGCGGTGGCGCAGTCAGGGTGCCAGGCATCTTTCCAGGGTAGTGATACAGAGGCCTTGACGGAGCTGGAAGAAAGGCTATCACAGTCGGTCGCTTGACAGAGAGTGGCGGATGTTCCGCTTGGGGCATTCCTGTCCGGTGGCATCGATTCCACCACTGTGGTTGCGGTGATGCAGGCACAGAATGCCAGCCCAGTGAGAACCTTTACCATTGGTTTTAAGGAGAGAGCGTACGATGAGGCGGAACACGCGAAAGCGGTGGCCAGACATTTGGGGACGGAGGATACGGAACTCTATGTCACTCCGGCACAAGCGCTGGCGGTCATACCACAGTTGCCGCACATCTATGATGAACTGTTCGCCGATTCTTCTCAGATTCCCACGTTTTTGGTGTCGCAACGGGCACGCCAGCATGTGACTGTCAGTTTATCCGGAGATGGTGGTGATGAATTGTTTGGTGGATACAATCGTAATTTTTGGACCCGTGCACTTTGGCGTCGCTTTGGCGTGCTGCCTCTGCCGCTCCGCAAGGTGTTGGCAGGATGTCTGACCGCATTGCCGCCTGGAGCCTGGAATAAACTGTTTTCGGCTTTGAAATCGCTGTTGCCTTATTCTTGGCGATATGCCAATCCAGGTGACAATCTCCATAAGATGGCAGAAATCCTATTTGTACGTCGCCCTGAGGAGATTTATCATCAACTGGTTTCGAACTGGAAGGACCCGGGACCAAGTGGTGACAGGAGCCAGAGAATTCCCCGTGGTCATGTCCGAACTTCTATGTTGGACTGACCTGCCTGATTTGGAGCGTAGAATGATGTATCTGGACAGGGTGACCTATTTGCCAAGCGATATCCTGACCAACGGGGACCTAGCCGCTATGAGTGTCAGTCTGGAAACCCGGGTGCCTTTGCTGGATCACCGACTGGTCGAATTTGCCTGGCAGTTGCCATTGTCGATGAAAATACTTGAGGATCAGGGAAAATAGTTGCTCAGGCAGTTGCTTTACCGCTATGTGCCACGGGAAATGGTTGAACGCCCAAAAATGGGATTCGGGGTGCCGATCGATGTTTGGCTGCGTGGACCATTGAGGGAATGGGCCGACGAATTGTTAAGCGGATACCGTTTGCGAAAGGAAGGGAACTTCGATCCTATCCCCATCCAGCAGAAATGGCAGAAGCATTTTTCCGGCAGACGGAACTGGGCCTATTACTTGTGGGATGTGCTTATGTTTCAGAGCTGGTTGGAGCATTACGGGTGAAATTGCTGTTTGTGGTTACCGAAGATTGGTATTTCGTCAGCCATCGTCTTCAGTTAGCGGTTACCGCCAAACAGGTGGGATTCGACGTGTCGGTGGCCACCCGGATAGGAAAGCATGAAAGGACCTTAAGGAAGGCAGGAATTCGTGTCATTCCCCTTTCACTGTCACGGCGCAGTGGCAATCCTGTCAGGGAGATTACAGCTCTGATACGGCTTTATCGGACCGAGCGGCCAGATTTCGTGCATCATGTGGCACTCAAGCCAGTGGTCTATGGCAGTCTGGCGGCCCAACTCGTCGGGGTGCCTGCGTGGGTGAACGCCGTAGCTGGTCTGGGATGGTTGTTCACGGCCTCGACTCAGAGGGCGCGAATCATTCGTCCCTGGTTGCAGTGGGGAATGGGCCGCTTGCTGTCACATTCCCATAGCCTGACGATCGTACAAAATCCTGATGACGCAGCCCTGCTGGAACATTCCGGAATCCCCGGAAGCCGTTTACGATTGATTCGTGGGGCTGGAGTGGATGTGAATCGGTTCCGTCCAGTGGATCTATCCTGCCGGAGCGTTCCGGTGGTGATGCTGGTGGCAAGAATGCTGTGGGACAAAGGCGTCGGTGAATTTGTCGAAGCGGCCAAGTTGTTACACAATCAGGGCGTCAGGGCGCGGTTTGTTCTGGTGGGTGCGCCAGACCCTGCCAATCCCGCATCGGTACCAGAGGCGGTACTGCGCGGCTGGCATGAGAAAAACGGGGTGGAATGGTGGGGGCAAAGAATGGATATGGCCGGGACCTATCGTCAGGCCCAGATTGCCTGCCTGCCTTCTTATTATCGCGAAGGCATCCCAAAATCATTGCTGGAAGCTGCGGCCTGTGGGTTGCCCATTGTGACGACCGATGCCCCTGGTTGCAGGGAGGTGGTGCATCACGAAGACAATGGTCTGCTGGTGCCGGTGAAAGACCCTGATGCCCTGGCGCGGGCACTCCATCGGCTGATTGTGGATGAAGAACTGCGCCACCGCATGGGGGCGCGTGGACGTCAACGCGCAGAGACGGAATTTTCCCAGGAACAGATTCACGAACAGACGTTGGCTGTGTATCGGGAGTTGCTGTCTTGACCGTTATGGTGACCGGTGCCAACGGTTTCGTCGGACGTGTCTTGGTTCGGGAACTGATGTCCCGGGCTATTCAGCTGCGTGCCGTTGTACGACATACGGGACATGGCTTGCCTGGCGAGGTTGGCATTGGAGAAGTCAACACATTTACCCGGTGGGAATCTGCGCTGCGGGGAGTCGACTGCATCATTCACCTGGCAGGTCGGGTTCATGTTATAGATGATGCCGCAAGGGATCCGCTGCGGGCTTATCGGGAAGTCAATGTGGCCGGTACCCGGCGACTTGCGGAAGAGGCGGTTCGGGCTGGAGTGCGCAGATTCATCTTCATCAGCAGCATCAGGGTCAATGGTGAACGAACCCATACTGAGCCCTTCCGCGCATCGGATGAACCGATGCCTGAGGATCCTTATGGCATTTCCAAGTTGGAAGCGGAGCGGGCACTCAGGGAAGTGTCTGACCAGACAGGCCTTGAAGTGGTCGTGATACGCCCACCACTGGTCTATGGGCCCGGTGTGAAGGGGAATTTCCGGCGTTTGATGTCACTTGTGGAGTGGGGGATGCCATTACCCCTGGGAAGTATAAACAACAGGCGCAGCATGGTCAGTGTATTCAATCTTTGTGATTTGATCATACACTGCATCGAGTATCCGGCAGCGGCCAATGGAACTTTTCTGGTTTCGGATGGGGAGGATGTCTCGACGCCTGATTTGATCCGCAGATTAGCCGAGACAATGGGGCGGCGGGCATGGTTGCTTCCGGTTCCTGAAAGAATATTAGGGCTTGCTATGAAGTTGGTAGGGAGGCAGGGCGAATTTATACGCTTATGTGGTTCGCTTCAGGTGGATCGAGGCAACGTGTCGGACGTTGGAGTGGTCGCCTCCAGTGTCGGTGGACGAGGGTTTGTTGCGCTCGGTGGTTCAGTGATCGGCATTTTGACAACCCTTGGTGCTTTTTTCGGTTCGCTGATTTTGACCGGTCAATTGTGCAACCTTGCTCTGAGCCACGGCATGCTGGACCAGCCTAATGACAGGAGTTCGCATAGTATGCCGACCCCAAGGGGGGGTGGGTTGGCGATTGTGGTGGTCTTTGTTTTGACAGCCCTTTTTTTGATGTTTATTGGTGCATTAGAGGGTCAGGTATTTATATTCCTGCTGGGTGGTTCATTGGTGGCCGCTGTGGGCTGGTTGGATGACCGCAGCCATGTACCCTTCTACTGGCGGTTGCTGGTGCATATCGTGGCAGGGGTATGGGTGCTTTTCGGCCTGGCGGCATGGTTGCCGGGGCTACAGGATGGCACGACCATTGAAGTATACGTGGTGAGGGCGTCGGTTTTGCTGGGGATGGTCTGGATGATCAACCTTTACAACTTCATGGATGGAATCGATGGTATCGCCTCGGTCGAAGCGGTCACCGTGTCTAGTGGAGCCGCATTGCTTTTGTTTTCGGGGGGGCAATCGTCTTGGGCTTGGTGTCTGTTGTCTTTGGCGGCAGCCTGCTTGGGCTTTCTGGTCTGGAACTGGCCACCCGCAAAAATCTTCCTTGGGGATGTGGGGAGTGGGTATCTCGGGTTTGCCTTCGCGGTGCTGGCGCTTTTGACCAGTCAAGACGGGGCGATCAATCTTTGGAGCTGGGCGATACTCCTGGCGGTTTTCGTCACCGACGCCAGCATCACTCTCATGCGACGTATGCTCAGGAATGAGCGCTGGTGGGAGGCCCATTGTACTCATGCCTATCAGCATCTTGCCAGGCGTCACGGTCATCTGGCAGTGACTTCGGCAGTTGGACTGATCAACGTCATGTGGTTGTGGCCTTTGGCCTGGATGGCCGCGAAACAGCCGCAAATGGGGTGGGCATGGTTGTCGCTGGCCTATGTGCCTTTGATCTGTCTTGCCCTCTATGCCCGGGCGGGATTGCCGGAACAGGAAATGCGCATATGTTCTTAAGGGTCCCCTGAAGCTATAATCAGTTTGTAGAACTCATCCAAGAGAATCATTTCAATGCCTTCGGTCATCGATCTCTATGAACGTCTCGCCACCGCCGGTGACGACAAGACCCGCGCAAAAATCATCGCCGAGGCCTTCGAGGCATTGGAGGAGCGTTACCCGCGTCTTTCGGAGACTGCCACCCGAACCGACTTGAGCGAGACCGAGCTGCGGTTGCTCAAGGAGATCGAGCAGGTCAGGTCGGAAATGAACGAAACCGAATTGCGGCTTGTCAAGGAGATTGAGCAGGTGCGTGCCGATTTGAAAGTGGAGATCGAGCAGCTGCGTACCGAAATGAAAGTGGCAATCGAAAAGGTCCGGGCCGATCTGCGGGTGGAGATGGTCCGGGGGCATGCCAACTTGCTGAAGTGGAGTTTTGTTTTCTGGCTGACGCAGTTCGGTGCGATCGTTCTTTTACTGTGGCGGGTTTGGCCGCAGGGATGAGCGCTCTTGGGGAAGAAACGGTTGAGTGAAATCGTTTGCCAGAGGTTTTCCCCGTCTCCAGTTTTCCCGTCTCCAGATGAAGGGGGAGATCCCGCCCCACTGAGGGTATAATGTGTCGGATCTGCGACACAGGATAGACTCCTTATGACAACATTCAAAGGTACTACCATTCTCTCTGTCCGCCGCGCCGGACAAGTCGTCATCGGTGGTGACGGGCAGGTCTCCCTCGGCAACACGGTGATGAAGGGCAATGCCCGCAAGATCCGTCGGCTCTATCACGACAAGGTGCTGGCCGGGTTTGCCGGGGCGACGGCGGATGCCTTCACCCTGTTCGAGCACTTCGAGGGCAAACTGGAGAAGCACCGCGGCCACCTGATCCGGGCGGCGGTGGAGATGGCCAAGGACTGGCGCACCGACCGTGCGCTCAGGCGTTTGGAGGCACTGCTGGCAATCGCCGACAGCAATGCGTCGCTGATCATTTCCGGTACCGGTGACGTGATCGAGCCCGAAAACGACCTCATCGCCATCGGTTCCGGGGGGTTCTATGCCCTGTCCGCGGCCCGTGCCCTGTTGGAGAATACTGAACTCGGCGCGCGGGAGATCGTCGAAAGATCCCTCAACATCGCCGCGGACATCTGCATCTACACCAATCACAACCTGACCCTGGAAGAACTGGAGTCGGAAAAATCATGACCATGACCCCTCGCGAGATCGTCCACGAACTGGACAAACACATCATAGGCCAGGCTGACGCCAAGCGTGCGGTGGCCATTGCCCTGCGCAACCGCTGGCGCCGCAGTCAGGTGGACCCGGCGCTGCGCGAAGAGATCACTCCCAAGAACATTCTCATGATCGGACCCACCGGGGTGGGCAAGACCGAGATCGCCCGCCGCCTGGCGCGGCTGGCCAATGCCCCTTTTATCAAGGTGGAGGCGACCAAGTTCACCGAGGTCGGTTACGTGGGTCGCGACGTGGAATCGATCGTCCGCGATCTGGCAGAGGTCGCGGTGAAGATGACCCGCGAGGCAGAGATGGAGAAAGTCCGCGCCCGCGCTGAACAAGCCGCCGAGGAGCGGGTGCTGGATGTGTTGGTGCCGCCTCCGTCGAGCTGGTCGGAGCAGCAGGCGGCCGAGAAGGAATCGCCGGCGCGCCAGCGTTTCCGTGACAAGTTGCGAGCAGGGCAGCTGGATGACATGGAGATCGAGATCGAGGTCCAGGCGCCCACCATGGGGGTGGAGATCATGGCACCGCCCGGGATGGAGGAAATGACCAGTCAGCTGCAGAACCTGTTTCAGAACATGGCCTCGGGTAAGACCAAACGCCGCAAGATGAAGATCAAGGCTGCATTGGAAGCGCTGCGGGAGGAGGAAGCCGCCAAGATGATCAACGAGGAGGAGATCAAGCTGCGGGCGGTGGAATCGGTGGAGCAGAACGGCATCGTGTTCCTGGACGAGCTCGACAAGATCTGCCGCCGCTCGGAGATGGGCGGTGGCGCCGATGTCTCCCGCGAGGGGGTTCAGCGCGACCTGCTGCCACTGGTGGAAGGCAGCACCGTCAGTACCAAATACGGCATGGTGCGCACCGACCACGTTCTTTTCATCGCCTCTGGCGCGTTCCATCTGGCCAAGCCCTCGGATCTGATTCCGGAGCTGCAGGGTCGTTTTCCCATTCGGGTGGAATTGAATGCCCTGTCGGTGGAGGATTTCGTCCGCATCCTGACCGAACCCGATGCCTCGCTGACCGAGCAGTACAAGTCACTGCTGGCTACCGAGGGAGTGACGCTGGAGTTCACCGAGGAGGGGTTGGCCCGCATCGCCGAGATCGCCTGGCAGGTGAACGAGGCGGTGGAGAACATCGGCGCCCGCCGCCTGCACACGGTGTTGGAAAAACTGCTGGAGTCGGTTTCCTTCGAGTCGCCGGATATGAGCGGGCAGGCATTGAAGATCGATGCCGCCTATGTGGATGGCCATTTGGGCGAGTTGGCGCAGGACGAGGATCTGAGTCGGTACATTTTATAAATCGTGCTATGCCGACCCCCACTGAACTGAAAGTCCACCGGCAATCGAGATCTCTCGAGATCCGCTTCGACGATGGTACCAATTGCCGGCTGCCTTTCGGTTTTCTCCGCATCCATTCACCGGCGGCAGGTGAGCATCCCGACAATGCCGATGATGTCATGATCACCGCCATCGAGCCGGTGGGGAACTACGCCATCCGCCTGGTATTCAGTGACGGTCACGACAGTGGTTTGTATACTTGGGACACTCTCCATCAACTGGCTACCCGATGGGTAGCAGAATAGGATTCTCTATGAGCGAAGAAAGACAGGATTCCGATCAAACCACCCATTTCGGCTTTCGCCAGGTCCCTAAAAAGGAGAAGGCCAGGCTGGTGCGCAACGTGTTCGATTCGGTGGCTGGTCAATACGACCTGATGAACGACATGATGTCGTTCGGGGTGCATCGTCTGTGGAAACGCTTGACGGTGTTCCTGAGTCAGGTCCGCTATGGCGAGCGGGTGTTGGATCTGGCCGGCGGGACCGGTGATCTGACCCGTCTGTTCCATCCCCGGGTGGGGGCCAAGGGGGAGGTGGTGCTGGCCGATATCAATGCTTCGATGCTGCGGCGTGGCCGCGACCGCCTCACCGACGAGGGATTGGTGAGCGGTGTCCGCTATGTTCAGGTGGATGCCCAGGCCCTGCCGTTCGTGAACGAATCGTTCGACTGCATCACCATCGGTTTTGGATTGCGCAACGTCACCGACAAGGACAAGGCCCTGGCTTCCATGTACCGGGTGCTCAAACCCGGCGGCCGTCTGTTGATTCTGGAATTCTCCAAGCCCACCAATCGGCTTTTCAGCAAACTCTATGATGTCTATTCCTTCAAGATGCTGCCACTGATGGGCAAACTGATCGCAGGCGATCCCGACAGCTACCGCTATCTGGCCGAATCGATCCGCATGCATCCGGACCAGGACACCCTCAAGGGAATGATGGCCAAGGCCGGCTTCGAGCGCATCGACTATTTCAACCTGACCCAGGGGGTGGTCGCCATCCATCGGGGATACAAATTGTAGATGCTAGTCCAGGCTTTGTTTTCCCAGGCACTGGAAGCTTCCGTCGCCAGGTTTCTGGCCCTGGATCCGGCCCATGCCGATTTGCTCAGACCTTTGGCAGGCAGGGTGATCGCAGTTGAGTTGTTTCCCTTGACCCAGCGTTTCTATTTCAGTCCCACCACCGAAACCGTTCTGGTTCTGTCGGACTATGACGGTGAACCGGACGTGGTGCTGCGGGGGTCCCCCCTGGGTTTTGCCCGTATGCTGCTGAGCACCCGCCCGGAGACCGAATTGTTCCAAGGCAGCGTCGAGGTGGAAGGGAACATGGATGTCGCCCGCCGCCTGCAGGATTTTCTCAACCGTCTCGATCTGGACTGGGAGCGCTGGCTGACGGAACTCGCCGGAGAAAACGTTTCAGGGACGGTACGAGGGATCGTCGACTGGCATCGCCGTACCTGGAGGACGTTTCAGTTGAACCTGGGGGAGTTTCTACAGGAGGAGACCCGGGCATTGCCTGCCTCATTGGAGGTCGAGGATCTCTATCGCCGCATTGCTCAGCTTCGCGACGATACGGAGCGGTTGGAAGCGCGGCTGAAACGGGTATTGGACAAGGTTGAGTAATGCTACCCGGTAGAATCGTGTGGAGGCTGGTCCGGATCCAGCAGATCCTGCTGCGCCATGGCCTGGATGAACTGATCCTGGGGTTGCCGTGGCTCAAACCCGTTCGCTTTCTGCGCTGGCTTTCCCCCAACACCTGGCGCGATCTTCATCGTGGTTCCCGGGGAGAAAGGATACGCCTGGCGCTGGAAGAGCTGGGGCCCATCTACGTCAAATTTGGTCAGGCTGTGTCCACCCGGCGGGATCTGCTTTCCGACGACATTGCCGACGAGCTGGAAAAGCTGCAGGACCGGGTGCCCCCTTTTCCCGGCGAACAGGCCCGCCGCATCGTCGAAGCGCAGCTGGATCAGCCCCTGGAGCAGGTCTTTGCCGACTTCGACACCACCCCCCTGGCCTCGGCCTCCATCGCCCAGGTGCATCCCGCACGCTTGCAAAACGGCGAATCGGTGGTGGTGAAGGTGCTGCGTCCCCGGATCGAGGCTCGTATCCGTGAAGACGTGGCCCTGATGGCCATCTTTGCCAGACTGCTCCAGCGATTCATGCCGGAGGCCCGGCGTCTACGACCCGTGGAAGTGGTGGCTGAGTTCGAAAAGACCATTCTGGACGAACTGGATCTGGTGCGCGAGGCTGCCAATGCCGCCGAATTGAGACGTCATTTTGCGGATTCGGAGATTCTCTATGTGCCCAGGCCGTATTTCGAGTGGACCCGTGCCAGGGTATTGGTGATCGAGCGTATCCACGGTATTCCGGTGACCGACTGCGAGGCGATAAAGCAAGCCGGGGTGGACCTCAAGCTGCTGGCGGAACGGGGGGTGGAAATCTTCTTTACCCAGGTGTTCCGCGACAATTTCTTTCATGCCGACATGCATCCCGGCAACATCTTCGTCGATCCTGATTACCCTGCCCGCTACATGGCGGTGGATTTCGGCATCGTCGCCAGTCTGTCGGAAGCCGATCAGTACTATCTGGCTTCCAACCTGCTGGCGTTCTTCAACCGTGATTACCGCAAGGTTGCGGAGATGCACGTGGAGTCCGGGTGGGTGCCTCCCGATGTCCGGGTGGAGGAATTCGAAGGGGCGATCCGGGCGGTGTGCGAACCCATCTTCGCCAAACCCCTGGGGGAGATTTCCTATGGCCAGCTACTGTTGCGTCTGTTCCAGACCGCACGCCGGTTCCGTATGGAAGTCCAACCCCAATTGGTGTTGCTGCAAAAGACCCTGCTACAGATCGAGGGACTGGGCCGCCAGCTCTATCCCGAGCTGGATCTTTGGCAGACCGCCAAGCCGTACCTGGAGGAATGGTTCAAACGCCGTATACATCCCCGCACGCTGTTCGTCAAAACCAAGGATCAGTTGCCAGCCTGGGCCGAACAGTTGCCCGAGGTTCCCACCTGGGCATTGCGCCTGCTCAGCGATGCCAGCCGGGGACAAATGAAGGTACAGTGGCAGTCCAGTGAACTGAGCGAGCTGAGGGCACAGATGCAGTATAATCACCGTCGCACGGTGACTGCCATCGGAGGGGGAGCATCGTTGATTTCCGCCAGCCTTCTCCTGGGGCTGGGGTGGGTCATGCCACTGACCTGGGGACTGGCTGCCCTGGGTGGGCTGATGTTGACCGGCGCATGGTGGGGATCCGGCTCTGGCAAGTAAAATGACTCTCACCGATTAATCCGGGCCACCTCCATGTTGAAAGTTTTCATTCGCGCCTTGTTGCGTCTGATCTACCGGGTAGAACTGCACGGGCTGGAAAATTACCAAAGGGTGAGGGGCAGGGTGTTGATCGTCGCCAATCACCAGTCCTTCCTGGATCCAGTGCTGTTATGGGCATTTCTGCCCAGTGATCTGACCTTCGCCATCAATACCCATATTGCCCGGCTGCCCTGGGTCCGGCCTTTTTTGCGTTTTGCCCGGGTGTTCTCATTGGATCCGCGCCAATCCGGGGCTCTGAAATCTCTGATCCGCCATTTGCAGGCAGGCAACCGTGTCGTCATCTTCCCGGAAGGGCGGATCACGGTCACCGGAACTCTGATGAAGGTCTATGACGGTCCAGGCATGGTGGCAGACCGGGCCGGGGCCAAGGTGCTTCCGGTCAGGATCGACGGGGCCCAGTTCACGCCCTTCTCCCGCTTGAAATCCCAGGTGCGATGGCGCTGGTTTCCCCGGATCCGGGTCCATATTCTGCCTGCCCGCGACATCCGTCCCGCGGCGGCGATCAAAGGCGCCGAAAGACGTAAAAACGCGGGAGCGAAACTGGCGGATCTGATGGCTGAGATGATCCTGTTGACCAGTCCGTGCGAGCGGACCCTGTTCTCCGCCTTGCTGGATGCCCGCCGCCTTCATGGTGGGCGCAAGAAGATTCTGGAGGACGGCCAGCGCCGGCCGTTCAGCTATCATGGACTGATCGCTTGCAGTATGGTGCTGGCCGGGCAGGTGAGGCGTCATACCGAAGCCGACCAAGCCGTGGGCCTGCTGCTTCCCAGTGCCAGTTCTACCGTTGCCTTGTTATTGGGCTGCCAATTGGCGGGAAGACTGCCGGCCATGCTCAACTACACCTCCGGTAGTCATGGCCTGTTGGGGGCTTGCTCGACCGGAAAGATCCGCACGGTATTCACCTCCCGGCATTTTGTCCGAATGGCTCAGTTGGAAACCCAGGTCACGGACTTGCAGCGAAGCGGCGTGCGGATCCATTATCTGGAGGACTGTAAAGACGAGATCTCTTGCTGGCAGCGAGCCTGTGGATCGATTGCCGCACTGTTCGCCGGCATTTGGTTTAGACCGGCTGCCGGGATTCCATCAGCGCCCGCAGTGATGCTGTTCACCTCGGGCTCTGAGGGGGCGCCCAAGGCGGTGCTGTTGTCCCATCGCAACCTTCTGACCAACTGTGCCCAGCTGGGGGCCGTGGTGGATTTCAATGCCCGGGACACCATTCTCAATGTGCTGCCTTTGTTCCATGTGTTCGGTCTAGGTCCCGGGTTGATCCTGCCACTGATCTCCGGCATGACCACGTTTCTCTATCCCAATCCCCTGCATTACAAGTTGATCCCGGAACTGGCCTACGAGATCAATGCCACCGTCCTGTTCGGGACCAACACTTTTCTGTCTGGGTATGGCAAATATGCCCATCCCTACGATTTCTACAGTGTCCGCTACGTCTTCGCTGGGGCCGAGAAACTCCAGGAGGACGTGCGCCGGTTGTGGATGGACAAGTTCGGTATTCGCATCCTGGAAGGCTACGGCGCCACCGAGACCAGCCCGGTATTGGCGGTCAATACCCCCATGTATTACCGCGTAGGGACCGTCGGGCGTTTCCTGCCCGGAATCGAATGGCGTCAAGAACCCGTGCCCGGTCTGAGCAGGGGGGGGTGTCTCCACGTCAAAGGTCCCAATATCCTGTTGGGGTATTATTTTCCTCAGCGGCCTGGGGAATTGGTACCGCCGTATTCATCCTGTGGCGAAGGTTGGTATGACACCGGTGATGTGGTGGAAGTCGATGAAGAGGGTTTCGTCACCATCGTCGGCCGTCTCAAACGTTTCGCCAAGGTGGGGGGGGAGATGGTGCCGTTGACCGTGATCGAAAATCTGGCAGCCGAAATCTGGCCCGATCATCGGCACGCTGCTCTGGCCAGAACGGACGCCAACAAGGGCGAAACGGTCATTCTGGTCAGCGACTGTCCCGGGGTGAATCAGGAGGCATTGCAACAGGCCGCCAGAAAGGCGGGTATTCCTGGGTTGTGGTTGCCCAGACGACTTGTGAAGGTCGCCACCTTGCCGCTGCTCGGAAGCGGTAAGGTGGACTATGTCAAACTACGGGACGAAATCGGCAGGAAATGAACCGGCGGTTCAAGAGGGTGGATTGAGCGCCGGCTGCTCCACCGGGTTTGGCGTTGGAGTAGCATTCTTTCCTGCGTTTGGCTTGATCAGGTATTGTTCCGGTGCCTGATAGAGTTCCCGCAGTCTTTGCTTGAACTCATTGGTGATCGCATAGGCATCGCGCCGGCTCTTCACGACCCGTGGTGTGATCAGGACCACCAGTTCGGTCCGTCTGAACTTTTGGTTGGAGGTGCCAAACATCCAGCCGATCAAGGGAATTTTGTACAGGAAAGGGATGCCATCGTGGGATTGGTTACGATTGTCCTTGATCAGTCCGCCCAACACCAGGGTGTCACCGTTCTTGACCGCCACCGTGCTGTTGATCTGCCTTTGGCTGATGTCGGGGTTGGGACTGCCTTGTCGCGTTGGGCCGACATCGTCCACCTTCTGTTCCAGTTCCATGATGACCAGCCCACCAGAATTGACCCGGGGTTTGATCTTGAGCTGTACTCCCGTATCGCGCTGTTCGAAGGTCGAGGTGACGAGGGGGTTAGAGCCGCCCGAGGTATTGGTGGAACTGGAAGTCTGAAGAGAGATCTGATCACCCACCACGATGGTGGCCTCATGATTGTTGAGCACCATCAACGAGGGCGAGGAGATCACATTGACTTTGCCGTTGTCGGCCGCCGCTTTCAGGATCACTCCAATGTCCTGGGATTTGCTTTGCCAGACATAGCTGAAGCCGGGAGCGAGGGAATTCAGCAGGGCGGTTTTGGCTGCATTGCCAAGATCGAGACCATTACTGGAGAATCCGGTGGTGCTGAATTTACTCGGGATCTTGTTCTGGGCGAACCATTCCAGGCCGTACTGCAGGTTGTCGGTCAGCGTGACTTCGATGATGGAGGCATCGATGAGCACCTGCAGGGGAAGTTTGTCCAACTGCTTGAGTACCCGTTCGACCGCGCGATAATCCTCCTGGTCGGCGATGATGACCAGGGCGTTGTTGGGTTCGTCGGCGATGATGCGGATATCCTTCTTATCCTTGTTGGTGAACCTGGTCAATCGTCCTGGACTCTTCTTGCCCTTACTGCTGACCGTGGCCTTCTTCAGTCCCGGTGCCAGGCTGACGGCCGCGCTGGGCCTGAGTCCGGTGAAAACCTCATTGAGGGTCTCGGCCAGTTTCACTGCATCGACGTTCTGGGCCCGATAGACATGAACCGTTCCGGAATTTTCGATGATCGCCCGGTCCAGCCGGGTGATCCAGTTTTGTGCCAGTTTGAGATAATCCGGTTGTGACGTGATCACCATCAACGCATTCAGGCGTTTGATCGGCATCAGGCGGATCAGGGAATTGTCGGACCCCATGATCTTCTCGCCCAGGGCCTGCTTCAGATCCTCGGCCAGGGTTTCGGGGTCAAGATTGTTCAAAGGAAACAATCCCAGTGACATGCCCTTAAGGTAGTTCACGTCGAAGGCCTCGATGGTCTGTTCGATATTGGCCAGTTCACCAGGCGTTCCGGCGATCACAATCAGATTGCGGGCGGGATCGCTGTACAGAAGGGCATGGGGGGAGGTAATCGATTTGAGAATCTTCTCCATCGACTCCACTCCCACGTAGTGGAGCGGGAAGATGCGGATCTGGTATCCGGGAGGGGCTTTGGCCCCCATTGCACTCAAGGGGGCTTCCGGCGTGGCGTCACTGACCGGGCCTATCCAGTAAAAGCCTTTCTTTTTCACCAGTGCCAGACCGTTCATGCGCAGCACCATCTCAAATGCCGGCAGGACTTCGCCCCGATGCAATGGCCGGGTGGTCTGGAGAGTGATCTTGCCGCCGGCTTTGGGGCTGAGCACATAATTATGTTGCAGAATGTCCCCCAGGATCACTTTGACCACTTCACCCAGATCGGCATCATCGAAATTGAGCGTGTATTTGCCAGGAGTTTTGGGTTCCGGCAAAGGGGTGGGGGGATTGAAGAGTTTTCCGTTGCCAGGGCGGAATTCCGGTGCCGTCAGGGGAATGGTGGTCTGGCTTTCCTCCAGGAGCGGGAGATTGGATGCCTCCTCAGGGGGTGGTTCGGAAGGCTGGACAAGATCCATGGGAACCTTTCCGCCGGTTCTGGGGCCGAGTTGCTCACAGGATGAGAGGCCCAGTACGGTGGCGAGACAGAACAAAGTCAAATGTTTGGATCGCATCATGGCTTTTTCCCTGTTTTGGATGCGGTTCTTGGGCGATGGGGTGGGCGTGATCGTCTGGGTCTGCGTGTAGGGTGTCGAATGGAGGTCTTGGGTCGTGGTTTGATTAACTTGAGGGTATGGGTCTTGCTACCCTGCTCGAGTACCACATGATCGGAGGCGACCTCGTTCAGGCGCCAGCCTTCTATATCTTCGCCGGGTTTGAGACGGTAGTGATTTTTACCGTCGATGCTACGCAGCAG
Organism: uncultured Methylococcales bacterium; assembly: GCA_964445885.1. Classification (GTDB taxonomy): domain Bacteria; phylum Pseudomonadota; class Gammaproteobacteria; order Methylococcales; family Methylothermaceae; genus Methylohalobius. Next base: position 24,372 of record CAYUPV010000013.1, read on the forward strand.
GACCAGCTTCCCCACAGCTGGCGTCTCCAGGATACCGGTCAGTTGTACTTTGGGTGGCTTGGAGCTGACAGTCTGGGTTGCCGACGTTGTAGTTCCGGAATCCTCCGGAGCTACAGGAATCCGCCCTTTGATGAACAGAGGTTTGCTGACAAAGGCCTGGTATTGTTCCAGAGGTGGCAGGGAGAAGTTCTTCAGTTCCTGAGATTTGGTTGGCCCGTGAGCGGGAGGGGGCGGCTGGGTTGGCTCCGGGGTCACGGGCAGGACGAACAGTTCGCCGATCAGCCATAGGGCGGTAAGTGTGCAGGCGCCCACGATAAGAGAGGTGGGCCAATGAGTCAATAACTGTTCCTTCATGATTCCGGAGTGGCCATATAGCCGACCACCTGCATGTTCACGTTCAATTTGTCCACCGGGACGATCTGGCGGGTTCTGGATGATCGGCGTCGTCCCCGGGTGGAGCGGATGCTCAGTTTCTCTATCAGCAGCAACGGCTGATTCGACTCGATGCCGTAAAGGATTTCCTGTAATGCAGGTGTATTGGCAGAAAAACGCACCCGTACGGCAACCCGGGTAAAGGGGCCTTCGGGTTTTGTCGTCAACACCTGGGTACTGGTGACTTTCCCTCCCGCCTGACGAATGATTTCCCCCATTTGTTTCTGGAGTTCAGCCGAGGCCAGGGGTGGGGTCTTGCCTTCCAGGTATTGATGATTTTGGCTTTGGGAGGTTTTCAATGAGTTTAGCAGCTTTCGCCAATGGGGTCCCTGCGCAGCCGCCCGCTGCAGTCTTTCCTGTTGAAAACCCAGGTCTGCGATTCGGTCCCGCTTGTCCTCGAGCAATCGTAGGTAGGGACTGATGACGACCAGGTAGAGGATCAGAAAAGGCAGGAACAACAAGGCCAGCGCCAAAATGCGCTGCCCCTGTTCAGCTGTCAGTATCTGGTTTAGATTCATAGATGACATCCATACTGATGCGAAAGCGCTCCAGCCCACTGGAACGATCCTGGGTAATGGGGGAGACGAAATGAACATTCTTGAGATAGGGGGATGCCTCCAAGAGTTCCACCAGTTTCGAGGCTGCCGGAGATTTGCCGTCGATGTTCACTTGTCCTTTACGGTATTGGAGTCCTGTCAGCCAGGTGTCCTGGGGTAACCGCTGGCTCAACTCTTCCATGATGGTGATCAGAGGGGGAGTGGCCTTCTTTTTATCCAGGACAAATCGTGCCTGTTGTTCCAGCTTCTGGGCTTGCTGCTTGATCTTATTGATCCGTTGCGCTACCGCGCGGGTTTGATTCACCTTCTCTTCCAAGGAATGAATAGTCTGATTGTGTAGAATCACAGGGACTACAAGTGCCAGTGTCAGCAATACCACAAACAGTCCTGCCAAGCCGATGTTCAACGTTTTACGCCATTGATGCGACCTGAATCGCCTTTGAGGAGGGAGCAGATTGATCCCCAAGTCGGGTATCGCGTCAGGTGTTTCCACTGCCGTGACTTGTTGAAGCTGTATTCCAACCTGTTTCAGTTTGATCAGAAGGGCATTGAGGACATTTTTTGGGGTCAACACGACGTCGACGATAATTTGATCTTTATTGGAGGTGTGATCCGTGATTCTGGCGGTATAGTAGACATCCTCCGCTGTGAACGGGGTATGTCGATCCAACTCGAAGCCAACTACTTCTCTCAGATTTTCATTGGCGGCTTTGGGAAGGATAATACGACGGCGCAGAAATTGCCCCGGAACCAGAACCAGAACGAACAGCGGGTTTTCAGGAAGTTCCGTTATGCCACGCCAAATGTGAATTTCCTGTTGTGGCAGAGTGATCGGCTCCGAGAGATGTTTCCCCCTTTCCTGATAGCGGATGGTGATGGTTTCGTCATCCTTTTGGAAGGTGATAAAAAAACGGTTTGTCTGGGTAAGCAACTGATACGCCTTTTCAGGCATCATCTGAAGTAGCTGATCCAGCCACCAATGCCAAAACCGTTTCAGAAGATGGGAATAAGGAAATTGCAGAAAAAAGACTAACATGTAGTGGAAAGGCGTGAAAGAGCCATCAATTATAAGGGGTTTGCACTGTTGATGATAACACTATCAATCATAGCCCAGGAATGAGGAAATGAGGGTCACAAATCACCTGACCATGTTTATTCTGTTTGCCATCCTGGCCGGGGGGGGGCTGGCACTGATCAACCCCCACCTGGCGATACGTTTCGATATCGGCGGCAAACTCTTTCTCCGCCTGCTGAAAATGTTGGTGGTGCCTTTAGTGATGTCGAGTGTTATGGCCGGTATCATCGGGCTTGGAGACATTCGCAAACTGGGGCGTCCAGGAGGGCTCGCGGTGGGATATTATCTCGTGACCACCCTACTGGCGGTCATAGTAGGGATCATTCTGGTCAACTGGTTCGAGCCGGGTGCGGGCGGTATAAACCGTGAAGCGCTCGAACGGATGGCTCACGCCGGGGGAGTCGCAACTCCTGGCGAGGTGGGAATCGGCACGATCCTGGAAAATCTGTTGTTGATGCTGGTCACTGATAACTTGTTTGCTGCCATGGCGCACGCGGATCTGTTGCCTTTGATTGTTTTTTCCATACTTTTTGCCGGTGTGCTGACCATCATGGGAGAGAAGGCCGATACTGTGTCCGCGTTTATCCTCCAGGTCAATGAGGCGTTTATGGCTTTCATCATGGGGGTGATGAAGCTGGCGCCTATTGGCATCTTCTGTCTGGTGGCAGCCCGTTTCGGGGAAGCGCAGGCACAAGGCGAGT
>CAYUPV010000014.1:0-25800 GCA_964445885.1 uncultured Methylococcales bacterium
CTTCGTCGTGACCATGGCTGCAGCGGCCTATATTGGGTTGGGTGGTAATCTGGATGACCCGAAAGCTCAAATAGTCCGCGCCAGGCGTGCCATAGCGGATTTGCCCTCAGTCACTGAGATGGGGTTTTCCAGCCTCTATCGTAGCGCTCCGATGGGTCCCCAGAATCAACCCCCCTATATCAATGCGGTCATGGCGGTGGAGACCGATTTGACCCCCTTTGAATTGCTGGCCGCTTTGCAAATCATAGAAACCGAGCAGGGCCGGGTTCGCCAGGGAGAACGTTGGGGTCCAAGGACGCTGGATCTTGATCTCCTGTTGTATGGTCGGGCGTGCATTCGTACTGCTGTTTTGACCGTTCCCCATTATGGATTGTCTCAGCGCCCCTTTGTGCTTTACCCTTTGGCTGAGATCGCTCCCGCCGATCTATTGATACCAGGTCAGGGCAGGCTGCGAACGTTGCTGCAGGCTTGCCCCCGAGAAGGACTGGAATGCTTATGAACGAAATCCTGACGGTGCCGGTTTTACGCGAATACAAGCAGCGCAAGGAAAAAATCGCCTGTTTGACTGTTTATGACGCCACCTTTGCGAAGGTTTTGGAAAAGACTGGAGTTGAAGTCCTGCTGGTAGGTGATTCCCTGGGCATGGTGATACAGGGGCACGCCTCGACGGTCCCAGTGAGCTTAGAGCACATGATCTATCATACCGGCTGTGTCAGTCGGGTGGTGAGGCGATCGGTTGTGGTGGCTGATCTGCCGTTCGCCAGTTATGCTTCCCCCGGGCAGGGAGTCGAAAGTGGCGCGCGATTGTTGCAGGCCGGCGCCAGGATGGTGAAACTGGAAGGTGGACGTGGCCGTTTGGAGGTGGTTCGTGCCCTGGTGGCCGAGGGGATTCCAGTCTGTGGCCATCTGGGGTTGCTGCCCCAATCCATCCATCAACTCGGTCGCTATCATGTCCAGGCCCGGGGATCTCAATCGGCTCAGCGCCTTTTGGAGGAAGCCTGTCTGCTGGAAGAGGCTGGGGTTGATTTGTTGGTGCTCGAATGTATTCCGGTCACCCTGGCCGAGTCTGTCAGCGCTGAGGTGTCAGTGCCCACCATCGGTATCGGGGCCGGTGCCTGTTGCGACGGTCAGGTATTGGTGCTTCATGATCTGCTGGGAATGGGAGAGGGCAAACCACCTCGGTTCGTCAAGGATTTTCTGGCTGTTTCAGGCAGTATCGAAAAAGCCGTGTCTGACTATGTGGCGGCAGTGAAGGACGGCAGTTTCCCCGCGCCCGAACATACCTATTGACGAATACAGAAATCTCGCAGACAAATAGCGCAAAGAATCCATGTGTAGCAGGGAGATGCGAATCGTTCAATCCATTGCTGACCTACATGAGCAACTGTCCAAATGGCGGATTCGGGGAGAAACCGTCGCCCTGGTTCCCACCATGGGGAATCTTCATGCGGGTCATCTGCGCCTGGTGGACAAGGCCAGAAGCCAGGCGGATCGGGTGGTCGTGAGCATCTTTGTCAATCCGCTCCAATTTGGCCCTGGGGAAGACTATGATCGGTATCCTCGTACCCTGAAACAAGACTGCGTGCGGCTGGAAGGCCTGGATGTGGATCTTTTATTCGCTCCTCCCATGGCAGAAATCTACCCCCGCCCTCTGGATCAGGCGACGTCTGTGGAAGTGCCTGTCATTGCGAAGATTCTTTGCGGTGCCCATCGTCCCGGTCATTTCCGTGGCGTGACCACGGTGGTGGCCAAGCTCTTCAATCTGATACATCCTGACGTGTCGGTATTCGGTGAGAAGGATTACCAGCAGCTCCAGGTGATCAGACAGATGGTGGCCGATCTCAATTTCCCGGTGAGGATTGCCTCGGTCCCGATCGTCCGTGAGGCGGACGGGCTGGCAATGAGTTCGCGCAACCGTTATCTGAACACCCGGGAGCGGGCCTTGGCCCCATCCCTGTACCAATCTCTATGCATGGCTCGTGACGCGGTCATAGCCGGCGAGAGAGACTTTCCAGCCTTGGCCGGGCGGTGTCATGGGCATCTCAGAGCCGTTGGTTTTGATCCTGAATATTTCGAGATCCGCCACGCTGACCTATCGAAGGCCGAGCCTGATGACCGGCCATTGGTGATTCTGGTCGCTGCCCGTCTGGGTCAGACCCGGCTGATTGACAACCTGGTGGTTTCATGAATCTCGAATTCAAGGCTCGTGCCCATGAGCTGGTCGCTGCCGGACGGGCAATGTATGAGCGCGGCTGAAACAAAAATACGCCTTTCAGTCCGCCGATGTCATCAGCATCACATCGGATCATCCCGAGCGCGAGGCGCTGCGGCAGAATCGAACGACTGTAAAGCGCTTTGATTTACTTTAACGGTCGGAACGATCTCCACAGTTGGCGCATCAGGCTGATGGTGACGTAGAGTGAAACGAAATCCAAGGGAAGTAAGATTTCCACGCCAAAAACGAACATCACAATCAATGTCCATGTGGTGGCATAGAGCAGGCTGGCTAACTGGATCAGCCGTACGACCTTCCTGTTTTGTGAGATATCGATTGCCTTATAGAGCTGGTAGGCAAGATGCAGCAGGATGACTCCAGTGACTAAATCTGCCCAGGTAATGAATTGCGGCGAGCCTTTCCAGCCGAAATAGAGCAGAACACTCCAGATGACGGTGTATATCACCCCACCTACCATCACGAATCTGAACCAAGGTATCGATCTCAGGCCCGCCAGCTTGTCTTTTACCCTGGAAAATAAGGATGTTGAAGGCAAAAATGGCCTGGACGAGGAATGTGGTGGGACGATGGATTGCTTGTTGGTGGCTTCTGTTATATTTGCCAGATCATCATAGCTGGCTCGGTGTACGCTGGTGTCTGTCATGGTGCTGCCTTCTTGGGAGGGGGGCTAGATTTTATTCTAGTCCTATAGGATCGAAGCGGTAATCTGAAGTTGCTGACTCAAGCAGAAATGACCTGTTTCTTCATTGAAATTGGGTGCTGGCTTTTGTTCCAGAGCGTTTGCTATGTCCTTCATCCCACAACCGGTCATACTCTGACCTCTCTTATCGGGATAAATGATATTATTTTACTGGGTAAATCCAGCTATGCGAAATCAATGTCGGGTAGGATGGATGTTTCGATGCAACTCCTGGCGAGTTGCTTTAAGGATACTAAAAATAGTTCACTCAGGAGAGCCTATGAGTAGGATTTCACACTTTCTGATGAGCGCATGTATGACTTTGATGCTTGGCAGCTGTGCCAGTCAGATCAGTGGCCCCAAGAATGAGGTGACTTCGTCGACCCAACCCCCTCCAGCCAATGATTTCCCTACCCAGGCTCGGGTGGAGTATGTCTTTCAATGCATGCGTGATCACGGCGGACAGAATTACGACAATCTCTATCATTGCAGCTGCATGGTCGATGAATTGGCCAAGCAGATGAGTTATCAGGAATATTCCGAGGCAGTGGTGTTCAAAAACCTGCGTTCCATGCCGGGGGAACAAGGTGGAGTGTTTCGCGATCCACCACAAGCGAAAAAACTGCGGGGTAAATTGAAAGAAGTGGAAACAGCCGCCGAGGCAGTTTGTTTCGTAAAATGAAATTAAGCAGTCAACAATAACGGTTTGAACTCACCGAGGTTCTCTGTTTAGACTTGCTGGATTCTAACCAGTTAGAAAGGTAGGTGTATGGCCGCAGAACAGGCACGCAAAGCGAAGAAAAAACCCCGGGTGGCACGGGGACGTCCCGTCGATCTCAAGGCACTGGAAGAAGTGCGTGCCCTGCTGGCGGAAGAGCCAAGGAGCAGAGATCTCCTGATCGAACACCTGCACAAGATCCAGGACGCCTATCAACATATTGCGGCCAGGCACATCGTAGCCCTGGCCTATGAGATGAAGCTGTCACCGGCGGAAGTCTACGAGGTGGCAAGTTTCTATCATCATTTCGACGTGGTCAAGGAAGGTGAGTCTCCGCCTCCACCCTTGACTGTCCGGGTATGCGAATCGCTCAGCTGTGAGATGGCAGGTGCCGGGGACCTGCTTCGTGCGCTCAAGGAGGGCTTGGGGGATGGAGTCAGGGTCCTGTCCGCACCCTGTGTGGGTCGTTGTCAGCATGCACCAGTGGCCATCGTCGGTCAGAACCCGGTCGATCATGCTACGGTGGAACAAGTGGCTGCTGCAGTGGAAACCAAGGCGATCGAGGCACCGTTACCTGAATATACTGACTATCAGTCCTATCAGATCCAAGGTGGCTATGTGCTGCTCAAGGGGTTGATGGATGGGGACCGCGCCCCGGAAGACGTGATCGCGGCGATGAAGGACTCCGGCCTGCGCGGTCTGGGTGGTGCAGGCTTTCCCGCTGGGCTCAAATGGGAGATCGTGAGCAGACAATCGGCACCGCGGTATCTGGCGGTCAACATCGATGAGGGCGAACCCGGAACCTTCAAAGACCGGCACTATCTGGAATCTGATCCCCACCGTTTCCTGGAAGGCATGTTGGTGGCCGCTGCCGTTGTGGGATGCGAAAGAATCTATATCTACCTGCGTGATGAATATCCCGCCTGCCGCAAGATTCTGCAGACCGAGCTGGCCAAGCTCAGGCAACATCCACCAGTGAAGGCTGCTTTGCCCCCCGTCGAATTGCGCAGGGGAGCTGGCGCCTATATCTGCGGTGAGGAGTCGGCGATGATCGAATCCATCGAGGGCAAGCGTGGCATGCCACGTCTCCGACCACCCTATTTGGCAGAGGTGGGGTTGTTCGGCCATCCGACGCTGGAGCACAACATGGAAACCCTGTACTGGGTGCGTGATATCGTCGAGAAAGGTCCTGACTGGTTTACTTCCTTCGGTCGCCATGGACGCAAGGGCTTGCGTTCCTTCTCGGTGTCCGGACGGGTACAACAACCGGGGGTGCATCTGGCGCCTGCCGGGATCACGGTGCGTGAGCTGATCGATGAATACTGCGGTGGCATGCTGCCTGGGCATGAATTCTATGGCTACTTCCCAGGCGGGGCCTCCGGCGGGATTCTGCCGGCATCTTTGGGCGATATCCCCCTCGACTTCGATACCCTCAACTGTCACGGCTGCTTTATCGGCTCTGCCGCGGTCATCATTTTTTCTCAGCACGACAAAGCCAAGGATCTGGCGCTCAATGCCACCCGGTTCTTCGAGGACGAGTCATGCGGTCAGTGTACCCCGTGCCGGGTAGGAACCGCCAAGGCAGCCACCTTGATGGCCAATGGTGAATGGGACGGCGAGCGCCTGGAAGACCTGTGTCAGGTCATGTCCGATGCTTCGATCTGTGGTCTGGGGCAGGCGGCACCCAATCCTATCCGCTGCGTATTCAAATACTTTCCCCACGAACTGGAGAGCTGAGCGATGGCTGCCAATCCGCAAACCATGAACGATCTGAAAACCATCACTTTCAGTCTGGATGGACAAGAGATCACTGCTTACGAAGGGGAGACCATCCTGCAGGCAGCCAAACGCTCCGGGATAGACATTCCTCACCTGTGCTACAAGGAAGGAATGCGCCCCGACGGCAACTGCAGGGCCTGCATGGTGGAGATCGAAGGGGAACGGGTACTGGCCCCTTCCTGTTGCCGGGCGCCCAAGGAGGGAATGAATGTCAAGGCCAGGAGCGACAGGGCGGTGAAGTCCCAGAAGCTGGTGCTGGAACTTCTGCTGACGGACATGCCGGAGCAGGGCCGGTCCCCTTATCGGAACGATTCGGAGCTGGATTATTGGGTCGGCAAGCTGGAAATCGGAACCCCGCGCTTTCCCTCCCGCCGGCAACCGGTAGCGGATTTTTCTCACCCTGCCATGGCAGTGAACCTCGACGCCTGTATTCAGTGTACCCGCTGTGTCCGGGCCTGCCGTGAAGAGCAGGCCAATGATGTGATCGGTTATGCGTTGCGCGGTGCCGAAGCCAAGATCGTATTCGACCTCGACGACCCCATGGGTGACAGCACCTGCGTGGCCTGTGGCGAGTGCGTCCAGGCCTGCCCCACCGGCGCACTGATGCCAGCGGGAGAAGTCGGCAAGCTGCCGGTGGATAAGAAAGTCGAGTCCACGTGTCCCTATTGCGGCGTCGGATGTCTGCTCACCTACCATGTACACGACAACCGGCTCCTGTATGTCGAGGGACGGGACGGCGAGACCAATCACAACCGCCTGTGTGTCAAGGGAAGATTTGGTTTCGATTACGTTCACAACCGTTATCGGCTGACCAAGCCCATGACACGCCGGGAAGGGGTGGCCAAGACCACCGAACTGCTCGATCCTGAGCGCATGCATGAGGTGTTCCGCGAAGCCAGCTGGGAAGAGGCGCTCGATTTCGCCGCCGCTGGGCTGCAGCGCATTCGCGATCAGGATGGCCCCAAGGCGCTGGCTGGTTTCGGTTCCGCCAAAGGCAGTAACGAAGAGGCTTATCTGTTCCAGAAACTGGTCCGCACCGGTTTCGGCAGCAACAATGTAGATCATTGCACCCGCTTGTGCCATGCCTCCTCCGTGGTGGCATTGTTGGAATGCATCGGTTCCGGTGCAGTCTCCAATCCAGTGGCCGATGTCATGAAGGCGGAAGTGATCTTCATCATCGGTTCCAATACCACCGTCAACCATCCGGTGGCAGCCACCTGGATCAAGAACGCCGTACGCAAGGGCACCAAGCTGATCGTGGCCGATCCCATGCAAACCGAGATCTGTCGCTTTGCCACTCACTCGCTGCAATTCCGTCCCGATACCGACGTCGCCCTCCTCAACGGCATCATGCATGTCATCGTCGAAGAGGAACTGTATGATCCCGACTACATCGATAAACACACAGAAGGGTTCGAGAACCTCAAACACCACCTGAGGAACTATATGCCCGAGCGGGTGGCGCCCATCTGCGGTATCCCAGCCGACACCATCCGCAAAGTGGCACGCATATACTCTAAATCCCAGGGGTCGATGATCCTGTGGGGGATGGGGATTTCCCAGCACGTGCACGGGACAGACAATGCCCGCTGCCTGATTGCCATGGCATTGATGACGGGTCAGATCGGCCGGCCCGGAACTGGTCTCCATCCACTGAGGGGGCAGAACAATGTTCAGGGCGCCTCAGACGTGGGGCTGATTCCTATGGTGTTCCCGGATTATCAGCCAGTCGGGGACCCCCATGTGCGGGACAAGTTTGAGCAACTGTGGGGTGCCGAACTGGACCACGACCCCGGCCTGACCGTGGTCGAGGTGCTTCATGCCATCGAAAAGGATCAGATCCGGGGAATGTATATCGAGGGTGAGAATCCGGCGATGTCAGATCCCAACGTGGCCCACGCCCGCGCCGCTTTGGCCAAGCTCGATCATTTGGTGGTGCAGGATATTTTCCTGACCGAGACTGCAGGGTTTGCCGATGTCATCCTGCCTGCGTCGGCATTTCCAGAGAAGACCGGTACCTTCACCAATACCGATCGGAGGGTGCAGTTGGGGCGTCAGGCCATCGATCCGCCTGGTGAAGCACGCCAGGACTTGTGGATCATCCAGGAGATCGCCAGGCGGATGGGACTGGAATGGGATTACGCCGGACCGGCCGATGTGTTCGAGGAGATGCGTTTGGCGATGCCCAGCATTGCCGGGATTACCTGGCAACGACTGGAGCAGGAGGATTCGGTCATCTATCCCTGTGAGAAGGAAGGCGATCCCGGTGAGCCGGTGATATTCACGGAAGCATTTCCGACCCCCAGTGGCAAGGGATTGTTTATGCCGGCTGAGTTTACCCACGCCGCCGAGCTGCCCGATGAGGAATATCCTTTCGTATTTATTACCGGACGTCAGCTCGAACATTGGCATACCGGCGCCATGACCCGTCATGCGTCTGTGCTCGATGCCATCGAGCCTTATCCGGTGGTGCAGATCCATCCTGAGGATCTGACCGATTTGGGAGCCCAAGCGGGAGATCTGATCACGCTGGAGTCGCGTCGTGGTATGGTGACTGCCTATGCACGACCAGATGTGGGTATGCAGCGGGGCACGGTATTCATGGCCTTTTGCTATAACGAGGCGGCGGCCAATCTCTTGACCAACGAAGCACTCGATCCCGATGCCAAGATTCCGGAGTTCAAGTTCTGTGCGGTCCGGGTGTCTCCCGGTGGGGAACCGGGCCCCAGGATACACTGATTGGTGATGCTCTATTGACTTTTGAAGCCAAATACTTCAATTTACACTTTCAAGGATCGGTCGGGATTCCCCTCCCGGCCGGCCTGCATTTTTTTGTCCCTACCACCATCCAAATAACAAAGAGGAGGCTCTTATGAAGAAACCCTTGAAAAACGGCCTGATCGCAACTGCGGTAGCAGCGGCGTTGGTGGCCGGTGGGGCTCAGGCAAACCAGGAAGTGCTCAAGCTTTCCAAGAATCCGGCCAACTGGGCCACTTGGGGGGGCAACTATTGGGGCACCCGCTACAGCGAGCTGGATCAGATCAACAACAGGAACGCTTCCAAGCTGCAACCTGCTTGGACATTCTCCACCGGGGTGCTGAAGGGTCACGAAGGCGGACCCTTGTTCATCAACGGCGTGATTTACATCCACACCCCATTCCCCAATAAAGTCATGGCGCTCGATCCAAAGAGCCAGAGCATCATCTGGCAGTACATTCCAACGCAGGATGCAGACGAAACCGTCCCTGTGATGTGTTGCGATGTGGTCAATCGTGGTTTGGCTTACGGCGATGGCAAGATCATCGTGCAACAGGCTGACACCACCTTGACCGCGTTAGATGCAAAGACCGGCAAAGTGGTCTGGCAGGTCAAAAACGGGGATCCCAAAGTGGGGATGACCAACACCAATGCACCGCTGGTGGTCAAGGACAAAGTCCTGACCGGTATCTCCGGAGGTGAGTTCGGGGTGCGTGGTTTCATCGCCGCCTACAACCTGAAGAACGGCAAACTGGCCTGGAAGATGTACAGCACTGGCCCGGATAAGGAAGTGGGACTCGATCCCAAGAAGACCATGACCTGGATGGGCAAGGACAAGGGGCTGAGACCGGTCGGCAAGGATTCTTCCCTGAAAACATGGGAAGGGGATATGTGGAAGATCGGTGGCGGCACCACCTGGGGCTGGTACAGCTATGATCCAAAACTCAACCTGATCTACTATGGATCCGGTAATCCAGGCACCTGGAATCCGGTGCAGCGTCCTGGTGATAACAAGTGGTCCATGACCCTCTGGGCTCGGGATGCCGACACAGGGGTCGCCAAGTGGGTGTATCAGATGACCCCGCATGACGAATGGGACTATGATGGCATCAATGAAGTCGTGCTGGCTGACCAGAAGATCAGGGGCAAGACCCGCAAGACTCTGGTGCACTTCGACCGTAACGGTTTTGCCTATACCCTGGACCGGGTGACCGGTGAACTGCTGGTGGCGGAAAAGTACGACAAGTCTGTCAACTGGGCCAAGTACGTGGATCAGAAGACCGGTCGTCCGGTCGTCGACCCCAAGTACAGTACCCAGGAGAACGGCGAAGACGTGACCACCGAAGACGTCTGTCCCGCAGCTCTGGGTGCCAAGAACCAGGGTCCGGTCGCTTATTCGCCTCGTACCGGCCTGTTCTATGTCAACGGCAACCACCTGTGCATGACCTATGAGCCCTTCGAAGTGGAATACACGCCGGGTCAGCCTTATGTGGGCGCCACTTTGACCATGTTCCCAGCCGGACGTGATGCCAAGACTGGCAAGAAGAATGGCTCCAGCAATCTGGGTGTATTCACTGCCTGGGATGCCAAGACCGGCAAGATCGTGTGGTCCTATGACGAGCCGTTTTCGGTCTGGAGCGGTGTGCTGGCCACCAAGGGTGACATCGTGGTTCACGGTACCCTGGAAGGCTATCTGAAGGTACGGGACGCCAAGAGTGGTAAGGAACTCTATCGGTTCAAGACCCCCTCTGGCATCATTGGCAACCCCAATACCTGGATGTTCGGTGGCAAGCAGTACATCGGCGTACTTTCAGGACTGGGTGGCTGGGCCGGTATCGGTATGGCCGCAGGTCTTGAAGGCGAAACCGAAGGTCTGGGTGCCGTGGGTGCCTATCGCTCACTGGACAAGGTCACCCAGCTGGGTGGTGTCCTGAGCGTCTTCACCCTGGGCAGATAATCGGTCTGATTCAGACCTGAAGACCTTATGGCAAAACCCCGGTCGGATGTGAGTCCGGCCGGGGTTTTGTTTTATACTGGGTGCATCTTTGAAGTCGGTGTGTGTCTTTCCAGCACCGGGATGGAAAAATTCTAATGGACGTAACAGTATAAGAGGAACCGTGGAGGAGATTGCCAAATTCATCATGACCAATCGCTGGCGTGCCATAGGATTGGCCGCCTTGTTCGCCCTGCTGGGAGTCTACTTTGTTCCTGTGTCCATCATCAGCGCGGCGGTGATCGGTTTGGTCACCTTGCGTCGTGGGGGCCGGGACGGCGTGCTGGTTGCCTTGAGTGCCGGTCTGATCACCTGGCTGGTTTTCTTGATGTTGCCGCCCAAGCCTGGATTCCCTTTTCCATTGGCCCTTGCTCTCTGGATCCCGCTATGGGTGGGTGCCCTGGTACTTCGCTACAGCCGTTCCCAGGGGAGGATGGTGATGTCTGTGGGTGGCTGGTTGATGCTTTATGTGTTGGCTGTTCATCTGGTCACTGGAGATGTAGTGGCATTCTGGAAGGGCTGGTTGGAACTGGCGGTGACCAATGTGAAAGGTGCGACCGTCTATGGTTTCGAGGAGGAAGGGACCCTCAGGTTGATCAACAGCCTGGTGGCGTTGCTCTATGGTATTGGCGTGATCACCGCGCTTCTGTTGGCCCGATGGTGGCAGTCCATTCTCTATCATCCAGGCGGTTTTGCCGCTGAATTCCGACGGCTGAGGATGCCCCGCTGGTTGGCGGCTGTCGCGGTGGGAATCGTCTGGCTGGCGGGGACGTGGAGCAAGATCCTGATGGTCGATCTGATGGTCGTGGCCATGACCATGTATCTGTTCCAGGGTCTTGCCGTAATACATTTTCTGGTGGCGCGTTTCAAGGGAAGTTGGGTCTGGCTGGTCCCTGTCTATGGATTACTGCTGATGTTGCCCCAGTTTTCCCTGGTTGCCGTCGCATTTTTTGGGGTTGTGGACAGTCTTGCGGACTTTCGCGGACTCAACCCGAGGGATAAAGAGGAATGATTCCTTTCCAGGACACTGCGCCCTGTCGCTCCACCCCCTGGGTGACCTGGAGCCTGATTGGTCTCAATTTCGCCATCTTCCTGTTTCTCTGGTGGCAGCCAGAGGAGATCCGTAACAGTGTTTTTTATCACTATGGTCTGGTGCCTGCCCGTTATCTTCATCCGGAGTGGGGGGCTTTGCTCGGATTGAATCCCCACAACTACTGGCCTTTGGTGACCAACCTCTTTTTACATGGTGGTTGGTTGCATATCCTCTTCAATACCTGGTTGTTGTGGATCTTCGGTGACAATGTCGAGGACCGCATGGGCCATTGGCGGTTTCTGACTTTTTTCCTGCTCTGTGGTGTGCTGGCGAACGTGGTTCATGTGGCAATCAATCGTGAGGCGATCACTGCCGCGGTGGGAGCTTCAGGCGCGATCGCTGGGGTGTTGGCAGCTTATTTCTATCTTTTTCCCTATGCCCGGGTGATCATCTGGATTTTCCCATTTCCGCTGTTCATCCCGGTCCCGGCGATTGCTTTTTTGGGACTTTGGGTCATCATCCAGGCCTACAAGGCCACGACCGCCATGGCGCTGCAGCAACCTTTCGCTGATGTGGCATGGTGGGGACACCTGGGTGGGTTTGCGGCTGGTTTTCTGTTGTTCCGCTTTTTTCTGCCCAAAGACGAACAGGGTCATGAAGCGTGAACTGATTCGGAAGCTGAGTGAAATTCTTCCGCAAGAGGCCATCCTTAGCGCCAAGGAGGAACTCAAACCCTATGAATGTGATGGCCTGACCGCCTATCGAAGGGTTCCGTGGCTGGTCGTGATGCCAGAAGACATCGAACAATTGAAGCGGGTGGTGAAGCTTTGTCATGAGCGGTGGATTTCACTGGTCGTCCGGGGGGCAGGAACGGGATTGTCCGGGGGGGCGTTACCCCTGGAAAAAGGTGTGTTGGTGAGCCTGGCCCGGTTGAACCGGATTCTGGAACTCGATCCGGTCAATCGGATTGCCCGGGTGCAGCCGGGAGTCAGGAACCTTGCCATCACCGAGGCTGCCAGACCCTTCGGTCTCTACTACGCCCCGGACCCTTCCTCCCAGATTGCCTGCAGTATCGGCGGGAATGTGGCCGAGAATGCCGGGGGAATCCACTGTCTCAAATACGGGCTGACGGTCAACAATGTGCTGGGGCTCAAGTTTGTCACGGTGGCAGGAGAAGAAATCCAGTTAGGCAGTAGCGGTTTGGATGGGCCAGGTTTCGATTTGCTTGCCCTGCTACATGGCTCAGAAGGCATGCTGGGGATCGTGACCGAGGTGATTGTGCGGCTGCTGCCTTTGCCACAGAGTACCCGGACGCTGATGGCTGCATTCGGTGGCGTGGCCGATGCGGCTGATGCGGTGGCTGCGGTCATACGGACGGGTCTGGTGCCTGCAGCGATGGAAATGATGGACCGGCCGGCGATTGTGGCTGTGGAGGAACACCTTCATGCGGGTTATCCAGCGTCTGCCGGGGCGATTGTGTTATGCGAGGTGGATGGTCCCGCGCTCCAGGTGGCGCGGGAATTGGAAAAGACGCGTCAGGTGATGTCGCAGAACGGCGCTCTGGAGGTCAGGATTGCCCATGATGAAACCGAGCGCCAGCGGCTTTGGGCTGGACGCAAGTCTGCGTTCCCGGCCATCGGGCGAATCACTCCCGATTACTACTGTATGGATGGAACCATTCCCCGTCATCGTCTGGCGGAAGTGTTGGCGGGTATCGCCAGCCTTGGCCGCCGGTTCGATCTGCGAGTGGCCAATGTCTTCCACGCTGGTGATGGTAATCTCCATCCGCTGATCATGTATGACTCCGCCGCCGGTGAGCTGGGAAGGGCCGAGCGGCTGGGCGGGGAGATTCTTGAGTTGTGCATTCGTGTCGGTGGGACCATTACCGGTGAGCACGGCGTTGGGGTGGAAAAGCTCAATCAAATGTGTCAGCAGTTCAGCGAAGGCGAACTCGCCTTATTCCATGCGGTCAAGCGCGCCTTCGATCCCAAAGGGCTTCTCAATCCTGGCAAGGCGGTGCCTACTTTGGCCCACTGTGCCGAGTTGGGTGGCATGCACGTTCATGGAGGGCAATTACCCCATCAGGAACTGGAGCGTTTCTGACAGGTATTGGACCATGATCCAGGGCAGGAGTCAGGTCTTTTATGCGTTAGGGTGCAACAAGTCATTATGAGCGCTGATGAATATTTTGACCAACAAGTTGAGATCGCGATCGCCCGAAAGATCCACTTGCGCATTGTCGGGGGCGGCAGTAAGGAATTTTATGGCCGTGTTCCAGTGGGGGAACCGCTCGAAGTGGGTGGTTACCGCGATATCGTGGACTATGAGCCCAGTGAACTGGTGATCACCGTGCGTTGCGGGACTCCGTTGGTGGAATTGGAACAGGCCTTGGCGGCGGAAGGGCAGATGCTTGGCTTCGAGCCACCCCATTTCGGGTCCGCCACCATCGGAGGAACCGTGGCGGCAGGTTTGTCTGGCCCACGTCGGCCATTCACCGGCGCGGTACGAGATTTCATTCTGGGGGTGAAACTACTCAGTGGCCGGGGAGAGGTATTGTCGTTTGGTGGGCAGGTGATGAAGAATGTCGCCGGTTTCGACCTTTCCCGGTTGTTGGCTGGGTCTCTTGGTACCCTGGGGGTGATCCTGGAAGTCTCCCTCAAGGTATTGCCCCTACCTGAGACGGAGCTGACCGTGCGCCAGGAGATTCCGGGGGAAAGGGCCCTGGAGGCCATGGCGCAGATGATGGGGCGGTCCTTGCCCCTGAGTGCCCTGGTGTATGAGGAGCCATACCTGACTTTCCGTCTGAGTGGATCGGAAGCGGCGGTGACTCAGGCAGCAATCGAACTCGGGGGTGAGCCACTTACCGAGGGAGCAGGGTACTGGCGCGATCTGCGGGAACAGACCTTGACCTTCTTTACCGAGGGAGAAGCGGATTTATGGCGTTTGGCGGTAGCGCCGGCTACACCCCAGCCGGATCTGCGTGGTCGTTGGTTGCTGGACTGGGGTGGGGCCCAACGTTGGCTCAGAACCGCTGTCCCGGCTGCGAAGATCTTCGCGGCTGCCGAAAGATTGGCTGGCCACGCGGCTATGTTCCGCACTCGAGGGTCCCGTGACCGGGTCTTCCAGCCGTTACCCCCCGAACTGGCGAAACTCCACCATGCACTGAAAGAAGCTTTTGATCCCCATGGAATTTTCAATCCGGGTCGCATGTACGAGGATCTGTAATGCAGGTTCAACTGGTCAGCCCATTCAAGGACCAACCAAGCGGCAAGCTGGCTGCAGAGATTATCCGTTCATGTGTCCATTGTGGTTTTTGCAATGCCACTTGTCCCACTTATCAGTTGTTGGGTGATGAACTGGACGGTCCGCGCGGACGTATCTATCAGATCAAGGATGTGCTGGAAGGGGAATGCCCGACACTTAATCTGCAGAAACACCTGGACCGCTGCCTCACCTGCCGGGCCTGTGAGACCACCTGTCCCTCCGGGGTCCAGTATGGTCGATTGTTGGATATCGGTCGTGGGCTGGTGGAGCAGGAAGTCCCGCGCCCAATTGGCCAGCGGCTGATGCGTCGTCTGATGCGTTTCTGGCTGCCATACCCAAAGCGGCTGAGGCCCTTCTACCGTCTGGCCCAAGGTTCGAGGCCACTATTGCCCGCCGGCCTGCAATCGAGATTTGAACCACGACAGCGTTTCGAACCTTGGCCGCATGCGAATCATCCGCGGCGGATGCTGGTGCTCGATGGTTGCGTTCAGGACGTCGTTGCCTCACACATCAATCTTGCCACTGCCCGGGTTTTCGATCGCTTGGGTATCAGCCTTATTCGGGTGCCGGAGAACGGCTGTTGCGGGGCTCTGAGCTATCATCTGGGAGCACGCGAGGAAGGATTGGCATTCATGCGCCGCAATATCGATGCCTGGTGGCCCTACGTGGAAGCAGGGGCCGAAGCGATTATCGTCACAGCTTCCGGATGCGGGGTGACAGTAAAGGAGTACGGTGAACTGCTTGCCGGCGACCCCGACTATTCCGCCAAGGCGGCACGTGTTTCGGCCTTGACCCGGGATCCGGCCGAGATACTGGCGATAGAGGATCTGGATGGTTTCGAGGTGACACCTGCCCGCATTGTCTTCCAGTCCCCCTGTACCTTGCAACACGGCCAGCGGCTTAACGGGGTTGTCGAAGGGATTCTGATCAGGCTGGGTTTCAAGCTCGAACCGGTGGCCGATGCTCACCTGTGCTGTGGATCAGCGGGAACCTATTCGATTCTGCAGCCACGGTTGGCCAGTGATTTGCGGGCACGGAAAATCTCCGCTCTGGAGAAGGGGAACCCCACGGTCATTACCAGCGCCAACATTGGCTGTATGCTCCATCTGGCTCCTGTGGCCAGTCGGCCGGTGAGACACTGGATTGAATTGCTGGTTTCTTAGGGTAACCGCGCAAGATTACATTGGGGCCGAGGCAGGGGAATCGTCTCTCGGGACGCCGTGAACCCGTCCATGGGTGCTTGGACACGGCTGTCCGGGGCGGTTCGTCCATAGACATGGGTTGGACCAAACAACGTCCAGGTTGTTGATATCCCCGGCTTGTCATGTGACTTGCCTGGTTGTTAAATGCGTGATCAGGGAAGTGGCGCTGGCCGGGTGAAGACATGATCGGTTTCGGCCGCGGCTTTGTGGCACTCGAAGCAGGGTTTGCCACCGTCATTATCAAGGGGTTTGAGTTCCATTCCCACCCAGCGGGCAAAGCCCCAGCCTCCAGTGTCGGTGTATTTCTTACTGTCCTTGATCATGAATTCGATATGGGACAACTCCCCTGGCACGATGGCTGGTTGCCAAAAGGGGTGACGACTGTCCTTCCAAACCAGCTTGCCCAAAATGGTGCCATCGGGCCAAGGGTTGATCCTTCCTTTGTGGGCCGCTGTCATGGCGGTGGTGTTTCCGACGATCGTGCGCAGGGAATTATTGTCATCCCGATGGGAGACCCCTAGCACCCGCCAGTGCTTGTAAGTGACAGGTAAGTGGATGCCGTTGGAAGGAGGTGGGGGAGTGGTGGCTTTCGCCGCAAGGCAAAAGCTGGCTGCAAGCAGCATGGTCACGATTCTGCACATTTTGGAACTCCTTTGGTGACATGGATAGGAATACCTTTATTGTCTCCAATCCAACGATAGATTTCCACGCTGACGGTTGGACATAACCGGCAGCCACCGGCACATAGAGTACCCTCGGGGAGCTTTTCCACCTGTCCTTTGTGTATCAGTCGCCTGAGCATGGCCCGAGCGGTGTCGGTATCGGTTCTCAGTTCGACGGCCAGCTCCTTGAGCGGAAGCTGGCCATGGCGCCTCAGTAAATCACGGAGTTCCAGAATCATTTACAACAACTGCGATGGATGAACCCAGGACCGCCACCTCCTCCGGTCGTTGCCAAGGGAATAGGAATGCTGGTGCCACGGATTCTCAGGCTGAACCAGAAGAGCGCCAATGTCAGGGTGATTGCTGTCATCCAGGCCAGGGATTGCATTGGATGTAAGAAAAAAGTGACGGCCTGATAATAGAAAGTGGCGCAACTATAGGCAAGGCCGGTCGTCCATGCGAGGGCGAACAGCATCCAGCGGCTTCCCGTTTCGCGGCGGATGGTGGCGGTGGCTGCGACGCAGGGGGCATAGAGGAGAATGAACAGCAGATAGGCGAAAGCACCGTGGCGGCCATCGAAATGGCGTACCATGGCTCCAAACGTAGCGCCATGAACCTCCTGTGCCGCGGCTGCCTGCGCCAGGTCCTTACTGGTTTCCAGTATCCCAAGTCCCAGCGGATCCGAAAGCGTGTTGATGGACTCCTTGAGGTTGACAGGGATCGTGTTCGCCGCCTCCTTGAGGGCGCTGATGAGATTGAATTCCTTTTCTTCCTCGGTCAGCGTCTGATCGAGGCGTGAGTAGAGTGCATCGAGCGTGCCCACGACCACTTCCTTTGCCAATACGCCAGTCATGATCCCGACCGTCGCCGGCCAATTGTCCCGGCTGATCCCCATGGGTTCGAACACCGGGGTAATGGTACGGGCGGCGGCGCTGAGCATGGATTGCTCCGGCGACACATCGCCGAAGACGCCATCGGTGCTCCAGGCATTGAAGACGTTGACCACCATGACCATGAGCACGATGTATTTTCCTGCGTCGGTGGCAAATCCCTTCAGCCGCAACCAGCTGTGGAGCAGAAGATTACGCCAGGTTGGTAACTGGTAGGGCGGCAGTTCCAACAGCAGGGCCTCAGGTTCTCCGGGCAGCAGGGTAGTCTTGAGCAGTAAAGCGGTCAACATCGCAGCGGCGATTCCGATGAGATAGAGTACGAACACCACGTTTTGCCCACCGTGGGGAAAGAAAGCGGCAGCGAACAAGGCATAGACCGCCAGTCTGGCACCACACGACATGAAGGGGGCCATCATGACGGTCAGGATGCGTTCACGTTCGCCTTCCAGCGTTCTTGCCGCCATGATCGCTGGAACGTTACAGCCGAAACCCACGATCAGTGGGACAAAGGCTTTGCCCGGCAGTCCCAGGCGGAACATCAGCCGGTCCATGATAAAGGCGGCCCGGGCCATATAGCCGGAATCCTCCAGAAAAGTGAGAAACAAATACAGAAAGCCGATGATGGGAATGAAAGTGGCGACGACCTGGAGCCCACCGCCGATACCATCGGCCAGAAACACCTGGATCCAGGTCGGGATTCCTGCCCCTACCAGTAATGTCTTGAAACCATCGACGAACAGGGCGCCTGCCGCCTGATCGAAGAAGTCCACGAAGGCGCCACCAAAATTGATGGTGAAAGTGAACATCAGATACATGGCCAGCAGGAACACGGGTATTCCCAGCCAGCGGTTGAGCACGACAGTGTCGATCCGGTCGGACGAGCTGGAATGCCCCTGTCTGCTGCGCTGCAGGACTGCTTTGCCGATCGTTTGGGCATGGCGGTAGCGGGCACCGGCGATCAACAGGTCTGGATCCTCGGTGAGTTCCCGGGTGAGTCTGCTGAGGCGGGTCTTGATCGCCTCGGGCAAAGGCCGGGGAGCCGGATGACCGGCGAGAAGATGAAGCGCCAACCAGCGTGGTGGCAGTTCAGGAAACGAGTCCTCAAGTCCTGGTTCGAGCGCTTTGACCGCTTGCTCCAGGTCCGGGGGATAGGGAACGCCCATGGTTTGTCGGTGGGACCTGCCAGCCGCTAGCTTTGCGACGGCTGTCTTGAGGTTTCCGACGCCCTCACCCTGTTTGGCGACCAATGGTACCACAGGGATTCCCAGGGTCTGACTCAATCCCTCGGTATCCACTGCTATGCCCCGGTGCCTGGCCATATCCATCATGTTGAGGGCCAACACCTGGGGCACATCGGTTTCCAGCAGTTGAAGGGTCAGGTAAAGGGCGCGCTCCAGGTGAGTGGCATCGGCAATGTTGACGATGACATCGGCTTGGTGGGAGAGAATGAAATCGCGGGCGATGCGTTCATCGGTGGAAGTGTCCTCGGGATCTAGGGAATAGGTACCGGGAAGATCGATGACCTTGATACGAACACCGTCACGGTAATATTGGCCCTCTTTGCGTTCCACCGTCACCCCGGGCCAATTTCCGGTGCGTTGGCGGGTTCCGGTCAGAACATTGAACAGGGAAGTTTTGCCGGAGTTAGGATTGCCAAGCAACGCAATGGTATAAGCACTCATGGGGATTCTCGAACCATGATCTCTTCAGCCAAACCCCGTCCGATGGCCATGCGATCCTGATGACGGCCGATCACCACCGCGCCATTGCGGTTTCGTAGGACCGTCAGATGGGTGCCCGGTGGCAATCCCAGACTGAGTAAGCGTTTATGGATACGTTTCGGTACCGATGCGATTTGAATACGGTTGCCGGGAGGAATCGTGCTCAGGGGATAGGATGCCATGGCATGTCTCAATTTGTTCCACCGTATCAGTTACATCGAAAAAGCTGACTGCCCCATGATTGGGCAATTCACCGTAGAAGGCGCAGGAATAAAAAAATTTTAACCCCTGCGCCCTCTATAGTTGAGAAAAAGAACGTACCACGAAAGTGGTGTGATGTTATTCAAGGCGCTAATGTGACCGATTGTTTATGATCGTTAATGAGAATGATTGTAGTTTGTAATCATGAAATTGTCCATAAATTTTTTGCCTTTGAAGTGTAGCTGAATCAGCATTTTTCAGACCCGAATTAGAGCCTGACGGCGCTTGTTGTCTGCAAAGGCTGAAGGAGATCCGATTTCCGATTCATCAATAAAAACATTAAAATACGAATACCCCTTGAAAAATCAAGGTTCTCACCGGTTCCGTCATTCCCAGCTAGGAGACAATCAAAAAGATGGCCGCTAAGGACTTAGCCAAGAAAAAGCGATCCGGGAAACCCAAGAAACAGCGTTCCTATCGGGCCAGGGCGGTGCTTTGGATTTTCATCTTCATGATCCTGGATGAAGTGTCTCCGGGGATTCCCCTGGCCGAGGCCTTTCTGCTGGCAATCCTGGTGATCCTGCCTCGCTGGCTGTTGAACATGATCCATCGGATCTATGACTATGTCCCCCACAGACAGTCATGGCGGACCGTGGGGGATATCTGTAACCGTAACGTGCTGACGATTTCACCTCAGGCCAGCGTGGTCGATGCTGCCCGGTTGATGGGGGAGGAGCAGGTGAGGAGTCTGATCGTGGTAGAGCGGTGCGAGGCCTTACCCTCTCCCCAGAAAATTTCGACTGCCAAGGTTCAGGATTCGCCGAAACGACGTGGCCGAAAGAAATCAATAGCTCCCTCTGCCAAGCAGGAAAAGACGGTTCTTTCCCCGGTAGGTATCCTGATCGACCGGGATATTGCCCTGAGGGTGCAGGCAGAAGGATTGTCATGGGAAGACACCACGGTAGCCGAAGCGATGACGGCAGGAATCAAGGCGGTGCCGGCTCAGTCAGAAGTCCATTCCGCAGTGGAACGAATGGGAGAACTGGGGATTCGACATTTACCGGTGGTGGATGAATATGGCAATCTGGTGGGGATGCTTAGTCTGGATGATATCATTACCATGCTCTCCGACAGCCTGGACGATATGGTTGAACTGTTGAGCCGCGAGGCCCAGAAAGAAGCCGAGATAAGCCGTTGATTCATTCCCCTATCAATGTCGGGAGTTGACAAGGTCAGGATATGGCTAAACACGATCAAGCTGGAAAAAAGAAACCCAAGAAGGAACGTGCCTATAAAACCAAAGTGATACTCTGGACCGTGGTCCTCATGGTCATCGATGAAGTCACTATCGGTATTCCCGAAGCGGATTTGGTGATGTTTTACATCGTCCTGTTCCGTCCCCGCTGGTTCCTGAATATGACCCACCGGCTTTACAAATATGTTCCCCATCGGCGTGCCTGGCGCCCGGTCAGTCAGGTATGTCGACGTGAGTTGGTGACAGTGACGCCCGATATGACTGTGACCGATGCGGCGAGACTGATGCGCGACAAACATCAAAGAAATCTCATCGTAGTGGAGGAGCTTCAATATTTGCCGGGATCTGAAGCGACCCAGAGCGGAAAGAAGAAATCCTGGTGGGGAAAACGTAGCCGCAAGAAATCGGCTGGATCCCCTCAGTCCACACCCGAAATCATCCAGGTTCCGGTGGGCAGCCTGACCGACCGGGATCTGGTTTTGCGTGTCAGTGCTGAAGGAGGGGGTGGCCAGTCCTTGAGCGTGGCTGAGATCATGGATTCTGAACCTGCGGTGGTGCTCGAGAGCGAGGATATCAATTCAGCCGTGGAAAAGATGCGAGAGGCCGGCATGAGACGACTTCCGGTGGTGGATGACCGCGGGGCCTTGGTCGGTATGCTCAGCCTCAATGATGCCATCAACGTGCTGGCGGAAGGGCTCAATGACATGTCGTTGCTGTTGCGGCGGGAAAGCCAGAAGGAAGTGGCTGGTTCTCTTTGAGACCGGAACTATTCCAGCAACTCGTCCCCCAGTTGCAATATCCTGATCGATCTCGAGGATACCGGTGTACGTAATCGTAGCATCTGCTTATCCGCATCGAATGACCGGATGATAGCCAGCCCAAGCACTGATTGATTCTGATCAGCGAGGGCACACAGGCGGTTCTTGGTCAAAATTTGACCCCGGTTCGACCGATCACCATCGACTGGCAACCGTTGAACGATCAACTCATCCAGTTTCAGCTCCAAATCCACAGAATCTAAAAAATAACGCTGGAATGCCGCCTCTCTGTTCTGGCGGCGCTGCGCCCATGTTTTTGCCCGTACATGGGGTGAGCATGGGAGACGCAGGATGGAGAAATGACGGTGTGCTCTGAGAATGGGAGACAGTTCCCCGCCTGATTCCAGAGCAACGATGAGATCCGGGTGCAGCGAATCGATCTGATAAGCCTTGAGGATCTCACCCACCCCTTCTACCAGACCACTGGTATTGATGATCACGAATGGTTTTGCTGCCTGTTCGAGTAAATTACGGGTGCCCACCACCATGGGCAACAAATGGGCCACAGGTGACACTGTCCCCACGAAATACATTGCTACCGGTTCCAGAGTCTGCAAAGGGCGATCGAGCCTTGGATAACCCAGGCTGATGGTGGTGGGTGGGCCGATATCCTTCTGGCCCACGTCGGCATCGATGTAGGCTGGGCGCTGGCCAGCCTGCAGTAGATACCAGGCCAGATAAGCACAGAAAGTGCTTTTTCCCCGATCTGTGGCGCCCGGAACCAGAATTCTTGCTTTTTGCAGGCGCCGAATCGATCTTGCCGCCTGCTGCCATGCTTCAGAGATATGGATCTGCTGCCCTGAAAATGGCATCGCGGGTCGAGGCCTGGGCCACATGCCCGGATGGAAGGAGGATAATCAGGGTTTTTTGGGTTGCTTTTTTTTGGGTTCGGTCAGTGCCCAGGTACCGTCTTCCTGTTTGCAGAAGAAAAAGTTGCTTTCGCCTGACAGTCCCTTGATGCTGTTGAAAAATCTGACCTTGCGGCAAAGCCGATCCTCGGCTTTGACTGTCTTGAGGAGAGTGATTTTGCCATGGGCGCCGGTTTTCGGATTGCTCCATTCCAGCGTTTTTCCATCCGGTTGATTGTCGAGTGCCTCTTTCGCAGTGGATTTGTAGATTGACCAGTCCTCCTCGCTGTAATAGCGGACGGGAGAATAGTTGAGCCAGCGTAGATTGAGCGCCTGGGCACCGGTGGAAAACAGGCTTGCCAATAGCAAGGTGGTGAGTGTGAGTTTGTTCATCATGCTCCTCAGAAAATTCCTTGTCAGAAATGCTGAGGCAAGTATACAACTGTTCTGATGCGTCACCAATGGTGAGTAAGCAACGGGCAATCGGTTGAATTATCCTCGTTCGTCCTTGGCCTCGATTGATGTCGGAGCTTCTTCCCTTCCCGCGTCCCCCCCCTCAGGTGAATCATCGTTTTCAGCAGGCATGTCAGTTACCGTCATCGGCGGAGTAGGTCCATTCTGGTCGGAGTAGATGCGGATATCGTCATTTTCTTCTTCTCCCTGCCCTTCTGCGCTTGTTTCCATCGTCTCTCTTCCTGAGTCCTCCTTAGTGGTTTGGGTCAGTGGTGTCTCTTCTTTTGCTTCTGCTGAACTCTCTGGGCTCACTCCCTGGGAAGCGTCTTCAATATCCAAGAGTTCTGGGTTTTCTGTAGCGGTCGGCCCTTCATCGGGGAGGGTCGGCGGGCCGATTTCCCCGGCCAGGATTTCCAAGCGTGCATTGAGAAGCCGCTGCATATGGTGGGGGAAGTCGGGGAGGGTCCTTTGATCGGGATGAAGATGCCAAATGATAAAGGCTTGCCAAAAGTCCCTCTCAACTTCCATCCATTGATTGGCTACTCTATCGGCCTGTTCCCCGTCCATGTCCTGGTGACTTTTGAGCCATTGATCATAATGCAAGATACGTTCGGCAGCGTTTTTTTCCAGCAGATCGATCAGTTCTGCCAGGGATCGGTCGCGTTGCCTGCGCTGATGCCACGAGAAGATCGACCAGGCCAGGGCAAACCCCGCGAGTATCACAAACAGTTCGGCACCAAGTAGTCCAACGATGGAAACGTTCATGGGGAATCGCCCAAGGTGATTTCCAGATCGTCGTGATCTTGTTCATGGGAGGGGTCATGCTTCAGGCGATGCTCGTTTTGTCTCAAGGTATCGAGAATCCTGCGGCGACTGGCCTCCATATCTTCGTTGGTTTTGTCCGGAGCGAACATGCGTGTGTATTCCGTGGAAAGGTCGTCGATGGTTTCCACCGCCACCTGAAGTTGTTCCGCCAACCGTTCGGTTTCCAACTTCAGGCGCATGATCTCTTCTTCGGCCTTTGCCAATGCCACCGCTGTTGCAGGATCCTCACCTGGGGGCAGATCCCGTAACAGTTCATGGTAGGGCTTGGTGAGTTCTCTGACCCGCTCATCCAGTTTTCCTAAAAGTGAGAGATCCCTTTCCAGGAATAATTTCATTATTTGCCGGTAAAGTGCCTTCTCCCGCTCCATGATTTCATCTATCAGCGCTCGACGCTTGTCATCCGGCAGAGTCTGGATTTCTCTGAGGATTTCTTCCAGTTCCTGGCACTGACCATGTTCAACCTTTTTCAGGCGGTTAATCAGGTTTTTGACTGTCTGCCGTTCCCGCCTTTTCCGGCGACTCAGTAGCCATATCCCGATCACTACCGCTAGTGTCAGTACGGCAATGGCCTCCAGCAATAGAAATAAGGTCAGGGTATCGAGTTGTATCATGATCAAGATTCCTTGAGTTCACCGGTCAGCCGGTGGAGCAGTATTTCATGTCGTTGTTGCGTGCGTATTCTTAGCCAGCGCCAGGCAAAGAAACCGCCTACGATCAGCACCAGATTGACGGCTCCAGCGATCAAGGCAGTCTTGAGCCAGTCGGTTTGGGGTTCAAGATCTTCTTCCAGCAAGCTCTCTACGTCCTCTTCCAACCCTTCCTCTGGCGTTTCCTCCTTCTCAGGATTTGCCACAGGTGGTTCTACTGTCACTGGCTTGAGTATCAGTGTCAGTGGTTGGCCATCGTGATCCTGTGCCTGGATCTGAAAATTGATAATGAATTCTTGTCCTGGCTGGGGGGGGGCGACTGGCAGCTGCCAATGCACCTGATCGGAGGTGGAGAAGGATTTTTCGAAGTTGTCTTTGCCACTGGACACGATGGCTGTGGCCCCAAAGGTCTGGGGGTCGATGAGCCGGGTATCCGGTATGAGGCGCATCAGCACTGCAGCTGGATTGTCTGCAGGGGAATCGATCTCGACTTCCACGGGTGTTGAGGTGACTTCGATGTTCTGTTCCCAAGTACGTTGAAACGTCTTACCATCGACCTTGAGCCTGAGGGTGTGGAGGCCTGGTGAGCCAATGGACTCCAAAGTCTGGCTGAAGACACCGTTGTGCTCCGGATTCGCTACGAGAAGGCGATCGGATTGAGGATCGTTGTCCTGTTGTAGGTTGAACTGAACCAGGCGCAAAAAATTTTCCCGGGTGATTCGCTGGTCGTGTTCGGTCAATTCTGCCTGTAGGGTCATCTTTTCCCCCTTTACCAGGTAATTGGGGAGAGGGGTAACCTTGAGTTTGAGATCGGTGACGATCATTACCTGATTGTCCGGATCCACGTTGGCGATCATCTTCCAGCTACCCGGCATGGGGTTGGTGACGGTGATCAGGTCGTAGCCTTCTTCATGATGCCATTGCGCGTTGTCAGGGAATTTGTCGTAGGTCCAATGTTCTCCGCTGGGCTTGATCAGTTCGGTTGCGGGGCTGTTCGGTTGGCGAAACACCAGCAGAGAAAACTCCTCGATGCTGGAATCGATCTTGAAGGTATTGTCATTGAGCGGGACACTGTCGCGCGGTACCGCACTTTTGAAGATGTTGAGAAAGGTCCTTTGCAGTTGCTCGGCCGAATGGGCCACTTCATTCCTGCCATCGGTGGCTACCGCCAGTTGTTTGAGCAGAGGATGATCGGCCTGATCCGAGAGAGCAATGGTATAGACATGAACCCCCAGAGTCTGGAGGCGTGGAATAAATTGTTTGAGGATGCGCATCCGGGAGGCTTGGTCGTTGGACTGGTTCCCCTTGACGTCGACCATTCCATCAGTCAACAGGACAATATGGCGTCCACCGTCTGTTGTGGATTTATCCCAGCCATTGATGCTCAGCTGGAGCGCTCTCTCGATATCGGTGAATAGACCATTGGAGTGTATATGGTCTGCCGCTTCGGCGGCGCTCTGTTTCCAGGTGCTATCCACTTTGGAGGGAGGGATCAGGGTTTCCGTGTCGCCGGCGAACAGCCACACCCCGGCTTGGCTGTCCGGTGGCAGAAGCTCCAGCAAGAGCTTGAGTGCTGGAATGCGCAGGTTGCCGGGATCATTTTGTTTCATACTGCCAGAAACGTCGATCAGCACCCTGACCTCTTCAGTGGCGGCATGAATCGTAGCGAATGGCAGAAGGGCAAGACAACAAAAAAAATAGATACGCACGATCGGATTCGTTCTCCGGCATGTTTTTTCTGAAGAATAGACCAAATCGTCGCCGGGGGAGTGAGGAGTGAGGAGTGAGGAGTGAGGAGTGAGGAGTGAGGAGTGAGGAG
>CAYUPV010000015.1:0-25708 GCA_964445885.1 uncultured Methylococcales bacterium
TTTTCCCAAGAGGTTTTTTCGTGTTATTGACAGGGGCCGGCTAAATGGTGACCCCCACACCGTGACCCCCACACCGTTTTCTCCTCCTTATGGCAGGTCGCGGTTTCGGCGTGCTTCCTCCCTGCAAATTCCTCGGAGTGCTATTATTTCCTCGCGATATGGATTGTCCTATCCTTGAAGGTTCAAGGTTGGCGTCAATTCGCCAATGAGCTTTTCTTCCATTTGAGCGTAACAATCCAGTACCGGATAGACGGCGACCTCCAGATTCTCCATCATCCAGTTAGTAAGCCGCTCCTCACCTTGAGGACGGAACTTATAGTTTCTGATGTTACTTTCGGCTTGGCCGGGGCCTCTTGGAAACGCGATCAATCCGAGTTCCTGTTTGAGAATCGCCTCGATGGAGCGGCGCAGCGTTGAAAAGCCGGTGCGACCTGTCTCGAAATAATCCTTGAGGGGTCTTCGTGACAGGTCTGTGGACTTACCGATATAGATCAGTCCATTTTTGTTGCCGGCTTGGAAACTGCCGATGGTTGGCCGGGTTGAATAAATGGCATAGACCCCGCCTGTCTGGGGCAGCTCGCGCGACTGAGGATCGAACCTGGTTCGGCTTTTTTCGAGACATTGGACAATCTTTTCGTCGTCGTTCATGCACATCTTATCACCAAGGCATTCAGCTCGACCTGGCCGGTCGTGTAATCAGAATTCCATTAAAAAATTTTAGCCATGAGGAC
Organism: uncultured Methylococcales bacterium; assembly: GCA_964445885.1. Lineage (GTDB taxonomy): Bacteria > Pseudomonadota > Gammaproteobacteria > Methylococcales > Methylothermaceae > Methylohalobius. The sequence goes on from CAYUPV010000015.1 coordinate 732, forward strand.
TTCCGGACAGTTCTTGCAGTGCTTGAATCCTGTTTGCGTCACTCGTGTTATTGACATGGGCTGGCTAAATGGTGACACTTCATATGTTATTTGGGACCTTGAGTGCATCATTAGGAGGACAATGGCCGGAGCTCCATCCCTGGGAGGCGAGGCGCTGTTTATTCGTCGATTCCCGTCAAGCGTGGTTGTTCCTCATTACCGAAAAGTCTTGACCGGGTATGGAACCGCAGACCCTCCGGCCCCTCCAGGGAAAACATACCGCCTCGGCCCGGCACCACGTCGATGATGAGCTGGGTGTGCTTCCAGTATTCGTACTGGGATTTGCTGATGTAGAAGGGGCAGCCGCAGATTTCCCCCAGCAGCACGTCCTGGGCACCGATGCGGAAATCCCCCTCCGGGTAACACATGGGAGAGCTGCCGTCGCAGCAGCCACCTGATTGGTGGAACATCAGAGGGCCGTGCCTGGCCTTGAGCTTTTCGATCAGTTCCAGGGCCGCAGGGGTAACGACCACGCGGGGAACGGTTTCACTCATGGTGTTGCCTCTTGTCACCGCAGAGGCGCCGAGGACGCAGAGTGATTGAAGATCAAATTTACCCCGCGCCCTCTGCGTCTTTGCGGTGAGACCATCACAATTCCAGGTCAGAAGAAGCCCATCGGTTTGGGATCATAACTGACCAGTACGTTCTTGGTCTGCTGGTAATGATCGAGCATCATCTTGTGGGTCTCGCGGCCGATGCCCGACTGTTTGTAGCCGCCGAAGGCGGCGTGAGCTGGGTAGAGGTGATAGCAGTTGGTCCACACCCGGCCAGCCTGGATACTCCGGCCCAGGCGGTAGGCGCGGTTGGCATCCATGGTCCAGACGCCGGCGCCGAGGCCATAGAGGGTGTCGTTGGCGATCTGCAGGGCTTCGTTTTCATCTTTGAAGGTGGTGACCGCCAGAACCGGGCCGAAGATCTCCTCCTGGAAGATGCGCATCTTGTTGTGACCCTTGAAGACGGTCGGTTTGATGTAATAGCCACCGGCCAATTCTCCCGGCATCTGTGCCGGTTCGCCGCCGATCAGGCATTCCGCACCTTCCTGACGGGCGATGTCCATATAAGAAAGGATCTTTTCCTGCTGTTCGGCGGAGGCCTGTGCCGCGATCATGGTCTCGGTGTTGAGGGGGTTGCCCTGGCGGATGGCCTTGACCCGCTCGAGCGCACGGTTCATGAAATCGTCGTAGATGGATGCCTGGATCAGCGCGCGTGAAGGGCAGGTGCAGACTTCGCCCTGGTTGAGGGCGAACATGGTGAAGCCTTCCAGCGCTTTACTGAGGAAATCCTTGCCATGGTTCATCACATCCTCGAAGAAGAGGTTGGGGGATTTGCCGCCCAGCTCCAGGGTGACGGGGATGATGTTCTCGGTCGCGTACTGCATGATGAGCCGACCGGTGGTGGTCTCGCCGGTGAAGGCAATCTTGGCGATCCGTGGACTCTGGGCCAGGGGCTTGCCGGCCTCGACGCCGAAACCGTTGACTACGTTCACCACCCCCGGGGGAATCAGGTCACCAATCATCTCCATCAGTACCATGATCGAGGCTGGGGTCTGTTCGGCGGGTTTGAGGACGATGCAATTGCCGGCCGCCATCGCCGGAGCAAGTTTCCACACGGCCATCAGAATGGGGAAGTTCCAGGGAATAATCTGACCGACCACCCCCAGGGGTTCGTGGAAGTGATAGGCGACCGTGTTCTTGTCGATTTCGCTGAGAGTCCCTTCCTGAGCGCGGATGGCAGCGGCGAAGTAGCGGAAATGATCAAGCGCCAGGGGAATGTCGGCGGCCAGGGTTTCACGGATCGGCTTGCCGTTGTCCCAGGTTTCGGCCACCGCCAGGGCTTCGAGATTCTGCTCCATGCGGTCGGCGATCTTAAGGAGAACGCCGGCACGCTCTGCCGGAGATGTCTTGCCCCAATCCTCCTTGGCTGCATGGGCGGCGTCCAGGGCCTTTTCGATGTCCTCGGCGGTGGAGCGGGCAACCTCACAACAAGGTTGGCCTGTGATCGAAGTGAGGTTTTCGAAGTACTGGCCTTTGACCGGCGGTGCCCACTGACCGCCGATGTAGTTGTCGTAGCGGGATTTGAATTGGACTTTGGCACCTTCGGTGCCTGGTTGAGCGTAGATCATGGCGTTCTCCTCGAAAAGGTTTCGGGATTCGGTGTGTCTCATAGCGACGATGATTAGGCTATGTTAGGAGTTTTTGAGTCATCAAGCAAAAATGATCGCCCATAGGGTCAAGAGACAATACATTCATCCATACTATTTTGAAATCAATGGATTTGTTGCCATTTACCAAGAGACTTGACGTTTTATCCCACAGCCATTCTTGGTAATCAATAACCACGCCGCTGAAAAGATTTGCTTGACAGCGAGGATCTCCAGCACTGTCAGAAGATGGAAAACTCAGGGGGGCAATACTTTCATCGATGACTGACAAGTGAGGTTATGCCTTGGCCTCGATCAATTGAATGAAGGTATCTTCCAGGGTGGGTTCGGGATTGTCCGGTGTACGGGCGTGGTGGCGGATTTCTTCGGGGGAGCCGGCAGCCAGGATGGCTCCGGCTTGCATGATCACCAGTCGGTCGCAATATTCGGCTTCTTCCATGAAATGTGTGGTGACCAATACCGTCACGCCCTGTTCGGCCAGGGCGTTGATGCGCTGCCAGAACTCCCGCCGGGCAAGGGGATCGACACCGGAGGTGGGTTCGTCGAGAAACAGAATCTCGGGTTGATGGAGCAAGGCGCAGGCCATCGCCAGGCGCTGTTGGTAACCCAGGGGCAGGTCTAGCGCCCGTTGCTGAATGACCGGGGATAGTTCGAAAGCAGTCAGGGCCCATTTGAGCCGCTGCTTGCGTTCCTGATTGCGTAGACCGTAGATGCCGCCGAAAAAATTCAGGTTCTCCCCCACGCTGAGCTGACCGTAGAGGGAGAATTTCTGTGCCATGTAACCAAGGCGGGCGCGGGCTTTGGCCGGAGCCTGGCGCATATCCACGCCAGCCACCCGTGCTTCTCCGTCGCTGACCGGCAAAAGCCCGCAGAGCATCCTGAAGGTGGTGGTCTTGCCGGCACCGTTGGCGCCCAGAAGACCAAAGACCTCGCCGCGCCGGACCTCGAAGCCGATCCCCTTGACAGCCAGGAAATCCCCGAAGCGGCGTTGCAGATCTTTGACTATGATGACCGGTTGGCCATCACTTGCCTGCGGACGTTTGGGAAGCGTGAGGTCGGTGCCTTCAGGATGGCTGGTCTGTTGAGCCAGTTCAGCGACGAAATAGTCCTCCAGTCTTGGGGGGACGGGGGAAAGTTCAGCCTTTGCTAAATCCCCGAGGGCAGGTGGGGCGGCTTTTGTTGTCACCAGCCGAACCCAATCCCCCTGTATGACCGTATCCACGATCTCAGGAACTGATGCCAGCCGTCGTTGCAGTTTGCGTTTGTGGATACCAGGGGCCCGCGCATGGAAGACCCGGCCGGACATCCGCTGACTGAATCGATCGGGTGGGCCTTGGCCGAGCAGCCGTCCCTGGTGGATCAGAATGACTTCCTGACAACGCTGTGCCTCGTCCAGATAGGCGGTACTTAACAGAACCGTGAGCCCGGTGGCCTTCACCTGGCTATAGACGATCTGCCATAGTTCCCGCCGGGATACTGGATCCACGCCGACCGTAGGTTCATCGAGCAACAGCAGGCGGGGGTTGCCCACCAGCACGCAGGCCAGGCCAAGTTTTTGTTTCATCCCACCGGACAACCGCCCCGCCAGACGTGTGGTAAAAGGGGTCAGACCGGTCATGTGAAGGAGCGTCTGGTAACGGGTGGATCGTTTTTCGAGGGGGAGACCCTGAAGGTCGGCATAGAGATCGAGATTCTCCTGGACCGTCAGATCTTCGTACAAGCCGAAACGTTGGGGCATGTAGCCGAGGTGGGCCTGGACGCTGTGTGCTTCGGTGGTGGTGTCGTGCCCGAAGACACGGATTCGACCCTGATCGGGGATCAGAAGACCCACGATCAGCCGCATCAGGGTGGTCTTGCCCGCCCCGTCGGGGCCGATCAGGCCGGTCACCGTGGCGGTGGGAAGCACGGCACTGAAATTATCCAACGCAGTGAGGTTACCGGGAAACGTTTTGTGAATCGACTGGATTTGAATAGCGGTTTCAGTGGTCACTGGCAGTGGGCGCCTGGGGGCTGTGGCAGGGCAATGTTTCGATCTTCCTTTCTGATCCCAGCGGAATCACCGCGCTGATAGGCATCCCCAGACGCAACTCACCCTGGGGGTTACAGGCATAGACCCGGACCTGGTAGACCAGATGGGTGCGCAGTTCCTCGGTCTGGACTGTTTTGGGGGTGAATTCAGCGGTGGGGGAGATATATCCGACCCAGCCCCGATAATGCTTGCCCGGGAAACTGTCGGTGGTGATCTGGGCCACCATGCCGGGGCGGATTTTGCCCAGATCGGGTTCGGAGACATACACCCGCGCCCACAGGGGATCGGTGAGGGCGAGAGTATAGATGGGGCGCTGGGGGGTGGCCATGTCACCGGGTTCAAGAATGCGGTCACGGATGATGCCATCTGCCGGAGCATACAGGCGGGCATCCTCGAGATCATGTTCGGCCAGAGCCAGTTGGGCGCGCAGGGCGGTCAGTTGGGCCTTGGCGGCAGTGATATCTTCTTTCCGCGGTCCTTCGATGGCCAGGCTCAAAACCTCTTCGGCGGCCTTGCGACGCGCCGTGGCAGCCTCAGCGGCGGCCCTGGCATTGTCCACTTCTTCCTTGGAGACCAGCTTGCGGGGCAAGAGTCTTTTCAGACGTTTGTAGGTGAGCCAGGCAATGGTTTCCTGAGCCCTGACCTCCTCGAGCTGATCCCGGGCCTGGCGGATTTCCTGGGGCCGACTACCGTTTTCCAACTTTTCCACCAACGCTCTTTGTGCGGCCATTTCCCCCTTCAGACGATCCACTTCGGCTTGAAAGCGTTCCATTTCCAGTTCTGCCATCAGTTGTCCCCGCTGGACCTTATCGCCTTCCCAGAACAATACTTTGGCGATACGTTCCGAGGCATTGATGGCCAGATCCACCTCGCGGATGTCAATGTTGCCATAGAGATTCAATTCGCTTTTCGCACCGCTGGCTTCCCGATGTTGCCACCATGCCAGCCCCATACTGCCGAGGATCAGCAGGATGATCACGAGGATCAATAACTTTTTTTTTACGATGGTAAATCTCCGGAAAATGGGTCTAGCCCAAAAATTGAGCCAGTCGAATTCGGGGCGGGGACAAAATGCACCTTCTCAATTATTGCGGCTGGTGTTCCCTCCTCCCGGTTTTCTCCTGAACGTGAGGGGGTTGCAGCCACTCGTTCAACTGGGCGATATCCGCCGGACTCAGGGTCCCTGCAAATTGCTTGAGACGAAGCTTGGAGAGGACATAATCCAGACGGGCATTGGCGTAATCGCGGGTGGCGGAGAAGACAGTACGCACTGTGTTCAACACATCGATGACATTGCGCGTTCCTACTTTATAACCGGCTTCCGTGGCCTCCAAGGAAGACTTGCTGGAAAGGACAGCCTGTTTGCCGGCATTGACACGGGCGACGTTGGTGATCACGCTGATGAGCAGGGCCCGGGTCCCTTGCTCGGTATTGCGAATCGCACCAAGGTATTGCTCGTTGGAACGATCGTATTCGGCGTAAGCTTGGCGTCGGGCAGCGCTGATACCGCCGCCAGCGTACAAAGGCAGATTCAGGTTGACTGCGACGGAACCTTGGCTATTGTCGATTTCGAAAGCCGAATTGATATTCGAAATTGTGTTGTTCTGCTCCAGTTCGGAATGGTTCATCCCGTAGTTCAGAGTGGCGGTGATCTTTGGCAGGTGTTCGGCACCTGCTGCCCGGGCAGATTGAAGGGCAGCCTCGCGCGAAAAACCGGCGACCTTGATGTCCAGATTGTTCTGTCTGGCGAACTTCACCCACTGGTCGCTGTCGGCTGGTTCCGGTTTGGCCACCGGATAATCTTCCTTGAGTTCCCATAGATTGGAATGTGATCTGCCGGTCAGGACTGACAGTTTTTCCAGGGCTACCTTCAGTGCGCCTTCGTCACCGAGCCGGTTGGCAAGTGCCAGGTCATTGGCGGCTTCCGCTTCGCGTACATCAGTGATGGCGGCAAGACCCACATCGAAACGTTCCCTGGCCAGTTCCAGTTGGCGCTGGGTGGCTGTTTCCTGGGCTCTGGAGGCTTCGAGATTAGCCCTGGCTCGGAGTACCTCGATATAGGCCTCCACCACCCGGATGATCAGCGACTGTTGATCGGAGGCAAACTTCACCTTCGCCTGCTGGGTTAGGTTCTGCCCACGCTTGAATTGAAACCAGGCGGCCAGGTCAAAGACGGGCTGATCCAGGCTGACACCCCAGTTCTTGGTGGTAGTGTTGGTCTTGGTGTTATTGGGGATCAGAATGCCACCGGCCGGAAATTGTCCCAGATTCTCCCTCCGGGTGAAGTTGAAGCCGGCATTGACGTTTACTTTTGGCAAAATTTCAGCCAGGCCCAGCTTTTCACTCTCCAGTCCGGCTCGAAGGCTTGCCTGGGCGGCGCGGAAGGTTGGGTCATTTTGCAGGGCTAGCTGATAGACTTCCAATAGATTGTCTGCTTTCGTCGTAGCAGAAAGCAGGAGCAGTAGGAAAATTAAGCTGGACAGCTTGCGCAACATGAAACCTCCACATGCCAGTGGAATGGTGATGATTTGAGTTTCCTGACAAGAAGACGACAAGGATAACCGATTATGGTGGCAAAGAGATTCTGCAAAAACAAGGGGAAACATAATTTAGATCAGGGGGTCAAGCAGGTCAGGCCATTCCTCGATTCAGTGTGGCTAAGAATGGACAGGCCTGGTTCAATCCTACGGAAATCCAGAAAGATGAGAGCTGATCTATAATGAAATTCCCAAGACACTCCCTCTTATCTGTTAGTGACAGTGAAGCGTTATCTTCTGGTTCTGTCCAAGAGTGGGTCACGCGTCGGTGGAGGGATAATTTTTAGAATCGGTCGAACTCAATAACAAGGATATTTGATCATGCGAAACATCAATGCAATGCTGCTTTGTGGGGTTCTGTGTCTGACTGGGCAGCTCCAGGTCGTGGCAGCAGTGAAACTTGACACTGAAGAGCAAAAGTTCAATTATATCATGGGTCTGGAGATGGCAGCACATCTTAAAAGGACAGGTGCCAAGATTGATCTGGACAGCTTCGTCCGGGGAGTGAAGGATACTCTGGAGGGTAAGAAAGCCGCGCTGAGCCCGAAACAGATCGCAGCGGTTAAGCAGCAAGTACGGAAAAGAATGCTGGAACAGCGCAAAGAGGCAGCAGGGCGGAATCTTGCCGAGAGCAAAAAATTCCTGGAGGAGAACAAGAAGAAGGAAGGTGTACAGACCACTGTTTCGGGATTGCAGTACAAAGTGATCAAGGAAGGGGAGGGGGCCAAGCCGAAGCCCACGGATACAGTGAGCGTTCAGTATCGTGGGACCCTTGTCGATGGCACCGAATTTGACAGTTCATACAAGCGTGGCCAATCTGCCACATTCCGGCTCAACCGGGTCATCAAGGGGTGGACCGAGGGACTCCAGTTGATGCCGGTGGGCAGCACCTACCGGTTTTTCATTCCTCCCGACCTGGCCTATGGAGAGCGTGGGGCAGGGCCGCAGATCGGCCCCAGTCAAGCATTGATCTTCGATGTGGAATTGTTGGAGATCAAATAGGGCAACTACCGGACCTCGGAGTTCGTCTTTCCTTATCTGTCAGTGCGAGGCTTGGAAACCACGGAATTGTCACCATATACAAAAAGTCATCAGTCGTTTCGTTATCTGCAGTCAAGAGAGGAGATGGTATGCGCATAGGCTATATCTCCAGCTATCCTCCCATGGAATGTGGCATTGCCACCTATTCGGCCTATCTCATCGATTCGTTGCGAAAAAAAGGGGTCGATGTCTACGTGGTCAGTCACATGGGGGCCAGTGGGAACCAGGTATTTCCCGCCTTCAACGAGACCGATCTGGACGACAAGGCGTATACGGTGGCATTGCGCTTTACCCCTGACATCGTCCACATCCAGCACGAGTTCGGTCTATACGGTCCCTACTGGGGGGTCAACATCCTTCCTGTGATCGTCAAGTTCCGCCTCATCGGTGTGCCTGTGGTCACTACCGTGCACACTGTCTATGATCCACCGGAGCGCAACCATCGGGTGCTGATCGAGAATATCCTCGCCAATTCTGATCGGATCATCGTGCACCAGGACTATCAACTCGACACCCTGCGGCGCTGCTTTCCGGAACATCTCGGCCAAAAGATCGAGGTCATCCCCCACGGTGCCCGGCTGGTGGAGCCGGTGACCAGGGCCAAGGCCAAACTTGGATTGCCGGAGAACCGGAAGGTCATTCTGCTGATCGGCTATTTCCGTCCGAGCAAGCACTTCGAACTCATCATCGATCAGCTGCCCAAGATTCTGAGGGAATATCCCGACGCTCTGTTGGTGCTGGCGGGCAAGATCCGTAATCGGGAGTATTCCGATTATCGCAACATCCTGTTTGAGCGTATCCGTCGATCACCGGTCAAAGAACATATTTGTGTCATTCTCGGCCAGTTGGCCCAGGAAACATTCGATACCATCCTGTCGGCAGCCGATGTGGTGGTGTTGCCCTATAAAATCAGTTCCCAGAGCGGTATTCTGGCCCACTGCATGGCTTTTGGCCGCCCGGTGATCACCAGCGCCTCGAAGGCGATGACGCAATTGATCGAGGACTCGGGAGCGGGACTGATCGTCCAATCAGAGGACGAATATGCCGATGCCGTTGCTGGTCTCCTCAGGGATGAGGAAAAGATTCTGAGGATGTCAGACAACGCCCGTGAGTATGTGCGCCATACTTTGGCCTGGCCGCTGATAGCCGATCAGCATATCCGTCTCTACGAGCGTCTGCGCAGCTATCCGGATATCGGATCCCAAGTCATCGTAGTGGATTGAGGAGGACCAGATGAGAACACTGCATCCCTTCAAGCGATACTCAGGCAACCCCGTGCTTAGCCGCGACGACATTCCCTACTGGTGCAACACCGTTTTCAATGCCGCCGCGTGCAAGTTCCACGACCAGTATCTGCTGCTGTTGCGAGTCGAGGATCTCAACGGACACAGCCATCTGACCCTGGCCCGCTCCGAGGATGGCTATCGCTTCCAGGTCGACCGTGAACCCTGGATCACTCCGTCCGAAGAACCCGGGTACGAGGTCTATGAGCGCTACGGTCTCGAGGACCCGCGCATCACCTATGTGCCCGGAGACGATACCTGGTACATCACCTACACCGCCTTCGGTCCCCACGGTCCACGGGTGGGCATCGGCAGAACGAAGGATTTCGAGAGTTTTGAACGTATCGCCCTGATTACCGAGGTACCCAACAAGGATGCGGTGCTGTTTCCGGAGAAGATCGATGGCAACTACGTGATCCTGGATCGTCCCGGCGGATTTGCCGGTTCGACGGGTGCGATCTGGATCCAGTATTCCCCGGATCTGGTGTTCTGGGGCCGCGCTCACGCCCTGTTGGCGCCACAGCCGGGCTGGGGCAAGTCCAAGCTCGGCAGTTCAGTGCCTCCCGTCAAGACAGAAGCAGGCTGGCTGGTCTTCTATCATGGGGTGCGCGAGACCCCCAGTGGCCGGATCTACCGGGTCGGGGCAATGCTGCTGGATCTGGAGGATCCGGAACAGGTCATCGGCTACACCCCCAACTTCATCTTTGGCCCTGAGGAACCGTACGAGAGGGTCGGTGATGTGCCCAACGTGGTGTTTCCTTGTGGTCTCATCGTCGAACAAGGTGTGGTGAAAATGTACTATGGTGCCGCAGACACCGCCATCGCCTTGGCAGAGGCCCGATTGGAGGATATTCTGGAAATTGTGTTTTCTGGCCAAGAGCACTGAAACCCACGCCCGATAAGTGTCCGTGAACGCCTGATATCCTGTAGGGGCGGGTTTAATCTCGCTCCTACGGTGAGGAAGCATGTGCGGAGGTTACAAGTTCTCTAGGTTGGCCATCCTTCCGCTCATCAGATTCGTCATTGCGGGGTATCAAATGTCCCTGGGGATCAGTGTTGCCATAAAATTCGGTTGAGTTCCAATGGCACCACCGCCTCCGGATGGTAGGGGAGTATACGTACGCTGTAGTGTTCCGGCGGCCGGGATGCCGGTGTTTCACCCACATACAGAAACCCCCCGATGGCGCCCAGGAGCGGATGCTGGGGTTTCATCGCCGACCGCCACGGCGATTCGTCGGGAACGAGGGGTTCGGCGTACAGTTCCACCCGTACCGCCTCTGGTGCGATAGCGCCTAGATAGACAGGAATGGAAAAGTGATGGACGTTGCCGTTGGTGTCCACTTCTAAGTTACCGAAATGAACCGTGTGCCAGTGTTCGACCAGGTGTCGGCGCCAGGCCAGGAGTTCCCGGGCTACTTTTTGATCGTTATGATGGCGTTGGGTCAGCATCCGATACAGAGGCAGATAATACTGGTCGGTGTACTGCCGAACCATTCGGTTGGCGGAGAAAAAGGGCGTCAGCTTGGCCATGCTTTCACGCATTTTCGAAACCCAAGCGGTGGGAATTCCGCGGCTGTCTCTTGCGTAGAAAATCGGGATCACCTCTCGTTCCAGGATGGCGTAGAGCTGACCCGCCTCCAGACGGTCCCACCCGGGATCGCTATCGTGTTCTTCGCCATCGCCGATGCTCCAGCCAATGGTGGGGTCGAAGGCTTCCGCCCACCAACCGTCCAGCTCGGAGATATTGATCCCACCGTTGACCAGCACCTTCATTCCCGAAGTGCCGCACGCTTCCCATGGCCTCCTGGGGGTATTGATCCACACATCCACCCCCTCCACCAATTGTTCGGCCAACTGCATGTCATAGTCGGGGAGGAAAACGACTTTCCCGGCGACATCAGGATGGCTGCGGATAAAATCGACCCACGCCCGGATCATGGCCCTGCCTTCCCCATCCTGTGGATGAGCCTTGCCTGCGATGACCAACTGCACCGGCCGTTGGGGATCCCGTAGCATTGTGACCAAACGCTGGGGATCGGTCAGTAGCAGATTGGGGCGTTTATAAGCAGTGAAACGACGGGCGAAGCCCAGGGTCAGGCTGTTGGGGTCCAACAGTGGACTGTTGACCGGTAGATAATGGAAGGCATAGGGCCGCTGGGTGTGATAATTGCGCACGAAATCCACCATTCGCCTGCGGTTGCGAGCGCGGAACTCCCAGAGTTCCTCCGCCGGCAGCTTGCGGATGGATTCCCCGATGCGGCAGGGATCGCAGATCCAGCGTTCCGGACCGCAGGTGCTGGTCCAGAGGTGATCGGAATAAGGTGAATCCCAGGAAGGGGTATGGACCCCGTTGGTGACATGTCCCACCGGGATCTCCCATTGCGGCCAGCGTGGGAACAGGGGCTGGAAGATCCTGCGGCTGACCTGGCCATGAAGGCGGCTGACGGCATTGACTGCACCGCTGCCGTGGATTGCCAGCCAGGCCATGTTGAAAGGCTCGCTGCGGTTGCCAGGCGCCGCTCTACCCAGGGCCAGCAGGTCGTCCACGGCAATGCCCAGAAGCTCACAGTAGAACCCCAGGCGGCGTTTGATCAGGTGGGGGGAAAAACGGTCGAAGCCGGCTTCCACAGGGGTGTGGGTTGTGAACAGGTTGCCGGCGCGGGTGACACTCAGGGCCAGTTCGAAATCGACCTGCTGGCGGTTCATGTAACTGCGTGCCCGTTCCAGGATCGCCAACGCGGCGTGACCTTCGTTCAGATGACAGACGGCAGCTTCGAGGCCCAGTGTTTCCAACAGTTGCCAGCCGACGATTCCCAGCAGCATCTCCTGCTGCAGCCGTTGCTCGGTTCCGCCCCCATAGAGCCGGTCGGTGAGGCAGCGGTCAGAGGGCGGGTTGGCGGGGTCATTGAGATCCAGAAGATACAGATGGTTTCGTCCCACCTGTGCCCGCCATACCCGAACCCACAGGTCGAAGCCATTGAACCGGTAACGCAGTCTGAGCAGCTGGCCGTCTTCGGATCGAACGGGCGTCACTGGCATTTCCCAGGGGTTATTGTTGGGATACAGCTCGATCTGGTTGCCTTGTTCATCGACGATCTGGCGGAAGTAGCCCTCCTGGTAGAACAATCCGACGCCAACCACAGGTACTCCCAGATCGCTGCAGCTCTTGAGAAAATCCCCGGCAAGAATACCCAGCCCACCAGAATAGAGCGGTAGTGCCTCGGTTAGCCCATATTCCATGCTGAAATAGGCGATGCACTCCAAAGCCGTGTCACCCTGGTATTCTTGGAACCAAGTGGATTTTTCCAGATATGCACGGCGTTCTTGAGCCAGCTCCCTGACCTTCCGGCAGAACTCAGGATCCTTCGCCAGCCTTTCCAAGCGGGTTGGGGAAATACTTTGCAGGATCAGCCAGGGGTTGCCGGTACGTTGCCAAAGTTCAGGATCCAGGGTGTCCCACAGCACATCGCTGACATGACTCCATGACCAGCGTAGATCGAGGGCCAGGGGAATGAGGTCCGACAGGGCTTCGGGCACAGGTGGCAGGGAGGCGGGGAGGTGGTCATTCATGGGGGCAGTCCATTGGCAATTTGAGAGAATCACTCTTCCTTAATTTAGGTCAGCTGGATCAGCAAGACAATATTCTCCTGCCTGTTCGCTAAAAGTAGTATTAAGGTGAGGACAGAGTCAAAGGCCAAACACGATCATACCAGACAAATCGTGTATGGCCTTCCAGGCAGAATGCTAGCCCGAATTCGGCCGAAGCAATTTTCGGGCAAGTGACCTGGTAAAAAAGATCGTTCGATCAGCAGGGAAAATTCAGCGTAACCAGGCAGCCCGCAATTTTTTGCACTGTTTGGACCATTGACAATTGCGTTTGCAAAGGTAACGTTCATCACTCCCGAAACAGGGCCTGATTTTGACGATTTGGCTTTCGTTCAGGGTAAGGAACTCATCGGGAAAATCGCTCTCTGGATCCTCTGCTTCGTAATAGACATCGTTGTGGGGAATATCAATTGCTGGTATGCCCATGAGACTTTCTCCTCCTCAAGAGAAATGAGCAAATTATTTGTTTTGTAGAGCCGGTCAGGAGAAAAAAGTTCCAAAAATATTTCCAATATTTTTTGTGACCAGCTCGAGAGATTAAGGTATTTTTGGATATCTTTATGTTTATAAGGAAAAAATCAGGTGTCTCGTGTGATCGTCGGTGGATGATGATGACCGAATCCGGTGGATCGGCCGCTTGAATTTCAGGTTCATTCTGCGTATCTGCTGCTGATATGCTGTCGGGATATTGAAATGGAAGGTGAAACAGAAATGATAGAGAGGCTCTAATGTATCCATCGGTGCATGGTTACAGTTTTGATTCCACCGATCTCATCGAATGTGGGCCCGAAACTCTTGAGCTTTTGCATGATTGGCGCCACACCGACCGGGTGAACTGGATTCGGATCCAGGGACGCCCTGATGCTGATTGGATGCAGCGATACGGCGAAATGCTGGGCTGGCATCCGTTGGCTCAGGAGGACATTCTTGAAGGAGGCCAGCGCCCCAAGATGGAACCCTATGATGGTCAACTGTTCGTGGTCCTCAATGTTCCCATCTATGATGAGGGGGAGGTCCGCCAGAAACAGCTCTATGTTTCCCTGCACCGTAACCATCTGATCACTATTTTCGAAGACGAATGCGATCCTTTCGATGATCTGGTCCGGCGGCTCCGCAATCCCTGCGACAAACTGCGCCGGATGGATCTTGACTATTTGTTCTATGCCCTCCTGGATATCGTGATCGATCGCACCTTTCCGGTTCTCGAGATTCTGGAAGACCAGTTGGAGGAGCTGGAAGAAGGCCTGGTGGTGGCGCCCGACCGGCGGATGCTCAAGCAGGTCTACCTCGTGCGCCACGACATTCTGCTGCTACGCCGCAGTGCTTGGCCTCAGCGGGAGACACTCGGTCGCCTGCTGCGCGAGGCGGACGACTGGATCAGCGAGTCAGTGCAATTGTATCTTCGCGATTGCAACGACCACGCCAATCAGATCCTGGATCTGCTCAAGTCATTTGCCGATACCAGTGCCAACCTGCTTGACGTCTATCTATCCAGTGCCAGCATGCGCACCAACGAAATCATGCGGGTGCTCACTGTGATCGCCACCATCTTCATGCCCTTGACCTTCGTCACCGGACTCTATGGCATGAATTTCCGTTACATGCCCGAACTCGAGTGGCGCTACGGGTATCCCACCGTACTGGGGCTGTGCACCCTGATTGCCGCAGGACTGTTGCTATGGTTCAAGCGTAAGGGATGGCTCTGAAACCGCGGAATGCGTTTCGGGATAAATCAGGATCACTATCTCTATTGGCCTGCAGAGGCTGGCTGATGTTGAAATCCAGGAAACGCTAACGGCCCATTGTCGATTCCAACGATTTCCTTTACCTGAAATGTGGTATCTTGGCAGCAAAGTTTCGGAAGGGGAGGACTGATATGTGTGCCACCTGTGGTTGCAGTGATCATCATCACCATCACGACCATGCTAATGCCCAGGAACCCGATTCCCATCTGCTGCAAGTCGAGCGTGACCTGCTTGCCAAGAACGACCGTCATGCCGAGGCCAACCGCCATTGGCTGGCCGAGCGCGGTATGCTGTCCCTGAATCTGATGGCCAGTCCCGGTGCCGGCAAGACCTCTCTGTTGGTAAGGACTCTGGAAGACCTCGGCGGTGAGTTTGCTTTCGCGGTGATTGAAGGGGATCAGCAGACCCGCCTCGACGCCGAGCGTATCCAGGCTTGCGGACAGCCTGCGGTGCAAGTCAATACCGGCAAGGGCTGTCATCTGGATGCTCATCAGGTGGGCCATGCCCTGGCCGATCTCGATCCACCTTCAGAGGCAGTGGTTTTGATCGAGAATGTCGGCAACCTGGTGTGTCCGGCGGCCTTCGATCTGGGGGAAGATGCCCGGGTGGTGATGCTGTCGGTCACCGAAGGAGAGGATAAACCGCTCAAGTATCCCAACATGTTCCACTGTGCCGATCTTGTGATTCTCAGCAAGATCGATCTGCTGCCCTACGTGGATTTCAATATTGCCCGCTGTGTCGACTATGCCCGCCGCCTGCGGCCGGAGATCAAGGTGATCCGACTGTCGGCCAAGAATGGCGAGGGCCTTGAGGAATGGTACACATGGCTGCGGACGAAACACCGGAACAAGGCCGACCTTCCGGCTGTGGTACGGAACTGACACTACTCATTGGCCGGGAATTACGCCTTGCCGGCTTGGTTCAGGGAGTGGGGATGCGCCCGGCGATTTTCCGTCTGGCGAAGCGTTTCGGCCTTCGGGGCGGAGTGTGCAACGAAGGCGGGCGAGTGCGGCTGCGGCTGTGGGGGGAATCCCAGTCTTTGGAGGCTTTCCGCCGTGAATTGCTCGAGCGGCCGCCACCGCGGGCGCGAATCGACGAAATGGCGGAAATACCTCTTGCCGGACCGGCGCCCCAGGATTTTTGCATCGAAACCAGTCGGCCCGCCGCCGCCACTGAGGTGCCGCTGGATGTGGCCGTCTGCGAAGACTGCGTCACCGAGATCTTCGATCCCAACAATCGCCGTTACCGTTATCCTTTCACTCACTGCGCCCAGTGTGGGCCGCGTTTTACCATTCTCGAACAGCTACCCTACGATCGCGTTACCACCAGCCTGAAGTCTTTTCCCTTGTGTCCCTAATGCCGCCGGGAATATGAGGATCCCAATGACCGTAGGTTCCACGCCGAGGCCATCGCTTGTCCCGACTGTGGTCCCG
Organism: uncultured Methylococcales bacterium; assembly: GCA_964445885.1. Classification (GTDB taxonomy): domain Bacteria; phylum Pseudomonadota; class Gammaproteobacteria; order Methylococcales; family Methylothermaceae; genus Methylohalobius. The sequence goes on from CAYUPV010000015.1 coordinate 16,606, forward strand.
GGATGTGGACGTGTCCCCGGACTTCCCGTGATCCACTGGAACAGACCAAAATCTGGTTGCGTCAGGGCAAAATTGTGGCGGTCAAGGGGGTAGGTGGCTTTCATCTCCTGGTCGACGCCACCCATGCCGAAGCCATTGACCGGTTGCGTCTCCGCAAGCACCGGCCACGTAAGCCCCTGGCGCTGATGGCCCGGAATATGGCGGTCATTCGCCGCTATTGTCAGGTCGGGGAGGAGGAAGAAAGGGCGTTGCACTCCCCACAACGTCCCATCGTGTTGCTGGAGGCGGCCGGTCCCGAAGTGCTCCCTGCTGAACTTGCTCCGGAGCTGAATGTGCTTGGCTTCATGCTACCCTATACGCCGCTTTATCATCTGTTGTTGAAGGATTTCGATACCCCGTTGGTAGCCACTTCCGCCAATCCCAGTGGCGCCCCTCTGGGTAAGGACAATGATGAAGCTGTGGAGCAATTGCAAGGGATTGCCGATGCGTTCCTTCTCCATGACCGGGAAATTGTCCTCCGCTGTGATGATTCCGTGGTCCGTTATACCGCCGGCAGGATGCGTCTTCTCCGTTCCGCCCGTGGCTATGCGCCGGTGTCCCTGTCCCTGCCATCGGGCTTTGAGGCCGCCAAGGCCACCCTCGCCCTCGGGGGTGAACTGAAAAACACCTTCTGTCTGCTGCACCGGGGCCGGGCGGTGTTGTCTCCGCACCTGGGGGATCTTGAAGATGCCCGCACCTTCGCGTGGTACCGGGAGGAGATGACCTCACTGCGATGGTTGTTCGGCTTCAGGCCCTGGCAGCTTGCCATCGATGGCCATCCAGACTATCACTCCAGCAAGCTCGGCCGCGATCTGGCAGAACGGGAAGGCGTGAAATTGGTCCAGGTCCAGCATCACCATGCCCACCTGGCTGCCTGTCTGGCCGAACATGGCCATCCCCTGGGAGCTGGGCCGGTACTGGGGCTGATTCTCGATGGGCTAGGGTATGGGAACGACGATACCTATTGGGGCGCTGAACTCCTGTGGAGCGGTTACCGCTCTTTCCGCCGCTTAACCCATTTGAGGCCGGCCCCCCTGCCGGGCGGGGCCAGGGCGATGGTCGAGCCGTGGCGTAATCTGGTGGCACGCCTGTGGCAGACGGGTATCGATTCTGGACTCTTTCCCTCTCTGACCGGCAGACCGGTGGAGACGCTGCAAAGAATGTTGCAAAAACGCTTCAATTCCCCCTTGGCTTCTTCCTGTGGGCGCCTGTTCGATGCCGTGGCCGCCGCCCTGGGAATCTGCAGCGAACGCCAAAGTTATGAGGGGGAGGCGGCGGCGATGCTGGAGCATCTGGCCTTGAGAAGCGACGATGGCGGTATTTACCCCTTCCAGATCGGGACGGGCGAAGTCGACCCGGCACCTCTCTGGCCCGCCATAGCGCGTGATCTGCATGCCGGGATACCGCGAGAGGTGATCGCCCGTCGGTTTCACAATGGACTGGCGCATGTCTGGAAAGACGTCGTCCGGCACTGGGGCGATACCCGAAAATGCCGGACCGTGGTGCTTTCCGGTGGCGTTTTTCAGAACCGCTTGCTCCTGGAGACATTGCACGATAGCCTGAAAGCCATGGATTTTACGGTTTGGACTGCGGAGAAAATTCCGCTGAACGATGGTGGACTAAGTCTGGGGCAGGCCGTGGTAGCAGCCGCCCTTTCTACAGGAGATCAGTAAATGTGTCTGGGTGTGCCTGGAAAGATCATCACCATCGTCAACCCTGATCGCCTGCTGGTCAGGGTGGACGTTGGCGGGGTAGTACGGGAGGTCAGTCTCGCCTGTGTTCTGGAAGAAGGGGAACGGCCGGAGGATCTGGTGGGAGAATGGGTGCTGATCCATGTGGGTTTCGCTCTCAGCCGCATCGATGCCGAAGAGGCACGGCGGACCTTGGAGTTGATCGCCGCGCTGGAGTCAGATGCGCTATCTTGACGAATACCGAGATCCCGCCGCCGCCCGGACGCTGGTGCGGGAAATCGAGGGATTGTTGGCCCGCCTGTCTCCACTCCATCCGCTCCAGATCATGGAGTTCTGCGGCGGACACACCCACGCCATCTTCCGCTATGGAATTCACCGCATGCTGCCGGAGACGGTCGAGTGGGTTCATGGGCCCGGCTGCCCCGTCTGCGTACTGCCACGCGAGCGCATCGATGCGGCCATCGATCTGGCGCTCGAGCACAATGTGATCCTCGCCTGCTTCGGTGACGTGTTGCGCGTCCCCGGCACCCATGGCAGCTTGTTACAGGCACGCGGTCAGGGGGCGGCCGTACAGATCGTCTATTCCCCTCTCGATGCCCTGGGGTTGGCGCGAAAACATCCTGATCGGCAGGTGGTGTTTTTCGCCATCGGCTTCGAGACCACGGCGCCGGCAACGGCATTCACCCTGCTCCAGGCCGCCGCCGAGGCCATCCCCAATTTCTCCGTCCTGTGCCAGCACATCACCACACCACAGGCGGTCCGTTCCCTGTTGACCGATTCACAGCTCAGACTCGACGGCATCATCGCCCCCGGTCACGTCTGTACCGTTCTTGGTGTCGAGGCCTTGCGCTTCATCGCTGACGATTTCCAGCTCCCGGTGGTAGTCTCGGGCTTCGAGCCTCTCGATATCCTTCAGTCCCTCTGGATGCTGCTGCGCCAGTTCGACCAGGGACGATGCACCCTGGAGAACCAGTATCCACGGGTGGCCAGGCAACAAGGCAGCCCCCAGGCCAGGGCGGCCATCGAGCAGGTCTTCGAGCCTGCACCTGCGGCGAACTGGCGTGGTTTGGGAAACATTCCCGGATCCTCCCTGCGCCTGCGGCAAGACTATGCCGGTTTCGATGCCGAACGCCGCTTTACCCTGAGTGCCAGGACCGTCAGTGATGATCCGACGCCCTGTGGCGAAGTGCTCAAAGGACGGTTGCGTCCCTCGCAGTGCCCCTATTTCGGTGATCGTTGCCGCCCCGAGACGCCTTTGGGCGCCCTGATGGTTTCCTCGGAAGGCGCTTGTGCGGCCTGGTACCGTTATGGAAGGCAGGTATGAAGGAAAACTGTATCACCCTGGCTCACGGTAGCGGCGGGCTGGCGATGGAGCGGCTGATCCGCGAACTATTTGTGGAAACCTTCGTCGACCCCGAACTGTCCCGCCTGGAGGATCAGGCCAGACTGGAACTGCCGCCAGGACGTCCCGCCTTCACCACTGATGCCTACGTGGTCGATCCGCTGTGCTTTCCGGGCGGTGACATCGGCAGGCTGGCGGTATGCGGTACGGTCAATGACCTGGTGGCGGGGGGCGCGTGTCCCCTGTTTCTAAGTTGTGCCTTCATCCTGGAGGAAGGATTGTCCATCGCCGATCTACAACGCCTCGTGCGTTCGATGAAAGTGGCGGCCGATGAGGCACGGGTCCGGATCGTCACCGGAGATACCAAAGTGGTCCCCAAGTGGGCGGCCGACAGGATGTTTATCACCACGGCCGGAGTCGGCGTGATTCCCCCCGGGGTAGAACTGGGCGCGGACAAAATCCGGCCCGGAGACCGGATTCTGGTCACAGGTCCCATCGGCGACCACGGCGCGGCGGTGCTCGATGCCCGCGGCGAACTGGCCTTGACCCATTCCATTCACAGCGACTGCCGACCACTGGGGGCATTGGTGAGGCATCTGCTTGATTCCTGCCTTGTTCATGCCATGCGCGATCCCACTCGTGGGGGACTGGCGGCGGTGCTCAACGAATATGCCAGGGCAAGTGGGTTGTGCCTGACTATACGGGAGGATAGTATTCCAGTGAATGAACCCGTGCGGGGGCTGTGCGAGCTGCTTGGGTTGGATCCACTATATCTCGCCTGTGAAGGCCGGATGGTGGCGGTGGTGCCTGAAGGTGTGGCCGAAAAGGCACTGGCGTGTCTTCGGAGTCACCCCGATGGTCGGCACGCCGCCCTGGTCGGAGAAGTGCGAGAGAAGCCAGCCTCCCAAGTGATCCTTCATACCTCGTTTGGTAGCGAACGTATCGTGGATCAGCCGGAGGGAGAACCCTTGCCGCGTATCTGTTGAGGAAAAAACATGACCGATCCTGTCCGTATAGCCTCCGATGCGCTTGAAACCTATGGAACCCAGGTGGAAAACCTGCTGGCGGTGCTGCGCTACATTCAGAAGCATTGCCACTACCTTCCTCAGGAGGCCCTGGAATCTGTGGCGCAGGGGTTCGGACTGACCATTGCCCGGCTGCGGGGAGTGGCCGAATTCTACCATTTTTTCCATCTCCGGCCCCGCGGACAGTACGACATTTATTTCAGCGACTGCATCATCGATAGCTTCAACGGTGCCGAATCCCTGATGAACCAACTGTGCGAGCGTCTCGGTGTGCCCCCCGGAGAGGTCAGGCCGGATGGCCGGGTCAGCATTGATACCACCGCCTGTACCGGCCTTTGCGATCAGGGACCGGCGCTGCTGATCAATGGTCTTGCCATCGGCAATCTCACAGAAGCCCGGATCGACGCCATCGCAGAGCGGATCACTCAATGGATTCCCGTGGAACTGTGGTCCCGGGAATGGTTCGAGATCAGGGACAACTTCCGTCGCCATGACCTGTTGCTGGATGCCGAATGGCAACCGGGCGATGCCCTGAAAAGGGCTCTGCGTTATGGGGCCGGTCATGTCTTGGACGAACTTTCGGAGTCGTGCCTGCGGGGCCGTGGCGGGGCGGGATTTCCCACTGCGCTGAAATGGAAATACTGCCGTGAGGCGCCGGGTGATCACTATGTCGTCTGCAACGCCGACGAGGGGGAGCCCGGAACCTTCAAGGACCGGGAGCTTCTGAAACACCGGACCGATCAGGTGTTCGAGGGTATGACCCTGGCGGCGCTGGTGACAGGTGCCCGGCGTGGATTCCTGTACCTGCGTGGAGAATACGAATTTATCCGTCAGCACCTGGAAGACACCCTGCGCCGGCTTCGCAGGCTCGGGATGTTGGGTCGAAACATCTGCGGATCGATGGATTTCCATTTCGACATCCAAATCGTGATGGGAGCGGGGGCCTATATCTGCGGCGAGGAGTCGGCGTTGCTTGATTCCATCGAGGGTCTGCGCGGAACACCGCGCAACCGCCCCCCCTATCCCGTCACCTGCGGCCTGTGGGGACAGCCGACGGTGATCAACAACGTCGAGAGCTTCGCCGCTGCCAGTCTTGTTGTCAGGAACGGTGGAGCCTGGTTTGCCCGGAAGGGCACTGATAAATCCAAAGGCAGCAAACTTCTTTCAGTCAGTGGTGATTGCGAAAGACCTGGCATCTACGAGGTGCCGTTCGGGATCACCGTGGCCGAGGTATTGGCTCAGTGTGGTGCTGGAACAACCCTTGGCGTCCAGGTGGGCGGCCCTTCAGGAACCTTCGTGGTGCCGGAGGAATACGGACGGCGCATCGCCTACGAGGACCTGGGAACCGGCGGTTCCTTCATGGTGTTTGGAGGCACACGCGAACTCCTGGACATCGTCCACAACTTCACCCGTTTCTTCGCCCAAGAATCCTGTGGATTCTGTACCCCCTGCCGGGTGGGCACCTCACTGCAGCTGAAACTGGTGGAAAAACTGCGGCGCGGCTGGGGCACCGCGGGAGACATCCAGGAACTGGAGTACCTGGGCAAGCTTCTGAAGGCCAGTCACTGTGGCCTTGGCCACACCGCCGTCAACCCGGTCGGCGTGACCCTGGCCAAGCGTCCCAACATCTATCAGGCCCGGCTGAAGGAGATCGATTTTTCTCCGGGATTCGATCTGGATGCGGAGCTGGAGACCGCAAGGCTGCTGACCGGGCGTTTCGGCGATCATTTGACTCAGGAGTAATAATATGCCCACTTTGATCCTTGACGGCCGTGAAATTCCCTTCACGCCGGATCAGACCATCATAGAAGCCGCCATGGCCGCCGGGGTTTACATTCCTCACTTGTGCTGGTATCCCGAGTTTCCGCCCCACGGCAGCTGCAAACTGTGTTCGGTACAGGTCAACGGGCGTCTTTGTTCGGCGTGTACCTTCCCCGCTGCCGAGGGGCAGGATGTGGTGTCCAACTCCGCTGAAATGAGGCAACTCAGGCTACGGTTGACCCAGATGCTCTTTGTCGAGGGCAATCATTTCTGTCCTTCCTGCGAAAAGAGCGGCCAGTGCGAACTTCAGGCAATGGGCTATTACGTGGGAATGACCGACAGCCACTTCCCCCATTTCTTCCCCAGGCGGGAGATCGACGCCTCCCATCCCGACATACTGCTGGATCGCGACCGCTGCATCTTCTGCGGGCTGTGCGTCCGGGCCAGCCGGGCCGCGGCATCCATACCCGTCTGATCATCAATTCAACTTCAGGGAGACTGGGCAACAGCGAACTGGACGTGAAGGATAGGGCGGCGCACATCTGCCCTGTGGGGGCGATCGTGGTCAAGGAAACCGCGTTCCAGGTACCCATCGGCCAGCGCAAGTACGATCACAGAACCATCGCCGAAGTGAGCCTGGAAGGGGAGGCTCCCCTGGTGAGGAGACGAGATGATGCAAAAGAGGAAGGTTAGAATTGCCACCACCTCTCTCGCCGGTTGCTTCGGTTGTCACATGTCCTTCCTGGACATCGACGAACGCCTGCTCGATTTGGCCGGGATCGCCGATATCGACCGTTCCCCCCTGACCGACATAAAATCCTGCACCAATTGCGACATCGGCATCGTCGAGGGTGGAGTCTGCAACGCTGAAAACGTCCACGTGCTGCGGGAATTCCGCAACAACTGCCGGATCCTGGTGGCCATCGGCGCCTGCGCCATCAACGGCGGCATCCCGGCCCTGCGCAACCGTTACGATCTGGGCGACTGTCTGGAGGAAGCCTTCCTCACCGGCATCGGCGTCACCGATCCAAAGGTGCCGGGTGACCCGGAGCTTCCGCTGCTGCTCGACAAGGTCCATCCCATCCACGAGGTGGTCAAGGTCGATTATTCCATTCCCGGCTGCCCTCCCTCGGCCGATACCATCTGGGCCGTGTTGACTGCCTTGATCGACGGCAACGAACCGGAATTGGCATACGGGTTGATCCGTTATGACTGAATGATTCCCAGGCTGACAAACTGGAAAGGCCCAGTTAGAATCGATGCAGTGTCATTAAACCGGTCCATCGATGCCTGATCAGCGCTACCGCCACCTGGAAACCGCCGCCAACCGTGAGAACCTGCGAAGGGTCGCCATCGATCCGGTGACCCGGGTGGAAGGGCACGGCAAGGTCACGCTGCTTTTGGACGAGGACAACCGGGTGTGCCAGGCGAGGTTGCACATCGTCGAATTCCGTGGCTTCGAGAAATTCATCCAGGGCCGTCCCTACTGGGAGGTGCCGGTGCTGGTGCAGCGGTTGTGCGGCATCTGCCCGGTCAGTCACCTGCTTGCCGCCGCCAAGGCGGTTGACCGGTTGGTGGGCGTGGTGCAGCTGACACCCAGTGCCGAGAAATTGCGCCGCCTGCTGCATTACGGTCAGGTGCTCCAGTCCCATGCGTTGCATTTTTTCCATCTGGCCTCGCCCGACCTTCTGTTTGGTTTCGACAGCGAGGCAGAGAGGCGCAACATCCTTGAGTTGCTAAGATCGGATCAGTTCCGGGAGATCGGTCTGGAAGGTATCCGTCTGCGCAAGTTCGGCCAGGAAGTGATCAGAGCAGTGATCGGCAAGCGCATCCATGGCACTGGCCCCCTGCCGGGTGGAATGAACAAACTCCTGACCACTGAAGACCGCGCCCATCTGGAAAAGAATCTCGATCAGGTGATCGTCTGGAGCCGGAACGGCCTGGATCTGATCCGCCGGCTGTATCTTGCCAATGCGGATTATCATCAGTGCTTCGCAGTCATCCGCTCGAATTTCATGTCTCTGGTGACAGGGGACGGCGGTCACGAACTGTATCAGGGTTGCCTGCGGCTCAAAGGTACCGATGGCAGGATTCTCAACGACCAGATCTGCGATCAGGACTATACCCATTTCATTCACGAGAACGTCAAACCCTGGACCTACATGAAGTTCCCCTATTATGCAGAGCTGGGACCGGAGGAGGGGTGGTACCGGGTAGGACCATTGGCGCGGATCAACTGCTGTGATTACATCGACTCCCCGCTGGCGGAGCAGGCGCGGCAGGAATTCATGCTGTTGGATCACGGGTTGCCGGTGCAGGCCTCCCTGGCCTATCACTGGGCGCGGATGATCGAAATTCTCCATTGTGCCGAGAAGATCCGGGAGCTGCTCGCAGATCCAGATCTTTATTCCGGTGAGCTGATGGTGACCGGAGAGAAAAGACCCGAGGGGATCGGGATTATCGAGGCGCCGCGCGGCGTGCTGATCCACCATTACCGGGTCAACGACGAAGGGCTGGTCACCAAGGCCAATCTGATCGTCTCCACCACCCACAACAACACCGCCATGAACGAGAGCGTCCGTCAGGTGGCGGCCGAATATCTGGACGGACGGGAGCTGACCGAACCCCTGCTCAACCGTATCGAGATCGCCATCCGCGCCTACGATCCCTGCCTGTCCTGTGCCACCCACGCCATCGGCAAGATGCCCCTTGAGGTAACCCTGGTGGATGCCGCAGGGCGAATCCGGCAGCATCTGGTCAAGCATGTTGATGGAACGGTAACGGCTGCATGAGGATTCTATTGCTGGGTTATGGCAATCCCGGTCGTGGCGATGACGGTGTTGGGCCAGTTCTGGTGGATCGGCTGGAGCAGCGTTTTCTTCAGGCGAAGCACAATGAATGCCGATTCGATTTTCTGACTGCCATGCAGCTTCAGCCCGAGCACATCCTGGATATGGAAGCCCATGAAAGGGTGCTGCTGGTCGACGCCGGAATGGGAATGCCGGCACCGTTCAGCTTCGAACAGGTTCATCCCCTCCGCGACGACAGTTTTTCCACCCACGCCTTGAGCCCCTGGAGCCTGCTCGCAATTTACCGCGATACCCTGCACAAGGAGCCACCCGCCACCTTTCTTTTGACTGTCCTTGGGGAGAATTTCGCTTTGGGAGCGCCTTTCAGCTCCGTGGTTCTCACACGGATGGACAAAATATTTGGCTTTGTTGCGTCTCTGCAGCGCCCTGATTCAG
>CAYUPV010000016.1:0-24538 GCA_964445885.1 uncultured Methylococcales bacterium
TCGGACACGGCCGTCCGGGCCGTGTACGCCCTCGAGCCGAATCCCCTGCCTCGGCTTTGGAACTTTCATGCTTCGGGGTGAAATGGTGATTTCATGAGCGTTACCATGCGAACAACTTTTTGTCTGCTCCCGCTACTGTTATTCTCACTGACTGGTCAGGCCATTTCCCTTGGGAGCGCCGGTCAATACGATCTTTTCGTTCTGAATGACATGCAAGCCCGGCGTTCCGATGTGGAAGGAAAAATGGCCGTGGGTGGCGACCTGATCCTGGAAGACTATGCCGTGGGCTCGCAGCTGACCGATCAGGACAATTTCAAGGATACCCTGATCGTTGGCGGCAATATTCACTTTCATAGGGGCCGCGTCTACCACGGCAACGTAGTCACGGGTGGTTCGGCTGAACTCCGGAATTTCGGTCTTTACGACACTGCCCCCCATTCAAACTACGGCACCGTCCGTCAGGGCAACCCCCTGAACTTCACCGCCCTGGAACAGAACCTGCGCAACCGTTCCGAACACTGGTCCACCATGGCGGCCAACGGGACGGTCCGGACCGAAGGGAATGACTCCGGCTGGCGCCTGTTTCTGGAAGGCAACGATCCCTGGTTCAATATCTTCTCCCTGGACAGTGACCTGCTCGACGGCACCGACACTTTTTACCTGGATGTACCGCTACAATCCACCGTGTTAATCAATGTGGACGGGATCTTTGCCGAAATGTCCGGCTTTGGATTCTACCGGAAATTGGATAAAGATTGGATCCGGGTCCCGGACAACAAACCCGATGTCGGATTCCGCCATAACGGCGATCTCACACGCCGGGTCATGTTCAATTTCCCTCATACCAGATCCCTTGAACTGCATTCGATCGGAATCATGGGCAGCATTCTGGCCCCCCTGGCACAGGTCAACTTCTACAACGGCCATATCGACGGCAATCTGATCGCCGGTTCCCTGACCAGCCCACAACACCAATACAGTGGTCAGGTGAATCACTATATTTTCATTCCCGAGCCTTCGACCATATGGATGATCATACTTGCCCTTGGCCCCCTGGGTGTTCTGCGCTATTGGAGGACACCGAACAAGAACGGCGGCAGATCGGCGCTGAATGCCGCCGCTCTGGGTTCGAACAGGAAACGCAGCGACACCCCCGCGCCAAACTCGTTGTAACCGTTGGTTCTCTGCCCGTAGACCCCACCGGCCAGTTGCAGGTGGGGGTGGAGCTGCCAGACCAGTCGTATACGGCCTGAAGGCGCGAAACTGGTCTCCCTGTTTTCGGGATAGTCGGGATTCTGTGAGCACAAGGCCCGCCCAACATCACATCCCCGGGGATACCAGGGCGACCGCCCTTCCTTGAAATGTTGGATCCCCGCCGCCAAACGCGCCTCGACCATGAGCCTTTTCCCTTCCCGTGTCAGTAGGCCCAACTGAACCCCACCCGCATAGAACATCTGGGGACTGAAATAGCCACCATGCCCCAGACGGAAGTGGTTTTGGTCGTTGCCGTAGTGGAGGAAATTGAAGTAAGGCCCCAGGGTAAAGTAATCGAATGCCTTCAAGCCGAAGTCATAGCCTGGTGCCAGAGCATAGCCGACCATCCAGTTGTCCTTGGTCCCCTTACCATCAAGAAAAGCCATATCCAGCGACTCATAGACGTTCCATCGGCTCCCTTCCCACTGATGCAGACCGGTCAGACCGATCCCGCTTTTCAGCACCCGTCCCCATTGTTTTCCCAACATTTTCCATCCGCTATAGGAAAGCAGGCTTTGCCTCACGGGCTGGCTGTAGGCTTTGACATTCCAGCGCAAATGAGCGTTTGAACGTTCAGGCGTGATCCAGTCCCCCAGCCCCAATCGAAACGTCGGACGGGGAGGCAGCGGCCCGCCAATGGGCGTCAGGCCAAAGGAAAAAAAGGGATTCAAAGTACCTTCCCGGCGCCAGGAAAATTCGATCAAAGCAGATTCCACCGCCTTGGTCGGAAGGTCGTCCCTTAAGCGCGTGGCTTCTTGGTCCAGCACCCTGCGCTCGGAATCCGTCAATGGCCGATCGTTAGTCTGAAGCGTCCTGATTCCCATTCCGTGCAACTTGCCACTCTGGATTACCTGTAATCCCAGGTGAGCACCATAATGACTCAGGCCCAGATTGTATTCACCGTAAAACAGCGGCGTGATGAAGGAGTGGAGACGATCCAGGCCGGAGTTTCCCGACTTGAAACGATAGAGTGCGCCTATCCCCAGGGAAGGGGTGTCGATATGATCCAGCTGAGGAAACGATTCGGGTTCCAGCCGCCAGGCCCTCAGGAACTGTTTGCGGGAGTAACTTTGCCGGGCCTGATGTGGCATCACCAGCGCCCTGATGGTGGGCTGAGGATAGCGCCGGACAAGTCGGTCGGGGCTCATCCCAGCTTGCAAATGGCTGGTCACCAGAGCATTCGCATACTCCGGGTTGTCAGGATGGGTGAGGTACAGCCGCTCGAATCGCCGGACCGCCTGATCGTGTTGGCCCTGCTCGAGGAGAAGCCATGCCAGGAGATAGTCGGCCGGCTCCTTCTCGCTTGCCCAGGACAGGGACAGTTCGGCATAGCGGCGGCTTTGCTCATAGGCTTTCTGGTGATACAGCGCCCACCCCCGCGCCAACAGGTAACTGGCGGCTTTTTTGCTCAGGCTTGGATAGCGTTTGCCGTATTGTCGTGCCGCCGCAATCACGTCGGCATCGCGCTCAAGCCGGATGGCCGTCATCAACAACCCGTTGGCAAGATTTTCGTTGTCCGGGTCCAATGTCAGGCCGCGCCGAAACCACTTTTCTGCCTCCTGCCAATTCCCACGGTCATACCAGGCCCAAGCGATCATGGAAACGAGTTCCAGATCCCGTCGTTCCATCACCAGCCCGGACAGTTCATCGCTCAACTTTTCAAATCGTCGCCATTGCTGTCGTTGCTGGGCTTCGACCAGCGCCCGCCGCCTGCCGAGATAGTCCAGCTCGGCATAGGACTGGGATGAGATCAGCCCAGTTGCGTCACCAAGCACCTTCTGAAAGACCGACAACGGCAGATGCCAGAGCGCCTGTTCGAGAATTTCACGAGCGGGAACGCCGCGGCAGCGCAGGACCCGACGATAATGAGCAGCCGCCTGTTCAGGCTGGCCGGTTCGTACAAAAGCGAGCGCCAGAAGACGCATGTGTCCGGCATGGGCGCAGCCGAAGAAACGGGGATGACGCCCGGCCAGCCTGATCAGCACCTCCCATTTCCGCTCACGAGCGGCTTCGCGGATTTGCCGGAACACCGCCCCCGTGAGGCCAATGGCAGGCTTCGGATGGTGTTGTGAAACTTTCATCGCCCGCACCAGTTCCCGAGGGGGCGCCCAACCGGGATATTGCTCTCGGTACTCGTGGATGGCCTGCTTCAATAGCCGAAACTTACCATTCTGCAGCAGTTGCCACAGAATACGTTCATCTGGTTGGCCGGTATTCGTAGTCCCCAGATCACTCCAACAGGCCAACACCAAGGCCATCAACCAATATCGAAACTGGGGACTTTTCATGACATGCCCTTGGCTGCCAGGCGGCTGAGTAACACCAGGGTGGACGAATAATAATCATCGTCCATACTGGGGGGCCAGAACCACCAGGTACGACCAACGGCATAACGGGTCAGAGCTCGGATGGCCTGGATTCCAGCAGGCGCAGGATAGGCACCGAGACAATCGGCCTCCAGGTCCACCCAGGGTGGCACGAAGCGCCCAAAGGCATTCCAGAAACCGACGAAGGGGCCAAGCAGATCCGGCTCTGAATAGCCACCCCAGACGAGATAAAGAGGGATTCGCACGGCATCATAGCCAAATCGGGTACCGCGCTCACGCCAGGGTTGCAGCGTCCTGTCGGCCACCACCCAGTCGGCCGGCAGTTTCCATGCCCCAAACCGGGCCTGCCTGGTTAGCGCCAGGCCACTGTCAATCAGTTCTTTCCATAAGGGATCCGGGTCCAGGTCAACAAACCTGGATAATGCGGGATAGATCCAATAGGAAAGGTTGAGAACCAGCCGGTCCCCCTGTTCGAAACCGATACTGCCCGGCAGAAGCACGGGCTTGCCGTTCCAGGTGCGGATCACGGACCGTTTGAGATCCGCCAGGATAGCCAGGGCCTCGTCCCGCCAGTCGGTTTGTCCCCAGCTATTCGAAGCTTCCAAAAGGGCCCAGGCGATCAGCAGATCACCATCGGTCGCATTATTGCGATCCTCGGCAGCCAAGGGCTGGCCCGGGCGGCGGCGCCAGATGAACAGATGATCCTTGCGCACCTGCAGGTTGCACCGGGTCCAGTGCCAGATTCTTTCGAACGACGACCGATCGCCGGCGGCATGAGCCAGCAGCATTCCATAACCTTGGCCTTCAGAATGGGAAACGTCTCCATTGCCATTATCGACGACCCGGCCATCCGCCATGATAAACCGCTTCTGGTACTGCACCCATGAATCCTGCAGGTCACCGACCGGTCCGCACCCGGCTAGCAGAGTAAAGACCAGAAGCAAGCAATTAAGGTGCAATCTCTTCGGCATCGGGTTTATGTCGGCGCTTGAATCGTTTGAGCAGCACATGGGTCACCCAGGCGAAAAACACTATCGCGCCAAGGACCGCCAACACCCAATACCAGGGATGACGGGAAAAATGATACAAAACCATAGGGGTGATACCCGCGTTACCGACATAAAACGGCTTACTCAAATGTTGCCAAAAGAGGGTTTTGGAGTCTTGCCGCCAGATAATCAGATCGCCCTTCATTTGCGACCATAGGGCGGGCTCTGTCAACGCCTGGATGGCCGGATAGAGATCGCCATTGGACACAAAAGCGGTCACCAGACGATCAGCGGCGGCAGGATGAGGAAAAGCCATCCCCAGGGCATGACGGCCAAGTCCACCGCTTTGCTCGACCACTGCGTAACGCCTAGTCAATGCCGGGGGAAAAGAAGACTCCTCGATCAAGAAATGCCCCAACCAGGATTGCCACCAGGGGTTTACCGTCCCTGCGGACAAGGCCTTGCCATGCGGATAGTGCCAACGATACCAGGGATTGCCCAACCCGATGGGAGAATACTTGAACAGTTCCCCCTTCAGGGAATCCACATGCCCTCCCACTAGAATCAGATCCCTGACGGCGAAAAAAGGCGCAAATTTTATCCGGCTCCTGGGCAACGGCAACCGGTTCACGCGCGCCAATTTCGCCAGTAAATGCCAGGCCGCCAGTACGCTATCTTCTCTTCGATTCAACAACTGAATCCCCAGCCCCTCACCACCAGCCCGATTCAGATAGGGAAATCCAGCTGCTGCCAACAGGGAGAAGTCAGGCAACTTGGCGTAATGACTTGCCCTTGGCATCTGAATCTTGGAATCCCCGAACACGGTAACGTGCAAAGGCTGGGAATTTAAATAGAGGCACTCTCCGGTGACCAGCGGCACCAGCAAAGGCTGGAAGGTGATACGGTTGAGGCCGGGCTTGAATGTGCGCAAAGGGATAGCGATACGATAATCGCGGTAATGGCCTCCCCCCTCTTCGGTCAGTTGTACAGCCTGTTCAAAGATTCCATTGACGCTCACTTCAATCAGGGAATCCCGGCGCATACCTGCGTTGTACGCGAGATGCAACATGAGAACGATCTCGCTGTCTTCCGGAGCAAACAGGTCAGGCGGAAGAAAAAACCCTAACGTCATAGGAGGGGGATTCAATCCTTGTCGGAAAGCGGTGTTGAACCCCAGTTGTTTAAAGGTATAGGTTCCCTCTGGCTCAAGCGCCGGATAGCCCTGATAGGGAAGGACCAGGTCCATTTGAATGGACCGGATCACCGTCTCCCTCTCATCAGGCAAAGGGAAGTTCAACAATGAAAAAGCCAGGACAGCCTGCCCAACTTCACGGGCATCCTTACCTGATATCAGGAGGACAAATCTTTCCGGCGCATCGGGAGCGGGAAACAACCCCAAATAGGGCCCGGTGATCTTTGCCAACGTCTCTTCTGCAAGGTAAGGCGCAAGTTTTACCCGATCTCCGATGATGATAGAATCCCGCCCCTGAGACACGTTCAAATTAACCGGGAATTTTTGTTCTTTGACTTCCAACCGTCCAAGTTGCAGTCGAAAGGGAGCATAGTCCAGACGTAGTGCAATTCCCTGGGTCACGAGGCCACCCCAATTCCACTCGTCCTCGATCAGTTGCCGCGAAGGGAAAAGCAGCTGGATCGTCGATTCGGGCAGCTTCTTGTCCAACAGGCTGGATAACCTGGCCAGACTCAGAAAAGCCGGTTTGAGCTGGTACTGAAACTCTAATTGAGATCGTACCGGATTGATTTCCAACCATAATTCAGGACTGTCCGGAGCTTCACATTGATCGTTGGTGTAATGTTGTGCGGTTTGGAACTGGAGCTCGTTGTAGCCGTTCAACAGAAGTTCCGGTGGAATGACCAGTTTCTCGATGCGGTGGAAACTATTACCGCCCAAATGCCATTGGGCAACTGTTACACCGTTGATTCGGACCCGCAACTGCGAACGTGACCGAACCAATGCGTTGGAGTGAGTAAAGTCCACAATAAGAGTAGCGCGCTCGACTTGGTAGCGATCTGGAACCGGGAAAGACAGCCGGTATTCATCCCCCAGATTTCGCAGTTCGATGGATCCCGGCTTTGTCATCAGCCGAATGAGTGGCTGTCGCTGGATCTGTTCGGCTTGACTGTCCTGCCAAGGAAACATCGCCACCAGCAATATCACCCAAAGGGCCAGGGTATACTGAGATTTCATTGTGTTTCCAGTTGTTTATTATTGATTTGAACAGTGCTGAGGCATGGACACCTGCCTGACGGAAGCCACTGGTCAATAGAAAGCCCAAGGCAGGAAGAATACCCATATCCTGATCCCGCAACTGAAGAATCCTCTCCCAACGGCGACTGTCTCCGTGCACCAGCAAGACGATATCTCGGTATCCCTCCAGGGAATGGGGCAAAAAACGGATGCCGGTCAGCTTCCCGCTGGGGGATGAATATTGACTCACGGCCTCCACGAAGAAGTCACAGCTTTTACCTGTCAGCGGATGCCGGAGCTGAAGCAGACCCTGTGCTTTCCCTACACAGCTTGTTGGCAATCCGGCCAGGGCCGCCCCACCGGTAGAAATATCCACAATGGTCACAGGATACTCGTTTCCATCGACGGTAAAAATGGCAGAGAGATTGTCAGCGGGCAGACGCGGATGATGGCGGCGTTGCCGGCGTTCGTACATTGCTCCCAAACTGGCGATGACAATCAGAAAACTGAACCCTCCCCACAAACTGGTTATCAGAATCAGTGGACGCTGCTCCGGATATAATTCCCAACGAATTCCGGCTGCTATCAGCCCCAAGCCAAGCAAACATAAAAGCACATAGAATGGCACCACCAGGGGAGAAATGAAATCGGTGTCTAATGTTTCTCCTTTCCGGGTCACCATAAACTCCGGTCGACTCGGGCTTCTGATCGTATTGATGATGGCCCTTAGGGAAAACAATGACTGCATACTTTCATAGATTTCAGAAACCAAAAACCAGCGCACCCGCCCAAAAAGATAATTTGCGGTAAGAATCAAAGCAAGAAGATACGGAACTGTATAGCTCCCAATCTCATTGAGTGTGGCATCATAAATTTTCAAACCAAAAAGCAAAAAGCATAATGGGGAAAGCAGGAAAACCAGTCTGGCAAAAGGAAAAAACCAGAATAACATACAGTTGAGATAAGCCAGTTTTTGGCCTGCATCCAGACCATGCTGCCATAATGGATTCTTGAGCAGGAAAAGCTGCACCATTCCCTGTGCCCAGCGCATTCTCTGGTTCACAAAATTTCCAAAGGTCTCCGGTTGAAGACCCGATATCAAGGGTTTAAGTACGTAACGGGATTGCCATCCCATGGCATGGAGACTGAGTGCGGTTTCAGCGTCTTCAGTGACCGATTGCCCAGAAAACCCAGCGTTCTGTAACAAAGCCTCTCGACGCAAAACCGCCGCCGAACCACAGAAAAACGACGCATTCCAGAAGTCCAGTCCCGGCTGTACAGCCTTATAGAACATGTCATTTTCCGAAGGCATCCGATTGAACAGGCCTAGGTTTTTTTCTATGGGGTCTGGGGTAATAAAAAAATGTGGCGTCTGAACCAGAAACAGGCGCTGGTTCCTCATCATATGAGGGATAGTGTGCTGCAGAAAATCGACCGTGGGTACGTGATCGCAGTCAAGTACGACAATCATATCCCCTTGAGTCCGCTGAAACGCGGCATTGAGGTTGCCGGCTTTGGCATGTTGATTATCCTGGCGGGCCAGGTAATGCACACCCAGCTGTTGACACAAGTTTCTCATTTCCTGATGCCGCCGCCGGGCCACCTGGGCGGCTGTCAGATCATAAGAATTTCGTTTTTCGCTGGTGGCACCATCATCAAGCAGGTAGATATTCAGGAGATGGCTGGGATATTCCAGGGCGGTGGCCGCAACCATGGTTGTCTTGACTATCCCGACAGATTCATTGTAGGTGGGAATATAAATATCCACGGTAGGCCATCCTGTCTCCTTCCTGTTGGCCCTATGAAGGATCGGCCTGACATTGACAAAAGCACTAAGCAAAAACATGGCAATCCCGTAAAGCTCAGCGCCATATAGCACCAGAGAAGCCACAAAACTGAAGGGATCGTCGAACCCCAGGGTGTGAAATGTCCGCCAGAACAAATAGCGTAGCAGCAGAAAGCCCGCAATAACGAGAAACATAACGCGCCACAACCCTATTTTGGGCAACGTGCGCAGTCCTGTCAGTAGCAACAAGGCGATGACGCCTAACAAAATCTGCTGATATAAATCAACCGGCAAGGCCGCCAGATAAAACAGCCCTCCCCAGCCGAGCAACCATAAAAAGACGCTCGTCAAGCTCTTGTTCCCAAAGCATCCCCCTTGCGAGAAGAATCTGAGCCAAATCAGGGAATCAACAATCCAGGTTTACAGCGAGTTGCAAACTGTCATAAGCTTGCTGTAACCCCCTTTTTTTCAATTTATAGAAGTACAAGTCCCGATGCAAATCGAAACCAGCAAACAAGAAAATTGGGTCATTCTCAATATTAAGGAGGCCCGTCTCGATGCCCACAATTCCAGTGATCTGAAAGACAGCATCCTGAAACATCTGGAAAGTGGCGAGAACCACCTGGTGGTCGATTTGAGCGAGGTACGATTCATCGACAGTTCCGGACTCGGAGCGCTGTTGTCCGGTTACAAGAACGCCAACCTTCACCAGGGTTCCATGGTCTTGGCCGGTCTGCAACCACGGGTGAACTCTATGTTTGAACTGACACGCCTCAACCGGGTATTCGAAATCTATCGGGACGTGGACGAGGCTCTACACAGCGGTGACGAACATGACCACTCCTGATGATATCCAGGTGGACATCATCGTCCCCAATCAGACCCGCTATCTCAGCCTGATCGGCAACATCGGCGAAGCCATCGCCCGTGAACTCGACCGTTACCAGGGGGACCGGGAAACGTTGGCCTATCATCTCAACCTGGTGCTAACCGAAGCCATGACCAATGCCATCAAGCACGCCCATCACCAGAATTCCAGCAAAACGGTACGGGTACGGATTCATATCGAACAGGACGAACTGTGTATCGAGGTCTTTGACCAAGGCCAGGGTTTCGACCTGGAGGAGCTGCCCCTGCCGGACCCGGAGTCACCGGTTGAGCATGGCCGGGGGCTGTTTTTGATCCGCGAACTCATGGACGAGGTGGAATACCGTCGCGGCCAGGACACCAACGTACTGATCATGAAAAAAAAGCTGCGCTGAAATGGATTGGGACCAGGCACTTGCCAAGTTCATCGGTCCGGAATCAGCTGTCCGTTATCGACGAGCCTTCGGTTCCGAATACAAGCGGGCCACGCCTCCTGCACTGGCTCGCTGCGATATCGACCACGTCGATCGTGTAGTCCGCGACGGAGGCGATGCCGTGGAGTTGTGGCCTGGAACCGACGATCACCCGCCCTGCCTACGCTTCTACAGCGCTACGTTTCATTATCTGGACGAATGGCTGCCCCCGCTTCGCAATCTTGGCCTGAGGGTTACCGACCAATCCTGCTTCCGCGTCACCTTGCCTGAAGGCACTGTCCATATACGATGTTTCCGCGTCGAGATGCCTGGGAACGAGGAAGTTTTGAGTCAGGCCCGCCCGGAAATCGTTGATCTTCTGACTGCGTTACTGGCCGAAAAAATCGAGGATGACGCCCTCAATGGCTTGGTCCTGAAGGCCCGCTTATCCTGGCGAATGGTCGATACACTGCGTGGTTACCGCAACTATTTCCTTCAACTCCCCGGCCATGTCCAGCAGGACGGATTCCATCATACCCTGCTGGCTTATCCTGAGATCACCTCCCTGCTGGGAAAGTATTTTCAGACACGCTTTGATCCCAACTTGTCATTCCCCACCCTGGAGCAGCGAGAGGAGGAAGGGTTACTGCCTTTGCGGCTGGAACTCCAACAGGCATTGGAACCCGTCAGCGATATCCATGCAGACCGCCTTCTTAGAACGCTTTTCAATCTGATCGATGCCAGCGTCCGCACCAACTTCTTTCGTCCCGGAGCTGAAAACCGCTTCGCCTTCAAGCTCAGCAGCCTCGGGGTGATTGCCATGCCGGCCCCCCGCCCACTGTTCGAAATCCATGTCCACAACCGATCAGTGGAAGCGGTTCATCTGCGTGGCGGCAAAGTCGCCCGTGGTGGTATCCGCTGGTCCGATCGGCCCGCGGATTTCCGCACCGAAATCTGGGATCTGATGCGTACCCAGATGCTCAAGAATGCCCTGATCGTTCCCCAAGGCGCCAAGGGTGGCTTCGTCATCAAACCGACGTCCACAAGGATGAAACGTATTCCCGACGAAGCCTATGTACTGTTCATGCGGGCCTTGCTGGATCTGACCGATAATCTCGAGGAAGGAAAGCCCCAGCACCCCCAAAGTGTGATCTGTTACGACGGTTATGATCCTTATCTGGTGGTGGCGGCCGACAAGGGAACCGCTCACCTTTCCGATACCGCCAATCAAGTAGCGGATCAATATGGTTTCTGGCTGGGAGATGCCTTCGCCAGTGGGGGATCCCGGGGGTACGACCACAAGAAACTGGGTATTACCGCCAAAGGGGCATGGGAGTGCGCACGTCGTCACTTCTATGAACTGGAACGTAATCTGGACAACGACGTCATCACTGTTATAGGCATCGGCAGCATGGAGGGAGATGTTTTTGGCAATGGCTTGCTGCTTTCGCAGCAGATCAAATTGAAGGCCGCTTTTTCCGACAAGCATATTTTTCTCGATCCGGACCCTGATCCTGAGCCTTCCTATCAGGAACGACAGCGCTTGTTCCTGGCGCGAGCCGGCTGGGATCACTATGATCTCAAACTCATTTCCCCGGGAGGTGGCGTCTGGCCCCGCAAGGTCAAGAACATTCCACTTTCTTCACAGGTGCGCAGATGGTTGGGCATTCGCCACGAGCATCTGGACGCCGAAAGCCTTATTCGTCACATCCTGATGGCTGAGGCCGATCTGTTTTGGCTCGGCGGTATCGGTACCTATGTCAAGGCCAGCGATGAAAAGAACCAGGATGTGGGCGATCCCGGCAATGATTCTGTACGTATCGACGCCATTCAGCTCAAAGTCAGGGTGGTCGCGGAAGGCGCCAATCTAGGCTTCACCCAGAAGGGCCGGATCGAATATGCCTTGGCTGGCGGCAAACTCAACATGGATGCCATCGACAATTCAGGTGGGGTTGATCTTTCCGACCACGAAGTCAATTTCAAGATCCTGTTGCGCCAAGCAGAGTCTGCAGGCAACCTGGGTGATCGCACAGCCGATGAATGGCTGGCTGATCTGGCTGACGAATCAGTCAATAGAGTCATCGGACACAATCGTGGACAAGGTTTGTGCCTGGCTCTGGATCTGTTGCGTTGCCAGCGGGAACCGACCGCCTTCCTGGAATTGGCCGACAAACTGGAAAATGCCGGTTTGCTCAACCGGGAAGCGGAGAGTTTTCCTTTCCGTGATGCAGTGCTGACCCGCTCAGACTGCGCCCTGACCCGCCCCGAGCTTGCGGTATTATTGTCGCTGGCGAAAATGCAGTTTAAGCAGGCATTACTGGAGCGCCCCACATTCCTTGCCAATGACTTCTTGCAATCGTTCCTCAAGGGGTACTTTCCAACCGAGTTGGTGGAGCAATGCAGACGTGAAATAGCAGCCCATCCCCTAGCCAAGGAGGTCACTGCCACCAGCTTGGGAAATTACATCTTTGACAGAACTGGATCCACCTTTCTGACCTGGATGGAGGCACTCCCTGGTCCATTGTTGGAACAATCGGTCGGTCTGTTCCTGGTGTTCGATGAGGCTTTGGACACTGCGGCCTTACGCAAGACCCTGCTGGATCAACAGCATCAATTTCCGAGTAAACGCCTGTATAGCCTGATCCTGCGACTTGAGGATGCCCTCGAGGCCTGCTGCCGATGGTTTCTCGAACGTGGAAGACGCATCTGGCCGGAAACGGAAATCATTGAAAAATGCAGATCATTTCTCCAGCATTACCAACATCGTTTCGCCACCATGGATGAGAAGGAAATTGCCCGTCTGCAAGCGGAGGGGTTGGATGGGCAACAGGCCCGGCGCCTTTCGTTATTCCTGAATTTCGATGAATTTCCAGTGCTTATGGAACTGGCGCTGGATAGTGCGGACGACACCAATACCATCCAAAGTTTCCGCACAGTCACAGATTTCCTGGGCCTTACCGATATTCTGCTTGTGCTGGCCCAGGTCCCCGCCCGCTCCGACTGGGAAAGCCATCTCAAGCATGCCTTGTCCGAACGCTTCCGCGGCGCCGCAGCCACCCTCACCGCCCGTCTCCTGTCCAACGAATCGGAGGTGGGACTAGTCTGTACCAGTCCCGCCTGTCTGCAGAAGTTCAGTAAGTATCAACGCTTGCGCCGGGAACTGGAGCGAAAGACCACGATAGATCTACTCCCGTTCGCAGCATTGGCTTGTGAATTGGAAGGAATGATTGAGGCGATGGGATGAGAAAGAGGCTGGCGGGTATCTCAGACTAACCACTGAACAAGGAGATTCAGCTCTTTTCAGAGCGATCACCCCTACCTGATGGGTAAACTCTTGTGGCGTCATAGACGACATATTTGAACCTGGGTCGAGTTTTTCCTACTGTCCATAAAAAAGGCAAGACCACATAGCCTTGCCTTTTCAGAAATCCATTAAGCAACAATCATATCATCAACAGATCATATTTCTGTCGGGTGCTTAGATGGTAACAATGTTTTCTGCTTGAAGCCCTTTCTGACCTTGGGTGACTGTGAACTCGACTTTCTGGCCTTCGCGTAAGGTTTTGAACCCTGAACTGGCAATTGCACTGAAATGTACGAATACATCAGGACCGGATTCTTGCTCGATAAAACCAAAACCTTTAGCTTCGTTGAACCATTTAACGGTCCCACTCGTTGTATTGGACATAATAAAATTCCTAATTTTTCCAAAAAATTGCGCCTTTCAAAATAGAGGGCGCGGATTAAACAGCGAAAAAAAGTAGTTGGTACTTAGAAACTACAGGACGTAGAATTACGGATAAGACAACGAAAAGGAGCACATACACAATATACATTTTTTCAAGCTACTTGCAATTATATCCATATATTCGGATATGTCAATAAAAATATATTTACCAATGACAGCGTAGTTTTTTCTTTCCGTGATCGGCCTGTGGTGTCGTCACCCCTGGACCAGCCTAGAAACGCCAACGCCCAAGGTAGGTCACTCAGACAAGCGAAATACCGATCGTCGCCAAACAATTCCAAAGTCTCGGTATATCCGGTCCGCCAAGCAACCAATCCACTCTGTCAAGGCACAGGGTACAGATACCTCGTCAAGGCTAGTCCGAATACCTGTTTAACAATTTATCCAGATGATCCGCAAAACTTTTCCGATCACTGTGACTAAGTGCCGGCGGCCCACCTGTATCTATCCCACTGGCTCGTAGGGTCTCCATGAAATCTCTCAAACTCAGACGCGCTCTTACATTTTCCTCGGTCAACAGCTCTCCACGAGGAGTGAGCGCGCAACCTCCCTTTTCAATCACCTCCGCCGCCAAGGGAATATCGCCGGTGATCACAAGGTCGCCAACGCTTACCCTTGTAACGATCTCTTTGTCGGCAACGTCAAAACCAGAACTCACCTGGAGCATGGTAATACAGCTGGACGGGGGAATGCGCACGTACTGATTAGCCACGAGGGTAAGCTGCACGCCGGTTCGCTCTGCCGCTCTAAACAATATCTCCTTGATTACTCCAGGACATGCATCTGCATCCACCCATATTTTCAATTCAAGCACCCCAATTGAATGGCAGACTCAGAGCAACACGGATAATCAAACACCACACCCGAATCGAAGGAGTCGATATCTCGGAAGTCTTTTGGACTCTGGTCCTCACGAGGTGCCACACTGAATAGGAAAAGCGTTACTTGCCGATACAGAATTCGGAAAAGATTCGTCCCAGTAGGTCGTCACTGGCCAGTTGGCCGGTAATTTCCCCCAGGACCCTTTGAGCAAGACGCAGATTTTCCGCCGCCAGCTCAAAAGCCACTCCATGCTCCAATTCCATCAAGGCCTGCCCCAAATAACCCGCAGCCTCCATCAACGCCTCCAAATGACGACGTCGAGCAGACAAAACATCCTCAGCCTCGGCATCATATCCCATCTCCGCTTTCAGATGGCTGCGCAACAGTTCCAGTCCCTCGCCCGTCCTGGCAGACAAATAGACCCCATCCTCGGCCTCACCTTCCTCCAAACGCGGCGCTTCCCCGATCAAATCGATCTTGTTGTAGATCCAGGTGACGGGAATCGTCTCCGGCAAACCCGCCAACAAATCCTCCTCTGCCGCCGGGCGACTGGTATCCACGACTAAGAGAATCCGGTCGGCAATTCTCATTGCCTCGCGCGCCTTCCGCATTCCTTCGCGCTCAATAGAATCGCCCCCCTCCCGGAGGCCTGCGGTATCGATCACGTGGACAGGCATTCCATCGATATGGATGCGCTCGCGCAGCACATCGCGGGTGGTCCCGGCGATGTCGGTGACGATCGCGGTCTCGCGCCCGGCCAAGGCGTTGAGTAGACTGGATTTGCCGGCGTTGGGGGGACCTGCGATCACCACCGTCATTCCCTCTTCCAGCAGCCGACCCTGACGCGCATGTTCCCGTAACCGGGCCAACTCATCGATCACCCGCTGCACCCCAAGCAGGACATCCTGCTCTCCCTGCGGGTCGATTTCCTCGTCGGAGAAATCGATCGCCGCCTCCACCTGCACCCGCAGGAAGGTGATGGTCTCCACCAGGGCATGAACGCGCTGCGAGAACTTTCCCTCCAGAGACTTCTGGGCGGCCCGCACCGCCTGCTCGGAGGCACTTTCGATCAGCGAGGCTACCGCCTCGGCCTGGGCCAGATCGAGCTTGCCACTCAGAAACGCCCGCTGGCTGAATTCCCCCGGCTGGGCAGCACGCGCCCCCAACTGAAAAAGGCGCCTGAGCAACAATTCGACGATCACAGGACTGCCATGACAGGTGAGTTCCAGCATATCCTCACCGGTGTAGGAGCGGGGAGCCGGGAAATACAGGATCAGGCCGCGATCGATGGCCTGCCCTTGGTGGTCCAGGAATGACACATAATAGGCGTGGCGAGGTTCCAGGGTGTTCCGGCCTGTGAGGGGATGGATCAGGGATTCCAGATCGGGACCCGTGACCCGCACCATGGCCACCGCCCCCCGTCCTGGGGGGGTGGCGGGTGCGGCGATGATGTCGTCTTTGGGAATCAAGCCTTCTTGGTGCCTTCAATCTGGCGGTTGATCACCCACTGCTGCACGATGGACAGAGTGTTGTTGACCACCCAGTAGAGCACCAGACCAGCCGGGAAGAAGGCAAAGAACACGGTGAAGATCACCGGGAACAGCTTCATCACCTGGGCCTGAACCGGATCGGTAGGCGGTGGGCTGAGTTTCTGCTGAATCCACATACTGACCCCCATCAGCAGGGGAAGGATGAAGTAGGGATCCTTGGAGGTGAGATCGGTCAGCCACAACACAAAGGAAGCCTGGCGCAATTCCACGCTTTCCACCAGGACCCAGTAAAGCGAGATGAACACCGGAATCTGGACCATGATGGGCAGGCAGCCTCCCAGGGGATTGACCTTTTCTTCCCGGTAAAGCTGCATCAGTGCCTCGTGGAATTTCTGTTTGTCGTCGCCGAGACGTTCCTTGAGTCCTTCCATTCTGGGCTGCAGCTTGCGCATCTTGGCCATCGACTTGTAGCTGGCCGCCGACAGCGGGAAGAAGATCGCCTTGATGACCATGGTGGTGCAGATGATGGCCCAGCCCCAATTGCCGAAGTAGGAGAAGAATTTCTGCATCAGCCAGAATATGGGTTCGGCGATAAAGGTGAAGATACCGTAATCGACCGTCAATTCAAGCCCGGGAGCCACGGTTTCCAATACGTTTTGAAGCTTGGGGCCGATGTAATAGCGTGCCCTGAAAGACCGGTTCTCGCCTGGTGAGACTCGGTATTCGGGTGAATAGGAGCCGACGATAAAGACCTGCTCAGGCATGGCCTTGGTGTAGAAATGGTTGATCTGGTCTTCCGGAGGCAACCAGGCAGCGATGAAATAGTGCTGGATCATCGCACACCACCCCCCTTCGGTTTCCCAGTTGCGTGGCAGTTCCTCGATATCGTTGAATTTGATCTTCTCGTAGGGATCGTCCACGGTATGACAAGCCACCCCGGTGAAGGTACGGATGAAAGTATTTCTCCTGGCCTTGGTGGGACGCTTACGCTTCAACTGACCATACTGGCGGGCACTCCAGGGCACCTGGGACTGGTTACGCACCTGATATTCGATCTGGACTTCGTAGCTGCCCGGTTCGAAGATGAAGGTCTTCACGATCTCGACCCCTTCGCCACGCCACGCCAGCGGTACCTTCAATGTCTGCTCGCCTTCCATGACGAAATCCTGCTCCAGTGCCTCCCAGATCACTGTATGTGGGGGGGCGATTCGTTCGTCTCCAAGGAATCCGCTCTGGGTGATGAACAGTTTTTCCAGGTCAGGCGTAAGGAGTCGGACCGGCTCATCGGGCTTGTCCTTGGAGACCGGATATTTGAGCAGATCGACCAGCTGGATATCCCCACCGGCCAGATCGATTTCGACGTGCATGACGTCGGTTCTCACGCTTACTTTGCCGGCGCTGACCTCTTCAGCCATACTCGAAGCCTGTGCCTCGCTGCCAGAAATCGCTGATTCCTCCGGGGCTTTCGCCTCGGTCCCTGGCTGCTGCCCGGGCAGGGGCGACCTGGGGCCGTAATCCTGCTGCCAGGCAGCCCACAACATATAACCCGTCAATACAAGCAGAACGAAAAGAAAAAACCTGAGATTATCCATTTTTTGTTATACCAAAGTACTCTGGAACAGGGTCTGGCCCGCCAGGATGCCAGGGATGGCAACGCAACAGGCGAAGAATCGTCAACCAAGTGCCACCCAAAACGCCGAACCGGCTGATGGCCGTCATGGCATAGACTGAACAGGTCGGATGGAAACGGCACTGGTTTCCAATCCAGGGACTGAGAAAGAAACGGTAACTGCGGATCAGTGCGATCAGGATACTGCTGAGGCGGCGATCAATTGCTGCCAATGCCTTTCCAATGATTCCCATAGCTCACTCCTGTCGGCGGATGCTGCCTTTGATCTCGCCATCACCACAAAGTCAGCGGCAGGCAGCTGATTACTTTGCAACCGGAAACTCTCGCGCACCAACCGCTTGATACGGTTGCGCGCAGCCGCTTGACTGATTCTGCGCTTGGAAATCGCCAAGCCCAGGCGCGCATACTCGCTCCCGCTAGGCCGCATCAAAATGGTAAAGTAATTATCCGCAGATACCCGCGGATTCTCGAAGACGTATTCATAATCAGCCGCCTTCAGCAGTCGCAGGTACCTGGGAAAACCGTAACCCGCCTCGTTCAATGACTTAGGGTGACAGCCTGGCCCGCCCCTTTGAGCGCCGCGCCGTGATCACCTTGCGCCCCCCCCGGGTACGCATACGAGCACGGAAGCCATGGTTGCGGGCACGACGGATCTTGCTGGGCTGATAGGTTCTTTTCATCGGTAAACCCTTAATTGTTTGAAAACACTAAAAAAAAGATATGGGAATATACTCCAGACCAGGCTGACATGTCAATGCTGTGAGCACTCACCAAATCCGGTATAGTATTCAACCCGGCAACGCGTCAACCCCATCCTCGCGCCCCGGATCGGCAGTTCAACACCCTAGAATGAAGGTCCAACCCCATGAGCAATCTCTGGAATCGGTGTATCCAAAAACTTGAACATGAAATCCCACCGCAACAGTTCAATACTTGGATCCGCCCTTTACAGGCGGTCGAAAACGACACGGAACTCCGTCTGCTGGCGCCTAATCAGTTCGTGCTCGAATGGGTACGAAATCATTTCATCGAGCAAATCGAGGCAGCCCTGCCCGAGAGCGGCACGACAACGCCGCAAGTGGTACTGGAGATCGGCAACCGCAGGGAAGAGGCCGGGGAAGCCCCGGTGCGGCCCAATTTCGGTGCCAAATCCCACAAACCACGGAAGAAGCAACCTGGCACCAACAATCTCAATCCGGCCTTTACCTTCGCCACCTTCGTGGAAGGCAAATCCAACCAATTCGCCAAGGCCGCAGCGACCCAAGTGGCCGAAAACGTAGGAAAAGCCTACAACCCTCTGTTTATCTATGGTGGAGTGGGATTAGGCAAGACCCATCTGATGCACGCCATTGGCAACCTGATCGTGGAACGCAATCCCGACGCCAACGTGGTTTATCTCCATTCCGAACGATTCGTCTCCGACATGGTGACCGCTCTGCAGCACAACGCCATCAACGCCTTCAAGGAATACTACCGCTCCGTCGATGCCCTGCTGGTGGATGACATCCAGTTTTTTGCCGGCAAGGAACGTTCCCAGGAAGAATTTTTCCACACGTTCAATACTCTGCTGGAAAACAAACATCAGGTGGTCCTGACATGCGATCGCTATCCCAAGGAAATCGAGGGACTGGAAGAAAGGCTCAAGTCCCGGTTCGGCTGGGGGCTGCCGGTAGCCATCGAACCGCCGGATCTGGAAACCCGGGTCGCCATTTTGATGAGCAAGGCTCAGCAATGGGACCTGGATCTGCCCGAAGAGGTCGCTTTCTTCATCGGTAAAAGGATTCGTTCCAACGTGCGGGAATTGGAAGGCGCTTTGCGGCGCGTGACGGCCCGGGCACAGTTCACCGGCGAACCCATCACACTGATCTTCGCCAAGGAGGCACTCCGTGATCTGATTGCGGTCCAGGACAAACTGATCAACGTTGAAAACATCCAGAAGACCGTGGCCGATTACTATAAGATCCGGGTCGCCGACCTGCTCTCCAGCAGACGCACCCGCTCGATTACGCGTCCACGCCAGATCGCCATGGCGCTGGCCAAGGAACTGACCAATCACAGTCTGCCGGAAATCGGCGAATACTTCGGCGGCCGTGATCACACGACAGTCTTGCATGCCTGCCGCAAGGTGGGTGAGCTGAAAGAAGCCGACGCCAAACTCACGGAAGATTATTCCACTCTACTTCATTTGCTGACCAACTGAGACTCTGCCCGATGCAATTTACCATCACCCGAGAGCCGCTTCTTGAAGCCCTGCAAAAAGTGGCCGGTGTGATCGAACGCCGCTCCACCCTGCCGATCCTGGGCAACGTACTGCTCCGTGTCCAAAACAGTCAATTGATCCTCATCGGCACGGACCTGGAAATAGAGCTGGTCACACAGATCGAAGTCGAAGGGCAAGACGGGGAAACCACTGTCCCTGCCAGGAAGCTGCTGGATATCTGCCGTCTGCTGCCGACCGGGACCCCCATTCGATGCACCATGAAAGATGGGAAAACCCTGGAAACCAAGGCAGGACGCAGCCGGTTCTCACTCGCCACCCTCCCCAGTGACAATTTCCCCGAATTCAACCTCAGGGGCGAGGAAGCGGAGACCCGGATCAGCAGCGACTCTCTGCGGAAGTTGCTGACCAAGACCCTCTACGCCATGGCCCAACAGGATGTCCGCTATTACCTGAACGGCCTGTTATTGGAGCTGGATGGAAGTCGTATCCGTGCTGTCGCATCCGACGGACACCGTCTGGCCTGGTGCGAACAGCCCTTGGAACATCCGCTGGGAGAAATCAGCCAACCGATCGTTCCACGCAAGGGAATCCAGGAATTGTCTCGATTGCTGGAAGGCAACGATGAAGCGGTCACATTCCGCCTCACAGCCAACAGCATTCGGCTGGAGCTACCTTCAGTCATCTTCTCCGCCAAGCTGATCGATGGACGCTATCCTGACTACCGCCGGGTTTTTCCACAGGAGGTCAACCGGGTGATCACCTGTGACCGTCGAATTCTGAAGGACGCCATCTCCCGTGTCTCCATCCTGTCCAACGAGCAATACCGGGGAATTCGCCTGGACGTGGCCGAAAATCTGCTCCGTCTCTCGGCCCACAATCCTGATCAGGAGGAGGCGGAGGAGGAACTGGAAGTGCTCTTTCAAGGCGCACCTTTCAGCGTCGGCTTCAATGCCGCCTATCTGGCCGATGCAGTTTCCCACCTCGAGGCGGACACTATCACCCTTTCCTTCGCCGAGCAGAACCTGAGCTGCCTCGCCGAGGATCCGGAGGACCCCAGTATTCGCTACATCGTCATGCCGATGCGGTTGTGAACCCCCGAACAACCTTACGGACGGGTTTGATGAAACCCGCCCCTACAGGATGACAACTTGTAGGGCAGGTTTCATACCTGCCCCTGGACCTCACCACAGAAGCGATGACGGCCGGTCACCTACGTCCCCCATCAATCCGCCTGACGTCGCAGAAAGGCGGGAATATCCAGATAATCCAGATCTTCATCCTGTTTCGGGGGTAGGCCTTTGGAAGCGATGCGGGGCTTAATCGTCCTGTCCGGCTTCTGCCTGATAACGGTGGGCCGGTCCAGCCTGTCGTAATCCACCTCACCGTCTTTCTTCTTCTCCACCAGCCTGACCGGAGGTTCAGCCGTGGCTGCTGCGGCAGCACTGCGGGTATCTTCCAAACCTGTGGCGACCACCGTCACCCGAATCTCATCCTGCAGCTCGGGGTCGATCACGGTGCCGACCACCACCGCCGCATCTTCTGAGGCGAATTCCTTGACGGTATTGCCCACCACATCGAACTCGCCGATGGACATATCCAGTCCGCCGGTAATGTTGACCAGGATCCCGCGCGCGCCCTGAAGGTTGACATCTTCCAGCAGTGGGCTGGCAATAGCACTCTCTGCCGCTTCTGAAGCCCGATTCTCGCCACTGGCCGCACCGGTACCCATCATTGCCATCCCCATCTCCGACATGACCGTTCGCACATCGGCAAAATCCACGTTGATCAGGCCCGGCCGGGTAATCAGCTCGGCAATACCCTGCACAGCTCCAAGCAGCACGTCATTGGCAGAAGCAAAAGCCAGCAGCAGACTGGCCTCACGGCCCAACACCGGCAACAGCTTCTCGTTGGGAATGGTAATCAGGGAATCCACGTAATGCCCTAATTCGGCGATCCCCTGATCAGCAATCATCCGCCGTTTGTTACCCTCGAAGGGGAACGGTTTGGTCACCACCGCCACCGTCAGGACACCCAGATCCTTGGCGATTTCGGCAAACACCGGGGCCGCGCCGGTACCGGTCCCCCCACCCATTCCAGCGGTCAGAAACACCATGTCCGAACCCTGAATCAGCTCCGAAATCCGGTCACGGTCATCCATCGCCGCTTGCTTTCCCACTTCGGGATTGGCACCGGCGCCCAGTCCTTTGGTCAGTTCACCTCCGATCTGTAACACCCGCTTGGCCGCTGCCTTGCGCAGGGCCTGCGCATCAGTGTTGGCGCAGATGAATTCCACCCCGTCGATGTTGCTGTTGACCATGTGATCCACGGCATTGCTTCCGCCACCGCCGATACCGATCACCTTGATCACTGCATTCTGATTAAAGTCATTTACCATTTCGAAAGTCATCGTCTTTCTCCTCACCTCAAATGAACTAAAAAACACATCATCCAATACTTGAAAACCTAAAAATTCCCCTGGAACCAGCTACACATACGCCTCCACAAGGCCCGCAACCCTGCCTCGTCATCAGTCATTCCGAGCGAGGTCTGATTTTCGTGACCGAATAACAGCAGCCCCACCCCGGTGGCATAGGCAGGATTACGAATCACATCCGTCAGACCAGTGACATGTCGGGGCATCCCCAGGCGCACCGGCATGTGAAATATCTCTTCGGCCAATTCCACCAGCCCCTCCAGCTTGGCGCATCCCCCAGTCAGCACCATACCCCCGGCGATCAGATCATCGAATCCACTGCGGCGAAGTTCCGCCTGGATGAGCAGCAGCAGTTCTTCACACCGCGGCTCGACGATCTCGGCCAGATTCTGCCGTGATATCCGTCTCGGCGGCCGGTCACCGATACTGGGGACTTCGATCAAATCGTCGATGTCTGCCAACTGAGTCAGCGCACAGGCATGTTCGATCTTGATTCTTTCTGCATGTTGAACCGGCGTGCGTAGAGCGACGGCAATATCGTTGGTGATCTGATCCCCGGCGATTGGAATCACCGCGGTATGACGAATGGATCCATCGGTAAAGACGGCGATATCAGTAGTACCGCCGCCGATATCCACCAGACACACCCCAAGATTTTTTTCATCTTCGCTCAATACGGCGTATGCGGAGGCCAGCTGCTCAAGAATGATATCCTCGACTTCCAGGCCGCAGCGGCGGATGCACTTGACAATGTTCTGGGCCGCACTGACCGCGCCCGTGACGATGTGCACCTTGGCCTCGAGCCGGATACCGGCCATCCCCACCGGCTCCTTGATACCAGTCTGGCTGTCAATGATATATTCTTGTGGCAACACATGGAGAAGCCTCTGATCGGCTGGGATCGCCACCGCCTCGGCGGAATCCAGAACCCGGTCCACATCGGCCTGGGAAACCTCCTTGTCCTTGATGGCGACAATCCCATGGGAATTGAGGCTGCGGATATGGCTGCCGGCAATCCCCACATAGACGGCATGGATCTGATATCCAGCCATCAACTCCGCTTCCTCGACCGCACGCTGAATCGATTGCACAGTGGATTCCAAATTGACGACCACCCCCTTCTTCAACCCCCGGGAAGGATTGGTCCCGATACCCACAATCTCAATCTCATCCTCCTCGGTGTTGTGTTCACCCACAATGGCAGCCACCTTGGAAGTGCCGATATCCAGCCCAACAATGATATTACGGTTCTTGCGTTTACCCATGTTGTCCCATCGTCAATGTTCGCCTTCCCTGGGTTGCTCCCTCTGCCCGCCAGCGAATGGCGAACCCATGTTCATAGCGTCCATCCAGCCGCTCGATCTGCCGGCACTTTTTTTTCCCCAACCGCACCAGAGCCCTCGCCAGCCGGAGGAAGGTGGCTTCTGGTGCCACTCGCCCCAACTGAATCGCCATCTCGCCCTCCAGGCGTACCTGCCAACTACGGCGAGAATCCACTTCGACACCGGTAATCCGCATCTCCAGGGGGGCCAGCGCTTCCGCCATCCGATGGTAGGCGCGAAACAGACGCTGCCGATAGTTCTCCGGCCCCTTCAACTGAGGAAGGTCCCGATAACCTTTCAGCGAACCGGGGAGGAACTTTTCCCCGCGCCGGTTCAACAATGCCTGCGCCCCCCACCTGACTTGCGGAACCTGCTCGTGTATCTCCAACTCCAACACATCTGGCCAAATACGGCGAACGATGAGGTCATCCACCCACGGTATCTGCCTGACCGCGTCCGCTGCCTGGTCGAGATCGAGCGACCAATATCCCTGCAACACCGGCCTCAGAGCCTGTTCCACCTCTGATAGATGCAAGTGCTGCACGTCTCCTTCCACCCTGACGAAACGAATCGGGTCAAGTTGCGCTTCCAGGTACCAGATCCCTGTTGCCATCAACATCACACTTGCTATCCCCAACCCCCACAGCAACGCTTTACGCCCTGACACTGGTTTCCAGTATCCGCCATACCAATTCGTCGAACGAGATTCCGGCAGCCTGCGCCGCCATCGGCACCAGGCTATGATCGGTCATCCCAGGGACCGTGTTGACCTCGATCAACCAAGGCTGCCCTGCCTGGTCACGAAACAGGTCTACTCTCGCCCATCCTGATACGCCCAATACGTCACAGGCCTGGTGAGCCAAGGACTGGAGGTCCTTCTCGTCTTCCCACGACAGGCC
The DNA here is from genome assembly GCA_964445885.1 of uncultured Methylococcales bacterium. Lineage (GTDB taxonomy): Bacteria > Pseudomonadota > Gammaproteobacteria > Methylococcales > Methylothermaceae > Methylohalobius. The sequence continues at coordinate 24,412 of CAYUPV010000016.1, forward strand.
GCAAGGACACAGATACCGAGTACTGCTGGCCCGATATTTGGCTTCATAATCATAAAAGCTGCGGGGCGTCTCGAGCCGAATCAGGGGAAGCATACGATCCTGCAGCAGCGCCACCGTATATTCCCCT
>CAYUPV010000017.1:0-23935 GCA_964445885.1 uncultured Methylococcales bacterium
GGACCCTCGCTACGGTTCAGCCGGAGAACTGGGACCGCCGACCGGGCCGTGGCGTGGAGCTGAATAAGCTGTTCCTGATTTGCATCGATCTGGGCCGACACCGCCACGCCGAAGGGTTTGATCCCGACTTCGGTGCACAACGCCAGGGCCCGATTGAATGCGACCATTTCATCTTCAGCAGAGATCAGCACACTGCATTCCCATCGCGATTGCAGCGCCTTTTGCGCCCGAACCACTTCCTCCTGAAGCAGCCATTCTTCCAGTCCGTGAGAGGCGGCAATTTCCTGGAGATGTTGCAGGGTGGTGGGACAGGCATCGATTCCATGAAGCACGGGCCACAGTTTTTCGGCCAAGGACAGATTTCGATCGAAGTAAGGACCGTCCTCTTCCAGTCGCACGATCCCTGCCTGCACGACCGGACCAGTCTCCAGCACCTCGCGAAGGAGGTGGCGCTCATGGGTGTCTTGACAATACAACTGGGCTGCGAGCCCCAGCGTCGGGAATGGTTTGTGACAGGGGTGAAGACTTCTGAATATTTCCGCATAGCCTTCGTGTTCTTCCGCCATACCGGCCAGCAACAGCAGGTCCGTCTCCAATGACGACAATGCGAAGCGGGCTGTCAGAATATCCAGCGGATAGAGTGTGTCACCGGAGTATGGGCCTGCCTCACGCTCGGCTTCTGCTCGTTGGAAGGCCTGTTCCAGAAATGCGATCGAGGGGGCGATGCTTGCAGGCGGCTCGGCAAAGCGGTTGCGTAACAGCTCGGCCAGGCGACCGGCCAACAGTCCCGTCTCGATACGCAACCGCTGTGCTGGCGATTGCGTCTGGAGAGGCAGGGGATGCTCTAAGGGGTTTGGCCTATTCATAACGAAACACCACAACCACCCCGAGCCAGGGCAGATATCCCGGGTCCAGATCGAGCCCAGCCCGGCGGATCACCGTCGACACCTCCTCCATGGACAATACGCACTCGATCCAGCCCGGATCGGCCTGGATGCGTGCGCGCCTGCGACAAACGAAGTCGATCAGCCGATCCATGGGAAGCCTGTCCCCACCGATCCGTTGTGTCAATGAACCAGTCAGTCGCTCGATGGCGGCATCCAGTGCTCGTGTCTCTTCGGCATCGACAGGGGATTCGTTCTTCCCCGGCGGTGCGGCCAGTGGGGACTGTCCGCAAAATGCCAGGGCCGCTGGGTCCCTTTCCCCGCATCCGGTCAGCCGCAGTGCCAGGGCATGCAGAATCCAACGCAACGAGCGCTGTTTGAAACGTGGATCGGTCGGCAGTGTCTCCACCAGCCCCAGTCCTTCGAACAACGGCAGGAGGTACAGCAACCCACCATAGGCGGTGCCGGCAAGCTCGAGGGTGTCGGGTCGGGGATAGTCCGTCTGGGAGGCAGTCACGGGATCCGGCGCTGGTGAGAGTTCTTGTGGCAGGGTCCGGGAAGCGGACATATGGATCACAGAGTGTTTGACTGAGGCAAGGTGGTCAATATCGACGCGGGTGTTTCGGTTCACCTGTGAAGCCGAATCCGGTGTGCTTTCTGACGCGTGCCGGCCGGACGGCAAGTTCTTCGTTCCATTTTCACTCGGATGAGGGGACGATGCCCGTGATTGCGTTGCGTCTGGTAACGATTTGGCCTGTCCGGCCCCGGCGTCGGACAAGGCGGCGGCCAGGGCGGCGTCGATCGCTTGCAGGCGGGTGACGAGGGTTTCATCGTTGGCCCTGACCAGCTCTGGTTGCGCCTCGAGGGCGATCAGTATCGTCAGGGCGTGGCGGGGCACCCGCGGTTCGGTAAAGTGACTGGGCAGACGGATCACGTGGTCAGCCAGGGAGGAGACCACCGGAAACCGTCTGCCGTCGTGGGTCTTGGCCTTCCGCTGACTGTGATCGGGACGGGATCGATAGGCCATGACCCGCGCTGGTTGGCCACCCGCCGCGGTCAGCGCTGCCAAGGCAAGATGATGCCAAGCCTCTTGGTCCAGCCGGGGCGCCAGGATTTGCAGCCGGTTCTGCTGCGCCAAAATCCTGAGCACAGGGAGAATAGCCTGAGGATGAGCCAGTATGGCCGCCATGAACTGGGCCAACGCCTCCGAATCCGTGGTGTCGCTGGACAGTTGGGCCAGGCCCAGCTGGTTCCATGCCCAGGCCCGCGGATACTGCCGGTTGGCGACTCCCAGGGCAAAATCGGCCAGGGCATTGATGCGGGAGGAATAGCGCACCACCAGGGCACTTTGACCACTGTCGATGAGCGTCCGGATGGCCTCGGCCAGCGCTTCACACCAACCACCGATCAGTACCGGATCCGAAGCGGACAACCGCAAGCGTACCGGCACATGGAGTTGGCGCAGACAGATCTCCTCGTGGGGTGAAACACCACTGAATTCCAGCGCGGTCTCCAGGGCCTGGGGGACGATATCCGCCAACAACTTGTCGAGTCGCTGGCGCATGTCCAGCTGCCGCCGGGGAAGATGATAGCGGGCTTCCAGGCGTTGAATATGCAGGGTGTCCATGACTCACCCGACCCGGCTGTCGTTGCCCACCTGGCTGCCGCCGGCCCGCGTGCCCGGCGCGGCAACACCCAGGACATCCGTCCGCCCCAGCACCGAGGCGCCAAGCTGTAACCGGCCAAAGCGTGAGCCATGCCCGATCATGGTCGTCAAGCCAAGGTACAAAGCCATTCCCACCTGCATCCCGGCATCCACATAGCACAGGTCATACAGGGTGTGGGCGGGCCGATGCAGCTCAAGAATGTGCTCGACCACCTGGCGTTGCTCCAGGTCCAGGGCCAGCGGAATGACCACGCTGAAGCGATGGGCGTGGGTGGTGAACGCGTCTTCGATGGATTGATCAGTGACCGAAACGCTACCGGTTTCACCCACTTTTCCGCCCACCCGAAAACCAGCCCCCAGCACGGCAGTCGAAGACTGGGCATCGCCTGTGCCGACGAAGGCGCCACCAAGCCCGCGCACCTTGAAATGTTCGATGATGATCACCTCACGGCCCAGGTAGATCTCCAACAGGCGGCTCAGCCCCGGCACCGTTCCCCGGTAACGGAACAACCAGACTCCCTGTTGAATCATTTCCCGTTTTGCACTTTCCGGCCAGCGTTCGTCCAGCACCATGCCGATAAAGCCCGCCAGCCAGGGGAGCGTATCGCGGGGCGCCGCCTGTGGATCGAGCAGCACATGACGGAAGGCCGCACGCAGATCGATATCCCGCAGTTCGCCTTCGAACAGTCCCAAAAAACGGCGCAGGAAATCGGCGATGGCTTCATCGCGTGAATAGACCTTGGGGAGCCGCCGCAGCCAGTCATGGCTGGGATATTCCACCCGCAGGCTGCGGATCTTGGGGCTGGTGCGGGAAGTGCCGGTCAGCTCCAGGACCACCCAGAGATAGCGTCCAGCGGGACCGATCACCGGGGCCTCGTAGGTTGCGAAAGTATCGCCGACCTCCTGCCTGGGCCAGGGGAATTCATTCCCACAGGCGCGCCGGTGCAGTCGTTGGCCCTCTTCTGCCTGGTTCAGCAGTTGCTGCAAGGGTTGTTGCGGTGGCATGGGCGGTGACTGGTCGGGACGGTGAATCTCCATCGACAGGGTGTTTTCGGGGGGAGTGCGCGGGATTTCGGTCGAATCTTCCGGCACTTCGTCCATCACCAGGCAACGCACTCTGACTTGTGTGCCCTTGGGAATACAGGCATCCACGAACAGCCGTCCCCAGACGGTCTGGAATTCCCCGCTGTCCAGCCGATAGCTGATCACCTGTCCTTGGGGGTAATGCCGCATCCGCGCCAACAATGCAGTGGCAAACCCCTCGGCAGTCCAATAACCGACCCGGCCATCGGGGGTTCGTACGATACCGCCTCCGTCATAACCGGGGGCGCGCAGATGGGGCAGTTCGCTTTGGCCGCCAGGGGTGATCCGGATGCGGCGGAAATCCTGAGCGGGAAGGCGGGAGATCACCAGTTCGTCCGGGTCCAAAAACACCAGATCGGTGGCATGGGGGACATCCAGACTGGCATCAGGGTCTGATATGGAAACGATCCGGGCCTGGTCCGTGCCTCCCCGGTCCAGCACATACATCCCGCCCGAGGGATCGACCTGGATACGTGTCGGTGCCGTGACCTCTGCGGGCAGCGGGGCATGACGTGGTCCCGTGCGTGCATCCAAAACAGCCAGCAGCGGCGGATGACCCGCCAGCAGTGCGACTACCTTGTTGCCGTCGCAGGCCAGATCGATGGGCGATCTCAATCCGCCTTCGTGGGACAACACCATCCGGCGCAACAGCCGCCGATCCACCAGATCGTAAATCAAAATACGCTGCTTCGCGGTTTCTGCGATAAACAACCGGCCCAGGGCGTCGACCACCAGAGCTCGAGGACCGGCCAGCGGCCCGGTACCTGCTGCCGACCAGCTGAAATCGCCGGGGGGTATCTCGTCACCACCCATCAGATCCAGCGGCTCCGTTGCTTCCAGTCTGGCAGGGTCCCATAGCCAGCGCTCGAGTCGTCCTTCAGCCGGCAATGTCCGGTACAGCCGGCACCAGGGGTCGAAGGCCAGCGCCGCCGGTGAAGGCGGTGTGACGGTTGCGACATCGATCCGGTCCTCCCATTGCCAGACCAGTTGGACGATGCCCGATTCCACGTCCAGTGCAGTCCGTTGGTGGGCGCTGCGGCGCCATTGATCGGCGGTGAGGATCATGGCGAAGTCGCTTGGCTGGTTCATGGCTCAGCACACCTCTTTGGCGACCGGCACCGGGACCGGGGGTTTTTTCGGCAGCTGCGGCCGGATCGCCTCGCCGGGATCCAGCGTCACCGGGCCTTCTTCCACGCTGATCCCGATCAATTCAGGCACTTCGTATCTTTTCAGCACCACCTTCTGGTCGATGCGCCCGCCGGCCTCGTCCCATCCCACCAGCTGGAGATCGTGGAGAAATTTCACTCCTTCCACCTGCAGGGCGGCAGCAGCCAACTCGGGAGCCTGTACCAGCTTGCCCAGGGGCCAACCGTCTCCTTCCGGACCATAAGGTGGCAGGGGCGCGAGGAACTGGCGAATGAGCAATTCGACCCAATGGCGCACCGCGTCGATACCGTAGCCGGGTTTGACTTCCACTCCTACCGCCACGGCGATGGGACGATAGCTGGGCGGCAACACATATAATTCGGTGGTCACCAGCCGTCTGGCATCCAGCCAGCGACACACGCTGCGTAACTGGTGCTGATCCGGCATCGGGGCATTGGGATTTTGTGCGTCCTCCTGGGGCCACACCACCACGCTCACCACCCCTGCCGCTTCGATATCGGGCGTGCCGGGATGAAATCGTGGCAGGGTGTCGGCACGGCCGATTCTCCCACCGGGGGTCATCAGCGCCAGTTCCTCAAAATCGCTGGAGGTCACGGCCCGGTCGCAGCGGCGGATTTCTCCGGGAATCCCGTCCAGGGCTTTTTCCACCGGCTCGGCATCTTCACCACCATAGGCTTTCAAGGGGTTTTCGCACTTGACGTTGGCCACGCCTTCCAGCCTGGAAATTGCCCGGGGGGCCACGTTGCCACTGCTGCCCCCACCGTAACGGTAGCTGACGGCCCGTATGCGCTGTCCTATCTGGGGGGCATAGCCCTGCAGGCCGTTGCCGAACGTGACCGTGCCCGCCTCAGCGTCGGGCAGGTAGTGGCGGTCACTCTCGCCACTGGCCTGGAAACCATCGACTTCCTGCCACCGCTGCCAACCGTCGGCCTCTTCCACTTCCAGCACCAGGCTGTGCGGAACCACCTGGGAATGGATCAACGAACAGGTTTGATTCGGCTGTCCCGTGCCTGTCCCCAAGAACTCGGAGCGGGCTTTGACCGTTTGCCTTACATGGATACAATTGACGCCCACATACGATACTTTGCCGAACCGACTGCCATCATGGCGGAAAGCGCGTAGCCAAAAGACCAGTCGTGCTTCCAGGTCGTCATCCAGGGGGGGAGGGAAATCACCGGTTCCGAGCCGGTCCGGGTCGGTGATCTCGAAGGGCTTCATGTCTTCGATGTCGTTGGGCAGGCGCAGCCGTACCACGCCCTCCACATTGAGTCCCTCCGTGGTATCCCCTTCGATAGGTAAAGAACGATAAACGGGTTGTCCATCGCTATCGAGCCGGCCAGTGGAGATCTGCCATTCCACCGCCGACCCACTTTGTGGATGACCCTCCCCAGGACAACGAAAACGCCTGGCAAAAGCTGGCGAGGTGATGTCTTGATCCTTGTCGACGCGGATTTCCGGCACGAAACCGAGATTCAGCAGCACCGGCGGCCGTTCCGCTTGTGCCAACCGGCTCCGGGTAGTATCGGATTGTCCTTTTTTTTCAGCCAGCACCGCCACCCACAGCAGGCCATCGACTGCCTGGTCGAAATCCAGCGGCAGGCCTGTTTCATGGTCCAATACTTCTGTCCGGTAAGGCTGGGCCTCTTCTTCAGACCTCAATCCGGCGGCTCGCAGCGCTTGTTGGAAAAACACCTTGTCTTCGGCATCCCCGGTGGCATCGGGAGGTTCCTCGATCGCTTTGGCTATCGCGCTGACGGACAAAGGCAGCACTCTCACTTCGTCGAGTGTCTCGAATTTCACTTTGCCGGCTTTGGCCACCGTGCCGATGGGTACTTCGGTGAGCTGATCTTTCCCGCTCAGGGTGAGCAAGGCCCGGGCGGGTTTGGCCTCACCCAAGTGGATTTGCAACAGACGCAGGAATTCGAGCTGGGTGGCCTCCGGGATCTGATTGAAGCGATAGAGCAGATTCTCGCTCAGGAAGGAAAACAACTCGATCAGCGTGATGCCCGGGTCACTGGGATTGTGATCGGTCCATTCCGGTGCGTAGACCGGGATGCGCTGAATCAGCTCGTCACGAATCTGCTCGTAGGAACGGTTGTCGAGGATCGGTTTGTTCAGCGGCATGGGTGGACTCTCCTACTCCAGGTAGAAGGGATAGACGAGGTTGCCAGGACTCCCGTCGCGTACATGGGTGTATTGAATCTGGATCAGTACCAGCGAGGGATCGTCGCCGGGAACGACGCTCACCTCTTCCACCTTGATGCGTGGCTCCCACAGGCTCAGCGCCCGTTCGATATCGTGGCGTATCAAGGCCCGGGTGGCGGCGGTGTTGGTCTGCATCAGATAACGTCTGAGGCCGCAGCCGAACTGGGGACGCATGATGCGTTCCCCGGGTTCGGTCTGCAGAATGATCCAGATCGACTGGCGTACTTTGTCCGGTCCCTGCAGATATTTCAGCTCGTGGCTGGTCGTTTCCGGCGCTACCGGGAAATGCCACCCTGAACCGAGGAAATTTGTTACCGTGAGACGCTTGCGGTTCATGACTGCTCGACCTTGTCAAAGTAAATCAGGCCATCCTCCGGCAAGGGAATCTGGCCCGCCAGGTTGGGGTACCTGGGCTCAGCTGAAAAATCCGTCGCCATGGTTATATACAGATCCGCCAGGTCGTTCAGGGTCAGGCTGCCCGGCTCGCTCGAATCGATCAGTTTGGCGGCGATATCATCGGCAAAACTGCCACTGCCCCCGACCTCACTGCCTATGTCCCGAGCCATCTTGTCTTTCAGTTGGCTCTTGGTAAACAACTGGCCGCCGAATTCCACCGTGCCCCCCGCCGCTACATCGAACGCTGCCTCGATGTCAGGGCCTTTAACCTCCAGATCCGTGGCGATGTCCAGATTCAGGCTGACGGTGGGTGGAATACAAAACTTCAGCTTCAACAGGAACCAAAGTTGGAACAGGAACAGGATGATGGGAAGAAACAGCCGGAACAGAAACAAGGCGACAATGAAGAATAACAAGATGCCGAAGAAACAAATCTGTTGCCCGGGCCTGACCAGTTCGTTGGAATCCACCTTCGGCATGTCCATGCCGTTGGTGGAGAAATTTAGCGATGAATTTTCAGGCGCAATGGTTTTCACGTTGATGCCCCTGCCGGGAGGCCCAAGATTGGCCTGTTGTTTCATAGTCTCGAGGTCAGGCAGCTTGATGTTGATCGGCTTGTGACTGGTGCCATCGACATCGAAAAAGGACGCCAGATGGTAGGACGAGGTGGGCAGGCTCCAGACCACTTCACCATGACAGCAATTGCGTCCTCTACCTTGACAGCAGTCTTTTTTGCGACGGACGAAGCACTCGATTTGATAAAGGTCGGTTTCGTCGAATTGGGGAATGCCATCGCTGTCGGTATCCGAACTTCCGGTGGGCACCAGTCCAAACCACAGGGTCTTGCCTTTTGCCGAGTGATCCGGGTTTGTGGGATCGGCGATCACTGGATACAAAGGGTAAACCTTTTCCTCGATGGTTTGTGGTTTGGCTTCCACTGCCTCCCAGTGGCCAACGGTTTGGTTCTTGGTGGAGGGAATCCAGCCTTGTAATTGGAGTTCGATTCGGTGTTCCCGGATAAACTGTTGTAATTCGGCTTCACTGGCCTCCAGTTGGCTTTTCAGCACAGCCATCCGGCTTTCGTGGAGGCCGGCAGCTTTGTCAAAGACCATTTGCCGGGCCTTGGTCCAGACCTTGCCACGTTTTTGTTGCCCTTTTTGCTCGATTTTGTCAGTCAGCCTCCTCAAGTCGGCTTTGAGTTGATTGCACCGGTGCTGCTTCTGCGCCAGGGGCCGTCGGATTTCCCTGGCCACCAGCGGAACCTTGCGGCGAATGACGAAACCCGCCTCACAGACCCGGTCACGCGGTACGCTGGGAAACCCGGGCGCGACACAGTGTAGTTCGCAAACCACCAGATAGAAGCGGCTGTGGGAATCCAGAAACAGTTTCAGGCCGGGGTGGGACTGGCCGAGCATTTCCGGAGTCACCAACTGGTTGGGATCGGGACACGGTCGCTCGACGAAGTCTTCACACATAAAGCGCAACGATTCCTGCGGCTCGCTGACGAACCGGTCCATAAAGCCCGTATCGCCATATTTCTGGAAGATAGGAGCGGTGACCCGCCTCGCCGGTGGGCCCCCGATCGATTCGCTCCGGTACCAGGGTCCTACCAGGACCCAGGGATGTTCAGCCATTGCTTGTCCTCACCACAGATTACCCACCCCTGGCGTATACATCGGAGAAGTGACCAGCACTGATGCTGCCAGGGTCTTGCAGTTGATGATGCCGTCGAAGTTGGCCACCGGCGCCTTGACGTTGACGATGGGCGCCTGGATGTCCACGCTGAGATTGCCTTTGATTTCCACGATTCCCGCCGCGGTGAAAGTGATGACGTGGCCACTGGAATGAGTCAGAGTCACCGTCTGGGCACTGTCGTCCAGTACCAGCTCGTGGCCGCTTGCCATTTTCAAGCTGATCCTGGCCGCACCCGCTGTATCGTCGAACTCCAGTACGCTGCCGGAACGGGTTTTGAGGATTCTGATGTTGTTGGCCTGTTCCGCTGCCACCGGCTGTGCTTCCCGCCCGTTCCAGCAGGCGCCGATGATGTATGGGCGGCGCAGATTCCCCGCTTCGAAGGCCACCACGACCTGGGTATCCACTTCCGGCAGAATCTGCAGTCCCTGATCATCCTCGGCATAGGGTGACACCAGGGTGGCCCAGGCCCGCACGTCCTCGTCTCCCTGTTGACCCAGCCAGGGGAATCTGACTTCGATGCGACCGAGATTGTCCGGATCGACAATATCGGTGACGATGGCGGGATAGACGCCGAAATAGGCTTGGGTGCCACCGTCTGGCGTGAACTGGTTGATCATACGAAATCCCCCAGGGTGGGCCGCTCGGCGTGGAATTGAGTGCGGTGTCCCTGTCCCAGGTCGTAGGTATGGCGGATCCGGGTGACGTAATAGCCGTCGCCGTCAAAGGGTGCACCTATCTGTAACAGTTCGATCGAACTACCGACGATCAAATCCGGAGTGCCCCGCGTCACACCTTCCACCGTGACGAAACTCCGGGCCCGCCGCAGCATCTCGCTGCGGGCCCAGTCGGCCGCCTCACTGGCTTCCAATGGCACTTCGCGCACCCGGTGGGACACCCGCTCACCAAAGGCTGAATGCAACACCTCCGGTCCGGTGCGCCCGCCGGAGACTTCTCCCTGGATGGCGGAAACATCGGCCGCTTCATCGATCGTTTCGCGGGACTGGGCATCGAATCCGCTGACCCTGACATGGGTCCGTTGGTGGGCCAGATCGGCATACACCCGGGCAGTAATGAGGTCGGCGCCACGTACCAGTGTCAGAGTCGTCCCTTCCCGCTGCCCCCGGGTTTTAAAATGCAGGGTGTCTTCATCCACCCACACTTCCGCCTGGATCAACCGGCCCCGTTCGCGCAGAAAGGCCAGATCGCTCATGTTCCACTGCTGGATCCGGTCATAGGTGGGACCATCGGCTTCCACTGCCGGGGTCAGGCCGTGTTCCCGGGCTATCGCCTCGGCAATGTCAGCGTCGCTGGTTTCCTCGTAGGTTTTCATCCGCCGCACCATGCGCAGATCCATCAGGCGATCCTCGGCGCAAATACAGGCTTCGTGCTCATGGCCCTCGCGAAATTCCACTTCGAGCGCGCTGATATAGCCATTGAAGATGATGCGCTGCATTTCAGGGGGGCCGATGGAGACCTGCAAGTGCTTGCCGAAATCGAGAATCCGGCCATCCAGATACATCAGTCCTTCGCTTTCCTGCCCCGGTATAGGTCCCACCGCCAGGAAACGGGCCTGCAAGGTCTTGAGGCCGTCGGTGGTTTCTTCCACTTCCAGCCGCAGCAGATCCCGGGCCAATTCACCCTGGTCTTCCCCGTCCACCTGGAAGACCGGACTGGAACTGAAGAACAGTGGCTCAGTCATCGAAACCTTCCGCCTGTACCCGCACCCTCAATCGTTCGCAGTGGACCATCATCGCCTGGTAGTGCTCCTGTTCATACCAACGTTTGTCTGTTGTTTCGCCGGACTCTGAAGTCTCCGGTTCCGGGATCACTTCAGTGACGATCTGCTCGATGTGGGTGGTCATCGTTTTCCTCCAATATCAAGGCAGTGGCAGGGAGACGCGCACGGGCGAATTCGTTTGCGGGCCTCGATCTTATCGGCAACCTCGCGCCCGCGATCGTTTTTGGGCAACGCAACCCATGGAGGAGTGGTGGGATCGAGGCGAAAGGGTGGTTCCCCCTCGCTTCTCTTCAGGATCCGCCGGTTCCCGCATACCTTGATTGGCGCCAACGCTGAACCGGCCGAGACTGTCGGGCGCAAGGGAACACCAACGCCGTAGCTGACACTGCGGAGGTCGGCCTTGGGTGGGGCAGGCCTGGGTGGAGTCGTCTGGCGCTGAGTTGCGGTGGGAAAATCGGTGATATGCAAGGGTTCTCGTGAGTGAGGCGAGGTGTCTGAGGTGGTCACGCGGGCAATGGCCAGAGCATGGGGGGAGGAATCCGGTGCTGCCTTGTTGCCGCTCTCACCCCTACCGGCTGAAGTGGCTGCAGGGGGGGATGCAAACGCTTGCCTGGCCTGTCCGGTGGCCTCCCGGGAGTGGGCGATCTTGACCGTTTCGATCGCTGCCTGCATTCCGCCGGCTGCCGCCATGGCCAAACCGGCACTGGTGTTGGCGTCGAGACCAGCGGCGACGGAGCCGCCAACCCCGGTACGGACCTCGGCCTCCAAGCCAACGGTGGCTTCCAGTGAGAGATCGCTTCCTGCCTGGAGGCCGGCGGAAACACCGATTCCGGCACTGGCGCTAAGACCCGGACTGAATCCCACCTCGACCCCGGCCCCGAGACTGAGACCAGCGCTCAGATCCACATCCAGACCGCGCCAGGCGGCCGGGTCGAACCCCTGGCGGGCAGCGAATTCGGGAGGCGTCTCGCCATCCAATGCCGCCGCGCTACGGTCGCTTGAGGGTGTTTTGTCCCTTTGACCAGGTCTGGAACTATTGCGACTGTTTCGGCCACCCGGACCATTTTTGAGGGCCATGTATTTTGGGTCCTGCTCCTTGATGGTCAGCGTGGTTTTGGCCCGCAGCGGGGTCCCGTCGGCAGCGAACAAGTCGAATTCCAGATCCAGGTTTTCTACAATCCCGGTGACGATGAATTCGTTCCATTCGAACCTGACTTTGGGCGGCGTTTCGCCGCCTTCTTTTAATGGCAGCAGGTATTTTTCGATCATCGCGGTCTTGCTGCGTACCGACACCGGTTTGCCATTGTTGTCCTCATCCGCGGAGTCGAAAATCAGTTCCACGGTGAGGACAGTGGAGCTCTTGGCATTGTGTTGCCGGCGCTGCCTGCCCCGGGATTGACCACCTTCGATGCTGTTGGTGAGTTTGAGTTTCAATGACGCGGGATTGAATTGCACCACGTCAGGGTTGCCTTTCGGATGGTCATTCTTGTCGATTTCCTGAAGCTTGGCTTTTTCCAGCTGGCTCATTGCGTTTCCACCAGACGTAGTCCTTCGTGGGCGATATGCAATTCCTCGATGGCGATCTCCCCGCTTTTTCCGTTGAGTTCGGGACCCCGGATCTTGGCCGGCAGCCCCCGGTCGAAGATCCAGGTGGCCAGGGTTTCTCTGCCATCCGGGCTTTTTACCTCGATGATGCCGTCGTAGCGGGCAACCGGCCGCCTGCCGGCAACGATATTCTGAAGCCAGTGCCACAGGTCCCGGTTGGCCTTCTCCCCTTTGCCATAGAACATGCCTCGCTTGAGGACGATATTGGTGTATTTGGCCCGGCCGATACGACGGATGACGCCATCGTTTCTACCTCCTTCCTGGTATTCCTGGACATCCATTTCAATTTCCAGGCCTGAACATTCCTGAAAGGCGCCGTCACCCAAGACATCTTGTCCGGTAGGGATCCCACCGGTGCTGAGATTGGATCCGGCGATGATCTGCGCGGACCGGTTCAGCCTGATCTCGAAGCGAAACGCCGGGACCAGACGCGGGAATTTGGAGGAGGAAGCATTTTCAGCCATGGGTCTGATCTCCAAGGGTCAGTGTTCCATCACCTCCACGGGTGATGCGTACCACCAGGAACTCCAGCGGCTCCGCCGGGGCTACGCCGATTTCGGCAATCAGTTGTCCCGCATCGATCACCCGCTGGGAATTCAGCGTCCCGTCACAACGCACGAAGAACGCCTCCTCTTCGGTGTCCCCCCTGAAAGCACCACCGTTGTACAGGCGGCGTAAATAATGACCAATCAGATGGCGCACCTCGGACCACAACAAGGGTCCGTTGGGCTCGAATACCAACCATGTCATCTGTTGCTCCAACGCGCGGCGCAGCATGGACATCAAGCGGCGCACCGACAGTTGCCGATAGTGACTGTCGCGGCTCAGAGTGCGTGCGGCAGTCAGGCGCACTCCGTCGCGCTCCTGCAGAAACACGTTGATGCCCTGAGGATGCAGTTCATCGTGCAGGGCAGGTGAGATGCGGCGTTGGACCTTGACCGCCCCGGTGACGATCACGTTGGCAGGTCCATGGGGCACGCCGAACTCGATTTCCTGTCTGGCGATGACGCCGGCGGCAGCCGCGGCCGGGTTGATAAGGATCAATTTGTCACGTTTGTCTTCATGATTCGCTATCAACAGCCATGGATGATAGGCCGCGGCATAAGAGGAACGGAATCTGGAGCGCCAACGCAGTACGCGCTGTCGCTCGAGTCCCGGCGGAACATCCAGCAGGACGACGAACTGTTCCAGCTGATCGGCCAGGGACACCAACTTCTGTTGCAAGCTTACGATCATTTCCAGATCATCGGGAATGGAAGGATCGAGCAACAGACCATCCAACTCGTGGGTTTTGTTCGCGCTGGCACCGGTGTCTTTCCTGACCTTGACGCAGGGCCCGAAGTCGGATCCGGCCAGGGAAGGAAGGTCGTGTACCGGTTGTTGCTCCGGCAGAGGTTCGGGGACGTACAGGTCGGGTAGCACCACAGTGGACAGATCAGGCAGATGGGTCAGGGCGTGGACCCCGTTTCCGGGTTCCGGATCTCCCGGTACCCAGCTGTCATCGTAAAAGTCGGCAGGGACGATGGCGGAATAACGGTCTTCCCCGCCTTGAAAAGGGATGGCAGAGGCCAGCGCGGACAGCGGGTCGACGGGGAGATTCCCGGCATCCTCGGGCTGCAGCCCTGTGTTGATCCATGTCGCATCTGGATAGACCAGTTGCGATTCATTGTAGAGAACTGTTGCCATCCAACGAGGATGGTGGGAGGACAGTCCGAGCCCTTTGAAACGTTCGGTGGTCAACCCTCCGTCTGTCATCACCAGATCGCCCTCGATGACTTCAATCTGTTGGGGTAATGCCGTCAACACCGCATCCAGCGTCAAAGATAAATAGATGTCCGCCGAGGAAATTGCCCCTGTCTTTCCTGCCCGGGTGACGAAACGGAGTTCGGTTCGGGGCACACCGTCAATATCGAGATGAATACGCAGCAGACTTCCCAGGGGAACGGATTGATCCACGGGGATGATGATTTCATGTCGGGTGGTGGTTTCACTGTTGAATTCAACCGGCGCCAGCGAAAAACCCAGTGCTGCCTTGATCGCATTGCCCCAGCTGCCCTCATTGCGGGCGGTCAATCGCGGGTAGGCATCCGCCATACCGTTGATCAGTACTCCCACCAGTCTGCCTTGGCTTGCCCCCTTTCGATTGAGATCCTCTGCGGTATCGCTACTGCTGTCACCTGGCAGTGCTGCCTTGTCGTAGTCGTGTACGATCCTCACGATATAGGCCTTGCGCCCCCCCTGCTCGAAAAACGAAGCCACGGCATAGGGGAGACGACCGGGCCCCTCGAAGGCCCCGTAAAGGCGTTTGTAGTCATCCCAACTTTCAACGGGGACCGCGATCGAACGTCTGACCGGCACATCGGGCCCAACCAAAGCGCGATCGCCGCACCATGCCTCCGGTTCCCTCGGTACCCGGACCGGACCCCGTGGAGCCACGCCGACGAAAGCGCAGACATCCATTCGGACACCTCCGAGGCGGTGTTCCGGGGGACTGGGAAGGCGGTAGACACCTGGTGCGCCCAAGGCGACCTGAGTCATTGAATGTCTCATCATTCTTCGTAGATGCACTCTTCGGCGACCAGGCTCAGTTCTTCCATCGCCACCTCGCCGCCCCCTTTGGCAGCGAGCGTCGGGCCGGTCCATTTCTTCGGCTGGGCGTTGCGTAATTTCCAGGTCGAAACCGGATTGCGGGCTTCATCCAGCAGGGTGATCGTCACCACCCGCGGATCGTGATCGCCGTTGCTGACATTTTTCAGCCAGGTAAACAATGTGGTCGATCCCACCAGGCCACGTTTCAGGGTGACGTCATCGGTTTTGTACGTGTTGGCAATCTTGCGTACGGTGTTGAACATTTCGTTGCCATTGCGGTATTCGGAATAATTGACTTCGCGTCCAAGTCCACTGACATCTGAAAAACCACCAACGGTTTCTGCCTCCTGCCCATCCCCCAACGCCACCAGAAAATTGAATGCACCGTAAGGGTTGTCTCGATAAACTGCTGCCATTGGATACCTCCTAAACATATCGTGAGCACAGAACCAGGCTCGATTTTTATACCTTCACGTCTGCCGTCCATTGGCCAATCCGGAAAATGACGAATTCGGCGGGTTTGACCGGTGCGATCCCGATCAGACAGACCAGACGTCCGTTGTCCAGGTCATTTTGAGTCATCGTGGTGCGATCGCAGCGGACGAAATACGCCTCTTCAGGCCTATTGCCCAGTAAGGCGCCGTCACGCCACAACACCAGCAGGAAATCCTCGACGGTGCGTCTGATGTTGTCCCAGAGGCGCTGGTTGTTCGGTTCGAAGACGGCCCATTGCGTTCCTTTGTCGATGGTATGCTCGATGAAAATGAACAGCCGGCGGACGTTGACATATTTCCATTCCGGGTCCGAACTCATGGTCCGGGCGCCCCAGACCCGGTGGCCGCGTCCCTCGAAGAATCGCAGGGCGTTGATCCCTTCCGGGTTGATCACTTCCTGGCGCGGTTTGTTGATGTTGACCTCGAACCGCGTCAGACCGCGCACGACTTCGTTGGCGGGGGCTTTGTGCACCCCCCGGGTGATGTCGTTCCTGGCATAGATGCCGGCGACGAACCCCGAAGGTGGCAGCAGCAATTGTTTTGGCGGTGCGCCCTGGGCGAAGCGTTCCAAAGGATCGAAGATCTTGATCCAGGGATAATACAGCGCCGCATACTTGCTATCGAAACGGCCGCGAAAGTCACGTATCTCGTTGAGGGAACTGCCGATCGGGCCGTCGACAATCGCGATCCTGTATTGCTGCTTCTGGGCGTGGGTGATCAGTTTCTGCGCAGCTACCTGGGAGACGGTGGTATCGCCGAGATCCCCTGAATCCGGCAAGGCGACGATGGCGATGTCGTCGATTTCACCCAGTGCCTCCAAACCTGTGGCTTTGTTTGCAGGATCGTCGGAATCCGCTTCCTGCCCGGCAAAATCGTCAGGCCCGGGGAAAGCACCATCGTGGCCGTTCTCCAGCCGTCCATCCACGTTTCCCTGTAAGGCGACCATAAGCTGGGCCGGTAGAAACTGTGGCTGTGACGAGGACGAATCCTCCGGCTGCCAGTCGAGCCAGACCGGGGTGTCTTCGTCCTCCGGATCGTCTTTTTGCAGGATCTTTCCGATATAGCGTTTCTGGTCCGGGTGTGCCGCCAGTTCGGTATATTCTTCTATGCGTTCCGTGCCAATCTTGACCCGGACGGTCATTTCGACCAGCTGAACGACATCGTCCAGAGTGATCGCCGTTGCCGCTCCGTTACTGTCCACGAAGCTTTGCCTGCCTTCCGTGTTGACCTCGACTACCCGCAGATTGGCGGGATCCAGAGGGTCATTCCCCTTCGGTGTCGAACCTGGATTTCCTGCGGCTCCGGCAATGTATTCGACCACCGCGCCGCGTTTGGCTCGTGTGGCCTGCACCCCGAATTCATCATGTTGGTAGACGAGGTTTTTGCTGCGTGTGATCAGCGTTTCCACATACACGTTGCCGGCCGCCCCTGGCCAACGTGCCAGCCAGCGTGCGAGGATGTCTGCGACGGGGATAGTGCGTGATGCAACGCCCCAGGCCGTTGTGCCTGTTTCGCCTTCCACTGACGCAAAGACTCTGGAGACATACAGCCGTTTGCCACCGTTCTCAAAAAATGCCCGTGCCGCATGGGACAGGTAGGGAATGCGCTCGTCACCGTCAATCAGCAACGGTTCCAGCCCCCCATACACGCGTTCGAATTCGGTGAAGCTTGTGATCAGGCGAGGTTCACAACTAGCGGGCCCTTGCAGTTCCGTATCTCTGTAACATACGGGACCGTAACGGGTGAGACCAGCGAAACCAGTGGTGCTGGTCGACACGCCCTCGAGCGACTTGGAACGGAAACTGACTTCTTCGATAAAAACGCCGGGTGCTAAATATTCAGGCATGATGACTGCACTCCTCTGTCAACGAACTCGATTTGGTGCCGGGTAATAGTGATACGCTGCTTCAGCTGACCTATTCGATGTTCCATTCGGGTTAAAACACAAAGTCCCCCACGCTGGTCCCGGTTAGGATTTTTCCGACCTGGAACGTGATGACCCGCGTGGCCGAAACCGTAAACGTATATCCATCGGGTAACCGCTCCCCGGTGGAAACATCGTCGGTCTGGTTCGCAGGGGGAAGTGATTCGACAGGAACGTCCCACAAGGGGTCGGATTTTGGCAACTGCTCAGGGGTGGGAATCGGTAGGTTGGTGGGACCCGCGATCGCAACACGCACCCCGATGGTGGTATCCAGCTCACTGGCCGGCGTGGCCGCAGGATCCAACAACAGCAGAAACTCTCCCCGGTCGTTGCCACGGGTGCGACCCACCAGTCGATCATTATCCGGCAGGCGGGCTTCTATGCAGGCCCAGCGCATTGGCGAACCGTCGCGCAGGACCCGGCCGCGTATCCCGGTGGCGCCGCCGATCAGGTCGTATCCCACCCCCGGGAACAACACCGGTCGTCGCGCGCGCCCTCTGAGATAGTCTGGTTGCTCCGCTTGTTCGATCGTCGTGATGTCTTCGAGGGTCAACAACGGAACCCTCACTCTCCTGGGCAGGTAGTGTCGCCGGAATCCATAAATTCTCAGGTCGATATGGTCCTGAAGCGACGGGTGATAAAGCAGCGCATAGCGTCCCGAAAAATGCCGGCAGACGACTTCTGGTGTCATCCGGGTGCTCTGGGGAAAACAGAACCGGTCTTTCGGCGGCTTTGGGAAGTGTGGCAGACCGGATTCCACATCGATTCGAACAGGATGAACCGGTTGTTGCCGGCGAATGGAATCCATCAGCTCGATGCCGAGAGCCAGCCGTTGACTGTGTTCGCTATAGGCTGGCTGGGAAACGGGAATCATGCTTCCACCTCCGGTTTGATACCTGTCGACGTTTTCGACACAGAGGGATCCGGAGACCGCTGGCGACCATCGATCCTGATGATGCGGACTGCATAGGGAATACTCAATTTGTAGTCCACAGGAAGGGAATCGAATGTCCGCATCAGGTCTTCGGTGGAAATGTCTTCCAGACAGATCTGGATGGCATCGCCGGTCACCCAGTCATCATTGAGTGATTCGAGTAGAGGGCCTGACAAAATAGGAGTATTTTCCAGGCACTGCATTGCGCGGCCAAGAATACGATATTCGTGCTCCGCATTTTCCGCCCAACCGATCAGTAGAAAATGCAGATCGATCGGGAGGTGTGACTCTCCATCCGTATGAGATACTGCCGACCATGAAGCCCGCATGGTCTTGTTGAAATCGATGCGATACAGAAACAGAGTCAACGCAGGCAATGAGATGACATTCGACTTGTCCCGGTTGAGTTCTTCAGTTCTCACCAGGAGTACTTTGGTGGTTTTGTCCGGAATGGGCTTTCTTTCATGGAAACAGAGCTCCAGATACCGAACGATACTGTTTCCTGTTGCTGCAATCCCAGTAAAATCTGCCATGATCTACGTCCAAGCTTCCAGTCGACTGTTTTCAAGCGTTTTTCTTTGTCTGCTGATCCTTCGATTCCATTTTCAAGGAAAATAGAGTCTTACCGCCAGCTATAGATCTGGCAGTAAGGAGATCGTGCTTGCAAAGATATTCCAGTGCTTTTTCCACTTTTTGTTTCGATTCTTCTATTCTTTGAAGAGATACCCACCAATGAAGAACGCCCTCTAAAGTATCTGCAGCATTTTGGTGTACACGTAGATATCGAATAATTTCATCCGCAATATCTTTTATGTCGCGATCGTCATATTGGTACATTTCAGATTCATCAAGCCAGAATCTCGATATATTCAAAGCAGCATCATTTATGCCAGCTTGGCGAAAGTCATAACTATATGATTTTGTTGTTTCGTTTTTTTATACAGAAAATCCCATGGGTCTTTACGGACCCAGGAAATCACTTACAAAAGCGAACTAGCTGGCAATTGTCGGTTGCTAAACGAGGGTTTGTTTCAATGGTGTAGGTGGGTTATTTCTGACACATCCCTAATCTGGCTCGAAGGTTGGCCCTTCGACCCTCATTCCGCTGCCGACTGGGCCGGAACCGTGAGTTCCGGGGTGGCAGGTTCAGCAAAATCGAAGGGGGAAAAAGGCGTTCTGTGAGTGGCAACGACAAAAGCCGAAACTATTTGGGCATGGGTAAGATTGGTAATGGCAATCTGATACATTTTCCGACCGTTGTCATCGGCCTGAGAGGTACCCATGGCGCCTGACACCGGGTGACGTTTGCCAGAGTTGCCCTAGCGGATATTCCGGCTATTGCCGTCCGGGTCAAAACGGCGCGGCATAAATATCACTTGTCTGGTGCCGAACACCGAACATTCATATCAGTTAACTCAGGCTTTGGTAGAGCCGGCTTATGGCTGATACAGGCTAATCTCGGCTGGGTTGATGGTGACTTCGACCCGGTCTCCGTAGCCGATTCCGGTAACGAAATGGGTGAGTATTTCCAAGACGGAGGGATCCTGGAAGTGGGTTTCTTTGGTCTCCGGATGGGGATAATAGATCAAGCCTGGATATTGCGTGTTCTCGAACAGCACCGTGCACCGAGAGAAGGAAAAATCTTCAGGCGGGTGCAGAGTGGTCCATTCGATTTGGCGGAAGGTGTGCCAAGGCTTGATCATCTTGAACACGTAAGGCTGGATCGACACGTTCAGGGTGCCTTCGTGGAAGAGGGAAAGATCGACTCCCCGTTCTCTGAAAAAGGGTTTCTGCATCCTGATGGTGCTGCGGGGATAGCGACTGTTCTCTGCCATTCCGGAAGCGACACCATGCCCTTGTACTACTATGCCGCTGATACATTGCCATTTAGCCCGAATATTGCAGCAGTCGGATTCTGGCCTCTCCATAATTTACTGATTCCCAAGCAGAATATGTCATATTTTCGGCAAACGTCGAAGGTACATTCTGTCCCCGGCCAGAAACCTATCCCGGCCCTGGCTTGTCCAGGCACACCTGGGCTTGGGTTTCCCTCAAGCCATAGCTACGGCTATGCCTTTCAGTCCAACCCGGCGCCCAGCCGCACCTGTCCTGCGCCATCATCCGGGATACTGGTGCAATATTCGGGTTAGGGTTCATGTCCAACTTTTGTTGCTTGCTCTTTTCCCGGACTCGCGTTTTAGCGCCTTCTCATGGATCGGGTCAGTTTAAAACTTTTATTGTGGATCTTCTATGATGGAAAATGGAACTTTTCGCCGATCGAAGTACCAGGAAGGACAAAGTGGATGTCTTTTCATAGCGTGGTGATAGGGAATCATCTCGGTGAAGTTTCTGCTCTTGCCGCTGCTCTCATGGGGGCATTGTCCTCACTTTGGTTTCGAAGTGCCGGAGTGGTGATTCCTCCGGTTCAGTTAAATCTTTACAAGGGGATCATCGCGGTAGTTTTATGTGGGCATGGCTATCGACCCTCGTCGTGGGGCTGCTGGTGTGGTGGTTCTGGCCTTATCTGGTGATGTAGGGGTGCGCTCTTTCATCTCACATCGACTGCCTGTCGCATCAGGCCGACGGCCTCTTCGACCGCATTGGCCAGCTGCTGCAGATAACCGCTGTCATCGCTGCGCGGCAGTAATTTGCACCAGTCATCTACCCAGTTGTCCAGGTGACGGCGGACGAACCGGTTGAGAAGAGCTTGGGCGTTTTCCTCCCCACGGATCAGGAGGTACCCGGCAAAAGTCAACATGAAACCCAGATGGTCGCCGGGCAGGTGGGGAAGGCGCAGCAATGGACTGATATCCAGTTGCGCCGGGTTAAATCCGCAGCGCGTGTACACCGTAGTGAGCGCAGCGCCTCCATCGTGGCGGGCGGGAGGAAAGTGCCAGATGCCGGAGACCAGCCTCCCCTGTCGGAATACGTGCTCGAAGGGTGGCAGAAAGCTGGCGGACTGGGGCATGACCAGGCGATCGTAGAAGATCTGCCGTACTTCGGTTATGGGGATTGCAACGCCTGCCTGCTGGAGTAGTTGCCTGAGTGCTTCATCCGGTTCCTTCAGCAACAGGCCGGCGGCAGTGAGGACAAGGCTGGCGATTTCCTCACGCTCCGTCACTTCAGGCGGGCAGGAGACGGGCACGGGTGGAGTAGAAGGCGACGCTGCCCCCGACCGGATCGATCAGGGTCAATTGCCAGACGTCGGGATCGAGGCGCATGATCGGATTGAGATGGATGCCGGCGGCGCGGATTTTGTCCGCCTTCAGCCTCTTGCCACCGATCTCCAGATGGCTGGCGCCGTATCCCCAGTGACCGTAACCGACGGAAAAGGTAAGTACCCCGGGTAATATCCCCTGACGTACCTTGACCCGCCCTTGGCGTTTGCCCTGTGGGGTCTCCACCCAGGCCAGTTCCCCGTCCTTGAGGCCGTGGGCCAGGGCGGTGTCGGCGTGGATCTCGATCCAGTTCTCCGGCTGGATCTCCCGCAGGATGGTGTTGGAAGACAGGCGCGAATGGGTCTGGATCGAGCCCTTGTAGGTGAGGACGGTCAGGGGCCATTTTCCGGCTGGATCCAGATCATGAAGAGGCCGGCCACTGAGGGTGGTCTCCTCCTGCCACACCGCTATCCCGGGAAAATGCTGGCCGGTGTAGCTGTGGCGCGAACGGGCCACTTGTTCGGCGTACAAGTTCACCCGTTTGCTGAAGCGGTGACCCAGTCGCTCACCGTCCCAGGCATTGGCCGCCGGCTCGAAGCGTCCGCCGCGGGCCAGCACCTGTAGTACCCTGGGCCACTCGGCCTCGGGCAACGCGTCGTGGAAACCTTCCCTGAAGGAATTCAGATCGCCGACTTCCAGATCCTCCTGGCTGACCTCGCCCACCGGCCTGCCCTCGGCATAGGCCACGTTGGCGGTCGCCTTGAGATAGAAATCCTCTCTGGTGTGCAGTGGCCACTTGCGTCCCCGGTGGTCTGGAATCGCATTGTCGCCGAAGCCCGGCAGTCCCAGGTCCTCGGCCACGTCGATGAGGAAGGTCTCGTAGGAAAAGTGGCGCCCGTCGGAAGTCTTCCCGGTCAAAGGTTCGATCACCGGCCAGCGCACCGAGGTCCCCTTCACCAGGGTGGTCTCATGCATGTTGATGTGTACCCAGCGTTCCATGAAGGTGGTGTCTGGAACGATATAGTCGGCGTACATGCTGGTGTCGCCGACGACGATGTCGCTGGCGATGATGAGGGGAATGTTGCCGGGATCCTTGATCTTGTCGATCATCTCCGGATTGTGCTGGCCCGGCACGTTGTAGAAAGGGGTGGCCATGTGCCAGATCAGGATGTCGGCCCGGTAGGGATAGCCCTCCAGGAGAGAAGGCAGGATCTCGCTGTAGATGTTGTAGCTGTGGGGAAACCAGGGACGCCTGGCCGGATAGGGGGACTGTCCCCGGGCCTGCTTGCGGCGGTATTCGCTGCTGTCCTCATAGTGGATGCCCTCGCGGGTGATGCGGATGCCCTCAGACTTGGGCACTGGCATAGCCTTGAGGTCGTATCGCCCGCTCATTGCCTGATATCCCCCGCCCCCGGCGCTGATGCCGCCCTTCCAGTTGAGGTTGCCGATCAGTACGTTGAGCATGTGGATGGCCACGCCGTTGTAGAAGCCATTGGGGTGCTTGACCACGCCGCGGTAGAACTCGCATGCCGCCTTGCGCCCATGGCTGGTGAACTCGCGTGCCAGATCGGCAATTTTGTCCTCCGCCACGCCACAAATCTCGGCATACTGGTTCAACGTGTGACGGAAAGCCGAGTCGCGCAGCAGGCCGAAGACGCTCCTGACCCGCAACCCGGCCACTGTCCCGCTGTAGTCCAGCAGGCCGGTTTCCACACTTTTGGCTGAGGCCGGTTGCCCATCGGGGCCGATGACTAAGTGTTCGCCTTCCAGACCCAGCTTTTCAGCGGGAAGATAGGCACCCTCCAGGGGGTGACCGGGCTCGATCACCACCAGGAAGGTGGCGTCGCTGTGGGACAGCTCGCCGGCTGCCTCGGCTGCCCTGGCATTGGGATGGCTGAGATAGGCGGCATTGTATCTTTGGTTTTCGATGATCCAGCGGATCATCGCCATCGCCAGTGCGCCGTCGGTGCCGGGGCGGATCGGCACCCACTCGGCATAGTCCCCGAGCACCCCGCCGCGCTGCAGCACCGGGTCGACCACCACATAGCGCAACCCCTTGGCACGGGCCTCGGCGACGTAATTGGCCAGGGTCTGCATGGGAAAGTTGGCGTCCCCAGGCGAGGTGCCCCAGAACATCACGAATTCGGCGCCGCGGATGTCCGGTTTGACCGCGTGCTTGCCCAGATAGACCTGGTCGGTGGCAATGTGATGGCTGACCTCGCAGGTGTTGGTGTGTTCGTACTCGTTGACGGTGCCGAAGGCGTGGGCGAAGCGCTTCTGGAATGCCCGCCGGGTGGCCTTGATACGACCGCCCTGGAGCACCAGGCCATTGGTCCGCCGCCCCAGTTCCGGGGCCTCGGGGTTCATCGGTTGGTTGCGCTTTTGATACAGACCGTG
>CAYUPV010000018.1:0-23707 GCA_964445885.1 uncultured Methylococcales bacterium
TGAACAGCATCATATCCGCGCTAACCATACCAGATATGGCTCCAAAACCCGAATAGATCCAGCAGCTTGTCGTTCACACCAGCTCCACGTCGGTGATGATCTCCACCAGGGCCGGGTCTTCGTGGGCGATGCCCTCATGGTGTCTTCCAGCTCGGAGGCGTCGGTGACGCTGATGCCTGCCAGTGGTCCCAACAACACCTGCAGGAGCACGAAGCGCAGCAGGCTGTCGGGCCCCTCTCCACCACCGAAGCCGAACCATCGGAGGCGGCCAGGGCTGCAATCATCACCACCTGCAGGGCCCGTCGTTGAGCCCGCTTGCCACGTTCACCCGGTGGCGCAAGCGCAGCGGCACGTTGGGGCGGGAGGCCGCCGCCTGCCCCAGTGCGCCGAGAGGGTTCCGGGAAAGCGGTCTATTCGTGCAAAGCTTTTCTCAGGCTGAAGGTGTCGATGAGTTGACCTCGCCGGCTGATGAAGCTGAATCTCATTCCGCTGGCGTCGGCTTCCACCAGCATCGCGCCATGATCCTCGTTGTAGCGCACCACGCTTTGAGGGAGCGCCGCGTGGAAGCGGTAGATGCGGCCTCCGCCGAGACCGTTGACGAAATAAGGGAGGCCATCTATCTGCAGCCTTTCGTAGGTGTGATCGTGACCGCTGATGACGGCATCCGCGCCCCATTCCCCGAATGGCCACTGCATCCAGGGGGTCGGACCGTGTTCGGCGCTCGAAAAGGGGGCATGGTGGAAATAGACGATCCGCCAGGGGGAGGTGGAAGAAGACAGGCGTTTTCTCAGCCACGCCGCCTGGGAGGAATGGAGCCCATTGCCGTCCGGTTCCTGGGGGTTGGAGTTGAGGACGAAAAAATGCACCGGTCCGCGGACGAAGTCGTAATAGCGTTCGTTTCCCGGCAGGGTGAAATAGGCCAGATATTCGTTGATGCCGCCGCCGTCTTCGTAATCGTGGTTGCCAAGAGAAGGGAAGAAGGCATTGGTCCTCCCGTTGCCTCCATGACAGAATGTGCCGCTGCCGGCTTTTTTCATGAAAGCGCAAAAGTATCTTCCCACCACGCGGTCATAGGTCATCCAGACATAGCGGTTGTCACCGGTGGTAATGATGAAATCCGGTTGCCACCCCCGGATCAGGGAGGCGACCTCCGCTTCGCCAGGGCCACCGTCGCCATAATCTCCTATGATCGCGAAACGGATTTCCCCCGGTTGCGATACCCTGGCAGTCATGGTGGTGCGATTGCTGGCCGGTGAAGCCGGGAGTGGTTGCGCCGGAGAAGGAGAGGCCATGGCGAGCCCCACCATTGCCAACCCGAGCCACAGCCGTCTCAGCCACGTCAACGGAGCCGGTTGCCGGTCTGCCGGGGCGGAGCCGGTGCGCTGACGTAACATTCTCAGAAACGGCTGCGTAAAAAGTCAGGGCGGGGGTGCGCGACAGTCATTTGATTTTGATGATCGTGTGCCTGGGCGCGATTCCCCTGGCGGTGTCGAGATCGAGGGCACCCTCGAACTTGACGCCGCTCAGGTCGGCGCCGGTGAAGTCGGCATTGTCCAGATGGGCCTCGCGCAAATCGGCTCCCTGCAGTCTGGAACCAGTCAGGTCGGCACCCGACAGGACGGCCCGGTAGAGATTGACGTTTTGCATGTCGGTATCGCGTAGTTTGGCGAACCTCAACAACACCCGGTTGAAATTCGCATTCCTTAGATTGGCCCCGGTGAAGTCGGCCTTGTTGCAGCTGGCGCGCATCAGCCCCATGGTCTGGTTCCTCATGTCGGCACCCCAGAAGGCGTTTTCCAGATTGGCGTTGACCAGCCGGGCGCGGTCCAGGGTGGCGATGACACGGCTGTTTTTAAGGTTCGCGCCGCTCAAGTTCGCATCGATCATGATGACCCCGAAGATGCTGACCCCTTCCAGGTTGGCATTGGAGAGATCGGTGCCGCGCATGATGGTCAGGTCGAGATTCTGACCGGCCAGATTGGCCTCGCTCAGATTGGCATATCTGAGGTCCGCACCCCAAAGATCCGCATTTCGAAGATCGAGACCGGACAGATCCACCTTCTGAAGATTCTTGCGCCGGAGATCGGCGGGTTTGTCGTCTGTGGCCTGTTTAAGCAGAACAATGATCTGCTCGCGCGACAGGTCGGCGGCCGACACTGGAGGGGTAAACACGATAGCTAGAAATACCAGGAGGGAAAGGATTGGAATTCTGTACATGACTTGGAGCCTCCGGAAGGGCGAAAAAAATGGTATGGGAATCTCTGTAGGTGAATATCCGATTCCGGGCCGGGTTGCAAGGGAAGACCATTGGTTTTGACTCGTGGGCGTTTCAGCCGAGGCGGCATAATGAGTATACTTTCATTGGAAAACCAAAGGAAAGGGCTCATGAACGCCTATCTGGGGATCGACCAAGGCACCCATGCGAGTCGCGCGATCCTGTATGACGAACGGGGCAGACAAATCGACTTCGCCCTCGAGCCCGTTGCGATCCAACGTGGGAAGCAGGGGCGGGTAGAGCAGAACCCTCTTGAACTGGTGAATTCGGTGGAACGAGTGATCAGCCGAGTCGCCAGCCGGACGAAACTGGCCATCTCTGCGGGTGGCATTGCCACCCAACGTTCCACTGTGCTGGCCTGGCGCTCTGACGGCAGGCCGTTGGGGCCGGCATCGAGCTGGCAGGACCACCGGGGAGCCTGCTGGGTGGAGAGATTGTGCGGTCATGAGGAGGAAATCCGTCGAATCAGCGGACTGCCACTCTCCGCTCATTACGGTGCCAGCAAGCTGCGCTGGTTTTATGATCGTTGGGCCAAAGGCGCTGCGCCCACGGATCCTTCTCTCAGGCTTTCGCCTCTGGTCAGCTTTCTGCTTTTCCACCTGCTAGAGCCTCATTCCTACTGCGTGGATCATTGCAACGCCCAGCGCACTCAACTGATGGACTTGAAGACTCTGGACTGGTCTCCCCGCTTGCTGGATTGGTTTGGGGTTCCTCCGCAACACTTGCCAAAATGCGTGCCTGGTCTGCAGGATTACGGGATGCTGGACTGCATCAGCGTTCCGGTCACCGCCGTGACGGGAGACCAGAACGCCGCTTTTTTCGGGGCGGGACAACCCCCATCCGATGCAACATTGATCAATCTTGGCAGCGGCGCCTTTATCCTGCGGGATTTGGGCCCCGAGCCCGTCCCCAGCCGACGCCAGTTGACTGGAATTGGCTACAGTGATGACCAGCGGGTACGTTACCTGCGCGAGGCCACGGTCAATGGTGCCGGCAGCGCCCTGTCCTGGGCACAAAGGGTCTGGGGAATCGAGGGTCTGCGGCAACGACTGCCGGAATGGCTGGAGTGGGTCGAAGATCCTCCGGTTTTCATCAATACTTTGGGTGGCCTGGGATCGCCTTGGTGGTTTCAGAATCTGAGCCCTTGTTTTCTCGATGAGGGTGAACACGCAGAAATCCCGGCGCGGGTAGTGGCGGTGGTGGAAAGCATCGTTTTTATGCTTCAGGCCAATCTGGAGCTGATGCACCGGGAAGCGCCATTGGCCCGCTTGATCGTCAGCGGAGGGCTTTCCCGCCTGGACGGTTTGTGCCAACGCCTGGCCAATCTGAGCGGTTTGCCGGTGGAGCGTCTCGACGAGCCCGAGGCGACTGCCCGGGGCGTAGCCTGGCTGGCCGCTGGATGCCCGGCAAACTGGCAACCGGCTAACATCGATGGCCGGTTCATTCCTGTGCCGGACAAGGCGTTGGAATACCGCTATCAGCGTTTCTGCCATTTTCTCGAGTCCTGCCGACCATGAAAATCCCCACCTTGGTTGCCCATCGCGGTGATATGGAGCATTATCCCGAAAACAGTCTGATTGGGCTGGAATCCGCCCTGCGCGCCGGGGCCTGCGTCATCGAATTCGATCTCCAAATGACCGCGGACGGTGAATTCCTGCTGCTACACGAACCCGATCTCAAGCGGACCGCGGGTTGGGATATCAACGTGTTTGAACTGTCGGCCGGCCAACTGGCTGGTGTCAGTGTTCATGAACCCGAGCGGTTTGGCAAACGTTTCGCTTCCACGCCCATCGCAAGGCTTGGGGAAGTCCTGGAGTTGCTGGGTCGTTGTCCGAAGGCCGGGGCACTGGTGGAAATCAAGGTGGAAAGCCTGGATCGCTGGGGGCTGGAAGCGGTCATGGAACGTTTGCTGAAGATTCTGCAGCCCTTTTGGTCTCAATGTACGCTCATTTCCCGTGTTCCGGAAGCACTTGCCTACGCCCGCCTGCGGGTGGGTGGTCCCATCGGGCTGGTGCTGCACCGCTATGATGGGCCGCACCGGCAGAAGGCGATGGAGCTGGCGCCTGAATTGCTCATCTGCAACCAGCGCAAAATCGGTGAGATGACGCAGCCCTGGCCGGGGCGTTGGCACTGGATGCTGTACGATATCACCGATCCGGCCAGAGCATTGGCCTGGGCGGAAAAGGGAGTGGAATTCATCGAGACCCGTGACATCGGAACCCTGTTGAAAGATCCCCGCTTGGCAAGGAAGGCCTGTTATCATGGGCTATGACGTCACAGTGATCGGGGCCGGCATTCACGGTGCCGGTGTCGCCCAGGCAGCAGCCGCGGCCGGACATCGGACCCTGGTATTGGAGCAATACCCCCAACCTGCCGAGGGCACCTCGAGTCGGTCATCCAAGCTGATCCACGGCGGCCTGCGTTATCTTGAAAGCGGCCAGTTCAAGCTGGTATGGGAATGCCTTCAGGAACGCGCCCGGCTGCTCAACAACGCGCCCCACCTGGTTCGCCTGGCGCCTTTTCGCATCCCGGTCTATCGGGAGACGCGGCGGCGTCCCTGGAAAATCGCTCTGGGGCTGTCGATTTACACCTTGTTCAGCCGCCTGCCGTTTCACTATCTTTCCAGACGCCAATGGAACGCTATCGATGGTCTCCGGACAGAGGGGTTGCAGGTCTTGTTCAGCTATTATGATGCCCTCACCGATGATGCCCGCCTGACCCGGGCCGTGTTGGCATCGGCCGTCTCGTTGGGGGCCGAACTGCGCCTGGGAGCCCGTTTCGAGGGCGCCGCGCTCGATGCCGAAGGCGCTGAAATCCATTGCTTGACCGATGAAGGAGGCCAGCAAATCACCAGCCGGGTCATCGTCAACACCTCCGGACCCTGGGCCAACCAGGTGCTGTCCAACATCACCCCCGCTCAATCCCCCTTTCCCGTGGAACTGGTACAGGGTACCCATATCCAGCTCCCGGGAAGGCTGGAATGTGTCTATTATCTGGAAGCACCGCAGGACCACCGTGCCGTGTTTGTGATTCCCTGGCGTGACAATCTCCTGGTAGGGACGACGGAAACCCCCTACGAGGGTGATCCCGCTGATGCACGCCCCCTTTCCACCGAGATCGATTACCTTCTGGGGGTCTATAACCACTATTTCACCCGACACAAAAGCCGGGAAGATATCCAGGATGCCTTTGCAGGCCTGCGCGTCCTGCCGGCAGGGGAGGGGGCTTTCTCCCGCCCACGGGAAACAGTCTTAAAGGAAGATCGTCTCAAGCGCCCGCGTCTGGTGACTCTTTACGGTGGCAAGCTGACTGCTTACCGGGCCACCGCCGAGAAGGTCATGAAGAAGATCGCAGCCTCACTGCCGGCCCGCAAACCCATAGCGGATACCCGCAGGCTGTCTCTACCGAAGGTGGATTGATAGGCGACCGGCCGTGCGAATATCAGGCAACTCGGCTACTGACAGGAGGAATGTGCGTCGGGCGGCCTGATCCCTGCCTTGTGACCGCAACTCCCAATATGAATTACCGTGAAAGTGACATTTGGGCAGGGAGCAGGGAATTGGTTTTCGGGACGCCGTGAACCCGTCCATGGGGGCTCGGACCCCGGCCATCCAGGCCGGGGACGCCTTCAAACCAATACCCTGCTCCCTGCTTGGTTTTTTCAGGCTTCAAGGTGAAACGGTGATTTCATGGGTGTTACCATACCGGTGGGATATGGGATGATGTGCTAGGCTGCTTGTAGCACGTACAAATTTCCAGCACACACGTCAACTGCAAACTGGACGTTATGAAAATCTTAAAATGTATGCTCATCAGTCTGCTGATTTCCATCAACACCGCTCACGCAAGGGAAGCACCGGAAATGACTGATATTATTGATGTGCTTCTTTTCCGTCCCGTGGGTCTGGTCGTAACTTTGGCAGGTACGGTAACTTTAGTGGCAACCAGCCCTTTTACCGCCTTCGCCAGCATTTCACCGCCCCACGATGCTTTTGAACGTATGACCGGCCTTCTCATCGTCGGTCCGGCTAAATTTACATTTGACCGTCCGCTGGGTGTTTATTACCCCGATGAGGATGGTGAATATCGTCGCCATTATTAGGATGGCAGAAAGGTACAAAGTACTCAGCCTCACTGCCAGCCCGCAGATTCGTGGCGGATACTCGCCGGCCACCCCTGCCGAATGTGGATCGAAAAAAAACAGTGGTTCGGCTCATGCTTCAGGTGTTCCCAATGCCATCTGACATCAAGACATAGTCGTGGCCGGTCGGAACTGACAGCCTTGATACCGGCGATCGGACCTATTGAGCCTGGACAAGCCTGCCGTATTTGCTGTTGGCTGACTTCAGGCTAAGCTGAGAACAGCTTTATGGGGGAGGGATTCCATGACCAGGCTGTCATTGGCCAAATACCGTTTCCATTGCCGCGCGCTGACGCCGATCGTTCTGCCCAGATATGCCGGTTCCACCTGGCGGGGGGCTTTCGGGCACGCACTCAGGCGCACGGTCTGCGTCACCGGAAAACCTGAATGTGGTGATTGCCTGTTACGGCGCAATTGCGCCTACAGCTATCTGTTCGAAACCCCGCCGCCGGACGAGGCCAGAATGTTGCGCAAGTATCCGGCCGCTCCCCATCCCTTCATGATTCATCCGGAAGCATCCCATGGCGCCCGTTATCAAGAGGGGGACGCCTTTACCGTTGATCTGAGCTTGATCGGGCGGGGCAATGCCCAATTGCCCTATGTCGTTCACGGTTGGCAGGTCATGGGTGGGCAGGGGGTGGGGCAGGGAAGGGGGCAATTCAATCTCGAAACGGTAAGCCAGCAGGATCAAGACGGATCCTGGCAGGGGATCTACCGGCACGGGACAGGCCGGTTGAACCCTCTGTCAGCAGCATCCGTGGCGGAAATGCCCAAGCCCGGCGGGCTCTGGAGCCTGATCTTCGAAACCCCGGTGAGGATTCAGCACCAGGAACACCTGATGGGGCCGG
This sequence comes from uncultured Methylococcales bacterium, assembly GCA_964445885.1. Lineage (GTDB taxonomy): Bacteria > Pseudomonadota > Gammaproteobacteria > Methylococcales > Methylothermaceae > Methylohalobius. The sequence goes on from CAYUPV010000018.1 coordinate 7,265, forward strand.
ATGCTTTCCAGTTCCGGGGTTTTCTGGCCGCCCTGCTGCGTCGCCTGTCGCTGTTGTGTTACTTCCACGGCGAGACCGTTATGGAAATCGATTTTCGCGGTTTGCTGGAACAGGCAGAAACGATCCGACCGAAGGCAACGACGCTTCATTGGTATGACTGGGAGCGCTATTCCAATCGCCAGAAAACCCGGATGCGCATGGGTGGACTGCTGGGCAAGGTCGTTTTCGAAGGTTCCGATCTTTCGCCTTTCTGGCCCTGGCTGGTGGCGGGACAACGGTTTCACGTGGGCAAGGGGGCCGTGATGGGGTTGGGCGGATACCGGCTCGCTCCCGCAACTGCCAGCCAGCCATCTCAGTCCCGGGAGGCCCCTGAGGAAGCAACGTGACGACCGAAGCGAAATGCGACCCCAATCATCCTCAGAGCTATCCTGCCCGAATCCTGCTGGCCATCACCGGGTTGTCGCCCCAGGTGGTCACCGAGACCCTCTATGCCCTGGCTGTCGTGCACCGCCCGGCCTTCGTGCCCACGGAAATCGTCCTCGTCACCACCCGGGCCGGGGCGGAACATGCGCTCCTCGATCTGCTTTCGGAGGAGCCGGGCTGGTTTCACCGCCTGCGCCGTGACTACTCCCTGCCGGAGATCGCCTTCGACGCCAGCCGGATTCTGGTCATACCCGACGAGGCGGGGGAGCCCGCCACCGACATCCGGACCCCGGCGGACAACGAAAGAGCGGCCGATTTCATCACCGAGACGGTACGCCGGCTGACCGCCAATCCCGAGGCTGCCCTTCATGTCTCCCTGGCCGGAGGACGCAAGACCATGGGCTTCTATCTGGGCTATGCCCTGTCACTCTATGGCCGTCCCCAGGATCGTCTCAGCCACGTGCTGGCTTCCGCCCCTTTCGAATCCCATCCCCAGTTCTTCTATCCAACACCCCGCCAGCGAATCATCCACACCCTCGACAAGAGCCAGAGGCCACTGGATTGCCAGACCGCTGAAGTGATGCTGGCGGAGATCCCCTTCGTGAGTCTGCGTCACGGCCTGGACCCGCGGCTTCTCCAAGGGCGGGCCAGGTTCAGCGAAGCCGTGACCGCCGCCCGTAAAAACCTGGCGCCAGTGGAGCTGGTCATCGATCTGGAAGGACAGAGGATTCTGGCCGCAGGCCAAGTCATACCGCTGCGGCCTGCCGATCTGGCATTGCTGAGTGTCTTCGCCCGGCGCGCCAAGTCGGGTGGGGACGCTTTACCAGCGCCACCCAAGGGGGTGCCCGACCGGGCCTGGGCCCAGCGCTTCCTGCGCGAATATCGCGCCATCCGCTGTGGTGAGCTGAACGATCTCGAGACCACCACCAGAGCCCTGAAACAAGGCATGGATGGCGACTACTTCTCCCAGCGCAAGGCCAAGCTGCAGCAGGCATTGAAAAGGGCACTGGGGGCGGCGGCCACCGCCTATCTGATCGACGATGGTGGCAGCAGGCCCAGGCGCTATCGTCTCGCCTTGCCACCCGGGGCCGTCGTTTACGGACCGGTCGGCGAGCCTGGCAAGCCTGCCGGGGAGCACATGGAAAACCCCGGATGGCACACTGGTACCCTGCAGGGCGATGAGGAGTCTGAATCATGACTGTATTTCTTTCCCGAATGAAACAACATCCCTGATGATTGGACGAAACCACATGCAAACACTGAGATTGACTGTTCGTTTCAACACCCCTGCTTTCCTCGGCAATGCTGATCAAAATGGCCAGTGGCGCACGCCGCCGTTCAAGCACCTGTTGCGGGAATGGTGGCGGGTGGCCGTGGCAGCGCAGCATGACTTCAACTACCGGCAAATTCGGGAAGCGGAAGCCGGGATTTTCGGTTCCGCGGTGGATTGCGAGGGGCGAAAGAGCCGGGTACGGATGCGGTTGGATTGCTGGTCGCCTGGGAAACTCACCCGCTGGCAGAAGGATCCGGCCGTCAACCATCCGGAAGTTGGTCCGAGAGGTAGGAACGTGGGTTCACATCTGTATTTGGGATATGGTCCATTGAGATACCATCAGGGGAGCACAGCCCTGAAGGCCAATGCGGCGATTCAGGCCGGTGAAGAAAATCAGCTCAGGCTGGCCTTTCCTCCGGAAGATGGAAAAGCAATTTCGACGGCGTTATGGCACATTGACCAATATGGCGCCATAGGCGGGCGTAGCCGCAATGGTTGGGGCTCTTTGAGCATCCTCAGTGACAATCAGGTGGTCGATCCCGGTTTGCCGCTGCGTAACTGGCGCGATTGCCTGGATGAGGAATGGCCGCACGCGATCGGTGCGGATGATGAGAACGTGCCGTTGATCTGGAAAACCCTGCCATTGGATGACTGGGCACAAGTGATGAGAGAGCTTGCAGGCATCAAGGTTGCTTTGCGGACGCTTTTCTCTTTCCGCCATGGAAGCAATGCGCAATCTCCAGAACCCCGGCACTGGCTGAGCTATCCAGTGACACATCATTCCGTACGGGGTTGGGGTAACAAGCGCCTCCCCAATTCCCTCCGCTTCAAAGTGCGCCGGGACGAAAACGGAAGACTCTATGGCGTGATCTTCCACATGCCCTGCAGACCCCCGGCGGATTTTCATCCTGACAGGGACAGGCTGATCCAGGTATGGAGCAAGGTGCATCGGTTCCTCGACGGTCAAAACACCCTGGAGAGGAGTCCGTCATGAGCGATACAAGATTCTGGGAAACGAAACTGGCCGCGCGTATTCACGACCCGTTCGAGAAGGCACTGGTCCTGTTGCTGGATTCGGCAGGACACGAAGGGGGTACGGTCCGGCAGTTGGGCGATCTGCTCGATTTGCCCCATGTCGATTCCGGTGCCGTCAGGCGTGCCGACTGGTGGGCATCCGCCGCCGATCGTCCTCAATGGCCAAGGGAACTGTCGGCCACGGTCCGGTGGTATCAGAGACCCGTGTTGATCCATCCCCTGAGTGGGGAGCAGATCGATTTGAGCAAGGCGGGTGGGCTGGGCAACATCGATATCGAAACTGTCAAGTCGCGCAGTCGCCAACACTTCGTGTCGATGGTGGAGGCTGTTGGCAAGGAGCCGCGAAAGACCCTGCTGGCCTTCTGGCGCTTCGGCCCGGAACTCACCGGGGAGGACGACAATGAAAAGCTCGGCGCCCTGTGGCGGCTGTTGCCCGCCGATACACGAGTGCCGGATCACTCGATTGCCGATCACCTCGATCTTACCTCGGCTTTCGCCGGCGCGTTCGTGGGCGATCCGAACGGCAAGGCATCCCTGTTGGCGCTGGCCATCGGTCCGGTGCAGCCCTTCATTGCCGCGGCGCGTTCCACCTCCGACCTGTGGGCGGGGTCGCACCTGCTGTCACGGCTGGCCTGGGAGGCGATGAAACCGCTCGTGGAGGAACTTGGGCCGGACGCCGTATTGTTTCCCCGGCTGCGCGGCATTCCCCAGGTTGACCTGTGGCTGCGCGATGAGTGCGGCCTGCCGTCCGAATGGTTCGAACGATGTGGATGGAACAAAGGCTCCACCGATGCCAACCCCCTGTTCTCGGCAGCGTTGCCGAACCGCTTCGTGGCGGTCGTCCCGGCAAGCCGGGCGAGGGAGCTGGCTGAACAATGCAAGGCGCATGTGCGCGGGTGGTTACAGGAACAAGGCCGTAAAGTGGTCGATCGACTGCTTGAGGTGGCGCAGGAGGAAAAGCGCGAAAACCTTTACTGCTATGAGCAAATGCGGGGGCAATTGGCCGGTTTTCCCGAGGTTCACTGGGCGGCGGTGTCTTTTTCCCTGGTCAGGCCCCGCAATGAGCCCCGGCAGACGGATCTTGATGTCGAAGACTTGACTGAAGCCATGGCGCCGTTTTTCGGCGTGGCCCCAGATGAGCCGGCTGGCTTTCTCGCCACCGAAGCCTGGCAGGTGCTGCGCAAGGAAATCCAATGGGAAGATGGCACACGTTTCTTCCTGCCCAATCCCGGCGTGCTGTATCCTGCGGTCTATAACTTGGCCGAGCGGGTGCTGGCGGCTGCCAAGTCGGTGCGAGCCTTTGGCCAGTCGCCGCAGAAGGGTTGGCGTTGCTCGTTGACTGGCGAAACCGAATGGCTGACGACCGATCCGGAGCAATTGCAACAATCCTACCGCCGGCAAACCAACACTTTGTGGGCCAAGGTCGCAAAAGCACGGCTGGCCTGGGCAAAAAAGGGTGAACATCTGGGCGGGTTGCCGGCGATCAAGCGGCTCTGGCCCACGCTGTTTGCAGAGGAAGTGGGTAAGGCCCTTGGCAAGGACACAGGCCGCTTCGTCGTCTCCACCCATACGATGGCGCTGGTGCGGCAGCTTGACCGCTGGTTGAAGGAAGGCGGGGAGATCGGCGATGCCTTGCGGGTATTGCTGGAAGCGCACTGCGGCGACCAGCCCGACCGTATCGCCCTTCCCACGGGGTTCGTGAACAAGCACCACCACCTGGCCTTTTCCAACGCACGGCGAATACTTGGGCTGATGGAGCGGGCCGGGGAGACAGACGACGAACAGGAACGGGACCGTGTCCGCCGGGCGGTGGAGGAGACCCTCAACCCCAGGGGCGCCGGGGATGGTTTCCGGTTGGAAACCTACTACGGCCTTCTGTTATTGGACGGCGACCACATGGGGCGCATCCTGTCCGGTGGCGGGGAACACGCCGTCACCTACCGGGAGAGTTTTCACCCGGATATTCGTGCCCGGTTCGACCAGCATGCAGAAAACAATGCCCGCTTGCGAAGATACGCGGATCAGAAACGTGCGGTGTCGCCCAATCGTCACTTGGCGGTGTCCGGCGCGCTCAACGATTTCTCCCAGCATATCGTGCCTTATGTGGTGGAGCGGGAATATCTGGGAAAGGTGATCTATGCCGGGGGCGACGATGTTCTGGCGATGTTGCCGACGGCCGATCTGCTGCCCACGGCACAGCGGCTGCGTCGTGCTTATTCCGGCACCGATCCGGAACACGAGGGCGGGCGGAGCGGTGGGTTGGCCCTGCAAAAGGGTTTCGCCTGGCTCGATGGCAGGCTCTACCGCATGATGGGCGAACGGGCCACGGCCAGTGCCGGGCTGGTGGTCGCTCACCATCAGGCGCCGCTGGGACGCATACTGCGGGAATTGCGCGAGGCCGAATCAATCGCCAAGCAATCCGGGCGCAACTGCTTTCATCTGCGCGTCATCAAGCGCTCCGGCGGCGCCCTGAGCATTACTTTGCCTTGGGGTGCGCCGCTGGACCTGCTCGAAAGTCTGCGTCGTTTCCTCGCCGATCCCGCCGTCTCCCGCCGGGCCGTGTACAACACGCTGGACTGGCTGAAGGATATTCCGGTGCCCGATGACGGGGGCGAAATGTTGTCCAGCCTGCTGGCCTACCAACTGGCCCGGCAGTCGGACAACAAGGCGGCGGTCGATCATTTTGATGTTTCGGGGCTTGCCCGCAGACTGGCCATTTTGGCGGCGGAACAAGACAATTCATTGGACTGGCTGGCCAATTTTCTCTCCATCGGCGAATTTCTCGCCCGGGAAACCCGCACCGGAGGTGGAACATGAGCCAATATCACTTCATCGAGCCGCTGGACGTGCTTTTCCTGCGCGGCAACAAACTGTTCGGCGATCCCGGCAGCTATGGCGAAGCGCATCTGCCGCCCTGGCCTTCGGTGGCGGCGGGGGCGATCCGGTCGATGCTGTTGGCGTGTGACTGCTTCGATTTCGAACGATTCAGTCAAGGCAGGCTTAGGCATCCTGCGCTGGGCACGCCCTCCGAACCGGGCGCATTCCGCCTGACGGATTTTTCTCTGGCGCGCCGGAATGGTAATGGCGCTGAAAGTGTCCGTGCCCTGCCCGCCGATCTGGTTGTCGCCAGGGATAACGAGGGGAATCTGTCCGTGTTCCGGATGAAGCCGGGACCGCTTCACCCGGGTATTCTCTGCTCTTTTCCCTTGCCGCAATTGCCGGTGTTGGCAGAACGACGGCGCCGGAAACCGGTAGCCGGCTATTGGCTCGGCGAGGCGGGTTGGTTGGAGTATCTGCGGGGCGGGACACCACGGTCCGACCAACTGATCGAAACCGGTCAACTTTGGCGAATGGACGAGCGCGTCGGGGTGGGCCTGGATCCTGCCAGGCGCCGGACGGACGATGGCAAGCTGTTCAGTACGCAGGCGGTGGCCTTCCTTGGGGATGTGGGTTTTCTGGTCGGCAGCACGGGCGCCGACCTGCCGGAAAACGACCTGCTACGTTTCGGCGGCGACGGCCGCGGGGCCACGTTCGTCAGAACCGCCTATCAGCCGCCCATGGTCGATCCCGCAAGGCTCGTCGAGGCGCGCCGTTGCCGCATCGTCCTCACCACCCCCGGGGTGTTCGGGCAGGGCTGGCGCCTGCCCGGCATGGCGGAAGACGGCATGTTCGATCTGTACGGTGTGAAAGGACGCATCGTGGCTGCGGCAGTGTCCCGCGCCGAGGTGGTTTCCGGGTGGGATCTGGCGCGCTGGCAACCCAAGACCGCTCTTCGTGCCGTCCCCACCGGCAGCGTGTACTGGCTGGATGAACTCGAAGCGACCGCCGCCGGTCTCGACAGGCTTGCCGGCCATGGTCTTTGGCTGGAAGAGGGTTACGATGCCCAGCGGCGGCTGGAAGGGTTCAACCGGTTCGTTTTCGCAGAGTGGGGCTGAGCGATGGCGTCAGGTTTCCCACAGGGTCTTGACCGGATACCGCCGGCTCATCCGGTCGGGGGTGACGATCGCCAGGCCGTGCTCGATCGCCTGACAGATCAACAGACGGTCGAATGGGTCGCCATAGAGATCGGGGAGGTTTTCGAGATGTCCCAGGTCGGCCTCGTTCACGGGCAAAACGACGGTATCGAGCGCGTGGCAATGGGTGCGCCAGAAGTCGAGCAGGGTGCCGTCGCCCTTGTCGATTTCCAGCCAGCCCTTGGCGTGCTTGATGGCGATTTCCCAGAAGGAAACGACGCTGACGAACAGTTCTGCGCGCAGAACCTGTTCGCGTGTCGGTTCGGGGACGTTCTCGTACCGGTCGATCAGAAACAACAAGGTGCAGGTGTCCAGCAACAGCCTCACGGCTTCCGGTCCCGATTGAGCGGATCGGTGGGCAGCATTTTTCCGCCGGTGAACAGGGCGAGCAGCTCGTCGTCAAGGGGGTCGTTGAACGATGGAGACACCTTGAGCGTTCCCCGTGCAGAGCCGAAACGCCTTCTGGGGTGGGTCGCGGATTCAGAGGCCGGGATCAGCTGGGCCACCGGTTTGTTGTGGCGGCAGATGACCACGGTTTCCCCTTTTTCCACGGCCTTGAGGTATTCCGACAAATGCGTCTTGGCCTCGTGAACATTGATCATTTTCATGAAATTATGACTAACTATTTGACCAATTACAGGGTACATCATGTTTGAGCAAAAAGCAGCCTTGTTTCTTTATTCCGTCAGCCCGGTGCACATGGGCGCGGGCACGGCCACCGGCATCGTCGACAACCCGATCCAGCGCGAGCGCCATACCAATCACCCGTGCTTCGCTGGATCCGGCATCAAGGGGGCGGTGCGCCACGGCTTTGAGGCCATCGGCGGGGACTCCGCGCTGATCGATAGACTGTTCGGTCCCGGGTCCGGCAATGGTGACCTGCACGCCGGCGCGGTCAGTTTCGGCGACGCGCAACTGCTCGCTTTCCCGGTGCGCAGTCTCAGGGAGGGCTATGTGTATGCCACCTGTCCCGAAGCCCTGGCGCGGGCGCAAAGGCTGCTGCGTATCGTCGGCGAACAGGCGGACTGGCACATTCCCAGGGTGGAGGAGGGGCGATGCCTGCTGACCAATCCCGGGTTGCTGAACGGGGACAGGCTTCACCTCGAAGTCTTCGAATACAAGGCCATGGAGCTGAAGCAGGCCGAAGAACTTGCCAGAGTGGCCGGTGAACTATCGACGAAGGGACTTCCGGAGGGAGATGCCTATGACTATTTTCGTGAAAAGCTCGAACGGGACTTGGTGGTACTGAGCAACACGGACTTCGGCTATTTCGTCGAGAACGCCACCCTGGTGGAGCCCCATGTTCGTATCGACCCTGACACCGGCACGGCGAAACCAGGCGGCTTGTTCTACACCGAGAACCTGCCTCCGGAATCGCTGCTGATCGCTCCGCTGCTGGCCAGCCGGACGCGTACCGGCATAGACGATGACGATGCCAACGGCGTCTTGCTCAAGATCAGGAACGTCATCGATGGCAAACTGCTGCAACTGGGCGGCGATGCCACCACCGGTCGTGGATTGGTCACCGCACGGGTTGTGGGAGGTGGCGCATGAGCAGGGAAACCCTGGAGCAGGTACGGGCAAGGCATGCCTGGGAGAAAACCGGGCATGGCATTGCGAAATACGGCAAGGACTACGTCAACGAGGCCAAGGGACTGCCCGCCCTGATCATGAACAGTGGCCTGATGCAGGTCATGGCCTTTCTGCAAGACAAGGGCGGTCATCATGAAGCATTGGGACAGGATCTGCGCGACTGGCTGCATGAACAATGCGCCACGCCGAAGGATTTCGAAGCATTCATGGAGGAAATGATGAACAACGCGGACAGCCGTCGGTTCCAATGGATCACCAGCGAGGCTTTCGCCTGGCTGCGCTGGCTGCGGCAGCTCGCCGCGGCGAGACACGGAGGAAATGAGTGATGCCTGTTGCCGTCCCCCCCTATCTGGGGAATGATTTTACCGCCGTATCGCCCGGTATGCGGTTTGGCATGTATTTGAATGCCTGGACAGGTTCATGGGAAAAAGCGCAACGGCCGGACTGGCGGGTTATTTGTGCGCTCAACCTTCAGGACAAGGAGAGGCTTGCAGCGCTGCAGCAAAGACAAAGACAGCTGGCAAGGTTTCATGTCGACGCAAGCCTGTTTTTGCATCCCGCCCTGTCTACGGCTCCTTTTACAACCGGTCTTGGAAACGAGCACCCATTGGAAAACGGTTTTGCCTTTCTCTGGCCCTATGGTATGCCGTATCTGCCGGGCAGTGGCGTCAAGGGCGTCATACGCCAGGCGGTACGGGAACTGATATCGGGTGAATGGAGCGATGCACAGGGCTGGAGCCAAGAAAAATGTTATGGCGTTACCGCAGGCAGGGAAATGCTGCCACTCAGTAAGATCGACGTTCTCCTTGGGCTGGAAAGTGAAGACCGCGGGGAAAAACATTTTCGCGGTGTGCTGACATTCTGGGATGTTCTTCCCGGTATCAAGGGCGATCAGCTTCTGGTGGAGGTCATGACTCCTCACCAGAAGCACTATTACCAGGAGGGCCAGGCACCGCACGATTCGGGGCTGCCCGTTCCCATCCAGTTTCTCACCGTGCCGCCAGGATCTGCTTTCAATTTCTTCGTGGTCTGCGACCGGCCCAGATTGCAGGTCATCGCCCCCGATCTGGCACAGGACGAACGGTGGAAAACCCTGCTCGAAGCCGCTTTCGCTCACGCCTTCGACTGGCTCGGCTTCGGCGCCAAGACAGCAGTGGGGTATGGAAGTATGGAGCGGGACCGTCAAATGGAACTGCAATGGAGGGCGGAAAAAGAAGAAGAGGAACGAGCCTCAAGAACCGCCGCCATGAGCGAAGAGGAACGCCAGATAGCCGCGCTGCGCCAGCAGCTCGAACAGGACCGCAAGGCTGGCAGGCCCGAAGCCGGCGGGCCGCTCAACCAGATGCGTCTGGCGCTGCTGGAACAGGCGCTGGAATGGCAGGACCCGGAATTGCGCCGCCAGGCCGCCGACCTGCTGGAGGAGACCGCCCGCCTGTTGACCTGGGCCAGGAAACGCCGGCAGGAGGTGAAGGAACAACTGGCAAGACTGATGAGGGACGGGTGAACAATTTGGAGGCAATGAAGTGAAACGTCTGATTACTTTCCTGGGGACCGGCAATTATGTGCCGGCCCGTTACCAATGGGCCGGGCAGGTGCACGAGACCTGCTATGTGGCCGATGCCATCGCCCGCTTCACCGGAACCGGCGAGGTCGTTGCGCTGGCCACTCCGGAGGCCAGGCAGAGGCATGGCGAGGGCTTGCGCCGCAGTCTGCCGGAAGGCCTCGAAATAACATTTGTGGCCATTCCCAATGGGCAGAGCGAACAGGAATTATGGCAACAGTTCGAGGCCGTCTGTCGTATCATCAGGGAGAGTCCGGATTCAGTGGTGCTCGACATCACTCACGGTTACCGGGCGCAACCCTTCTTTGCCGCTGCCTCCCTGGCGCTTCTCAATGCCAGTGACCTTCTTCCCGGGGAGATGCAGATTCTGTACGGCGAATACCGCCAGGCGCCCGAGCCTTCCCCCATTTGGGATCTGAGCCCTTTTCTGGATCTGTTGGCCTGGTCCCAGGGAACCGCCATCCTGGCGCAAACGGGGAACGGCGTCCCGCTGATGGAAAACCTGCGCCAGCAAAACCAGCGAGTGTGCCGCGATCTGGCCCGGTCCGGGAGCAGGCGATTCCCGGGAACCCATGGTTTGATCAATGCCATCGACCGGTTCACCCGGGATCTGGCCAGCGTTCGAATCGCCTCATTGATCACCGGCTATGAACAGGACGACAATAAAAAGGCTCAGGCCGTATCAAGCGCCGGAGCGCTGGTTGAGGCCATCGAAACCTGCCGTGAGGATGCCAGAACGTATCTGCCCGCGCTGGAACCTCTGCTGGACCGCCTCCACAACATGGCCCGGGATCTGGATTCACCCAGCCTCTATGGGAAACAGGGGCAGCGCGCCATGGCGCGGCTGGCAGAACTTTACCTGGAATTGCAACGCTTGCCCGAAGCCGCGGTGGTGCTGAGGGAGGGCTGGATATCGGCTTGCGCCGAAGGCCCGGAGGGTGTGGAGGTCAATTCCCCCGCCTTCGACAAAAAAGCAAGGGACAAGGCCGAAGCTCTCTGGTTCGAGCGGAATACCGGTTTGGCCAAAAGCATAGGTGACATACGCAATGATATCGAGCACGGTGGATTCAGAAAGCAGCCAATGAGCGCCACAAGGCTGATCGAGCAGATACGCAGCTGGGTCGGGCGATTCAGATCAAGCACCGAAAAACAAACCCCTTAACCTGGGGCTGCCTGGACAACGTGACTGACATGACACCCTGCTGCCCGCCCCCATGTCACTTTCACGGTAACGTTCATGATGCGCCTGCCATCACCCCGCCAGATGAAAGATTGTTGGGTTTTGCTTCGCTCAACCCAACCTACCCTGATTCCTTGAAAAGGATCTTTCACGGTAACGCCCATGAAATCACCGTTTCACCCCGAGGCATGAAAGTCCTGAAGCCGAGGCAGGGGGTTCGGCTCGAGGGCGTACACGGCCCGGACGGCCGTGTTCGAGCTTCCATGGATGGATTTACAGCGTCCCGAGAGACGATCCCCCTGCCTCGGCCCCCATGGATCTTTCACGGTAAGGCCAAGGGAGAAACACATACGGTAAATCTATCCCGGTGTTCTAGCCCCACAAACTACCCAGGGAAAATTCCACCTGATCGAAGGGTGGCTGGCGCACGGGGGCATCGCCTTCCAAAACGGTCAGCAACAACCAGCAGGGTTCACCGTGGGTGATATCGAGGGCATAGACTTCCAGGGTTTGCAGATCCGGGTCCAACAGCCACAGGTGTCCCACCCCCTCGCCGGCATAGATCGGCATCTTGACCGCCCGGTCGAGGCGGGCGGTGGAGGGCGAGAGGATCTCGCACACCCAGTCAGGAGCCAATCCGAACCAGGCGGTCTCCGGTAGCACCGGCATGCGTTCGCGCCGCCAGCCGGCGAGGTCCGGAACCAGGATGTTAGGCCCCAGGTGGAGTTCAGGTTCATCGAGAATCCACCAGCCACCAGGACCATCGCTCCCCCAATCATAGGGGCCTCCCAATTGTCCACCCAGCGCCGAATAGGCGCGGGCATGTTTCGGTGCCGGCCGTGGGTGGGTGTGCAGCACCCCGTGGATGATCTCCCCGACCAAGTGTTCGGGCAGGTCGAACAGGTCTTCGTAAGTGGCCAGGCGTTTGACAGGATCTGCCATGATCGTGTACCAGAAGTGTGGAAAACCTGTCTCAGTTTAACAAATCAGGTGAAGGACGAAGGATGCTTCCACCTTTTCCCCGTAAAACGGGCTTCAACAACGGAGCACTGATGAAACCAGGCGATAGGGAGAAAATGACCACCACCTGGTTCGTTTCCCGCCATCCCGGCGCATTGGAATGGGCCAGACGCCAGGGAATCCAGGTGGACCGCCAGCTGAGTCATCTCGAGGTCGATCGTGTGCAGCCTGGAGATACCGTCATCGGCACCCTGCCGGTGCATATGGTGTGGGCGGTCAATCGCCGCGGTGGTTCCTATCTGCATCTGTCGCTCGATGTCCCGGAAAGACTGCGTGGGCGCGAACTGAGTGCCGATGATCTGGAAACCTGTGGCGCACGCCTGGAAGCTTTCCGGGTGGAGAGGGACAAGCGGTGAGCCAGATCGGCTTGGCTGGACCGGGTTGTCCGCAGACAGGTCAGGCATGAGGCCCAGGGGTTTCCCCTGACGCCAGTCCGGGCGTTCCATGGCCGGCACGCACTCTGTCGGGTGGCAGGCCTGCCGTCGGCTTCAAACACTCTCTTTCGGACTATCCTGTTGACGTTCCAATCAAAAGGGGAAGTCCGATGTGGCAGACCGTCACTGATTTTGTCATGACCTGGCTCGATCCCATCGGCGTGGTGATCGGCCTGCTGGTCACCTTGCCGGTGTTCTGGACCTGGTACGAAGTGGTCGTGGGAGAAAGGCGGCGTCGCCGGCGCTGGTTCAATGAAACCCGGCGTCATGCCGGCCAGCGTCCGGCGATCCTGATCGTCGATCTGCTGCCCGACCGTGACATCAGGATCTCGGTGGAACACTTTCGTACTGCCTATCCACCGTTGCGGGCCATTCCAGACGACCGGATTTTCGTCGTTTCCCGCAGTCGTGCCGTGTGTTCCGATGACATGCCCGGGTTGCAGGAGGAATTCCGCCTCACCGCGGGGCGCCTGATCGCATGCGGAGCAGACCGCGTTCACTATTTCCACGCCGGACCGGCCATCGCCGCGGCCATGGTGGGGGCGGAGTTCGCCAACGCCGTACCTGTTTACCTCTATCAACGTCAGAACGGGGGCTACGAAAACTTCGGCCCGTTGAGGTGTCTGTCATGAAGCTCAAGCGCAGCCTGTATCTGGTCGCCTATGATGTCAGCGATCCGAAGCGCTTGCGGGCAGCGTTGTACATTACGCGCCGTCATGCGACGGGCGGACAGAAATCCGTCCATGAATGTTGGCTCACCCTGGCGGAAAAGGGCCATTTGATCGCCGACTTGGCCCAGGTTCTGGAAGAAAGTCATGACCGTCTCCTGATTATCCGCCTCGATCCACGTCAACCAATTGCCGTTCTAGGCCGGGCGGTCCTGCCCGCCGATCCGGACTGGTTCTATATCGGATAGCCATGAGTACACTTTACATCGACCGCACCGACAGCGAGTTGAAAATCGAGTCCGGGACACTTGTGGTACGCCGCGGGGAGTCCCGTCAGACCCTGCCTCTGGTGATGCTGGGGCGTGTGGTGATCGCTGCCCGCACCCGTTTGGACAGCTCGGTACTCAACCGTCTGGCGGAGACCGGGGTGGCTGTCATCCTACTCGACAACCACCGGAGTCGCAGGCGGGCCATGCTGCTGGGCGGCGGCAACCAGGACGCCAGGACCCGTTTGGACCAGTACCGTGTCTGCTGTGACCCTTCTGCCCGCCTGGAACTGGCGCGGTCTCTGGTGGCCGCAAAATTATGCCGTCACCGTCGCTGGATACGCGCATTGATGGAATCCAGGAGTGACCTGCAGCGCAAACTCGTGACTACCAGCGAGCAACTGGAGGAAATGGAGAACAAGGTGCCGGTGGCCGAAAACCTGGCTTCCTTGCGCGGAATCGAGGGTAGCGGGGGACGTTGCTTTTTCAGCCTGTACCGGCAGCTGTTCCCCGCTGGACTGGAATTCGACGGACGCAAACGGCGGCCCCCGCCCGATCCGGTCAATGCCGTGCTCTCACTGGCCTACACACTGTTGCACGCCCGTGCGGTACAGCTGGCCTGGGCCGCCGGACTGGATCCCATGATCGGGTTTTACCACGATATCGCCTGGGGACGCGAATCGCTGGCCTGCGACCTGATCGAACCGTGGCGCCCTTGCGTCGATGCCTGGGTCTATGGCTGGTTCCGCAATCGCTGGCTGGATGGAGCCCATTTTAGCCGTAAGGGGGAGGTGTGCCGATTGGGCAAGAGTGGCCGCGAACGTTTCTTCTCCGCTTTCGAGACCAGGGTGCGTCCGGTGCACCGTGCCTTGAGACGACAGGCTTCCACCCTCGCAGCCAACCTCAGAGAGGAGTACCAATCGATATGATGCAACCTGTATATCTCAACGCCCCCGGTGTACGCCGCGTTACTCTGGAAGGCCAGGCCTTGAAGATCCACTCCCGAGACGTCGCCGATCGATTCTTCCCACTGCAGCGTTTGGGCAGAATCATCTCGCGCGGCTCGGTGCAATGGAGTACACCCGCCTTGTTGCAATGCATGAAGATGGGGATTCCAGTCACCTTTTTGGACGACAGGGGGCAGGCCGTGGGGATCTGTTACAGCGCCTGGACCCAGTACAGTTCATTGAGTGAGTTACTGGATTCGTTTTTCACCACTGACTCAGGCCCGCAAAAACTGGTGGACTGGTTTCGTAGCTACAGCCGCACCAGTCTGCTGAAGCTGCTGCATGCTCATGACCTGCATCCAGCCGATCTTCGGGTACGTACAGTTCGCAGGTATCTGCGTCTGCATTGGGGAAGTCAATATGGTTCGACAGCCGCTCCTGTTTCACCCATGAAACCTCTCCTGACGGCGCACATTCTGGAGATACTGACAAGTTATCGTATTGCTCCGGAGTTGCTGGAGCCGGGGCACGAGTGGGCTGGGTTGGTGACATATGTGACAGGGGTGGAGGAGTGGGATTTATGGCATCTGGCTTTAAATGGCCGGCTGAAGATCAATGGCAGTTCTTACAAGGCGATCGTATCGGGATACCAGCACCATGCTCCATGGATGGAACGGCGTATCAGAAATCTCGTAGGCAAATTGTGGCGTTGGCTGGAACATGGCGAGGCCTATACCTGATGAGCATACGGCGTAAACTACCTCATATAGTTTGTTACGATATCAGGGATCCAAGGCGCTTGGGGCGGGTCCACCGTTACCTCAAGCGTATAGCTGTTCCCATGCAATATTCAGTGTTCCTGTTGTATGTCAACCCCATTGATTTGGATCGGATAGTAGGGGCATTAGAGCGGCTCATCGACCTGCGTGAGGATGACATCCGCATATATCCGCTACCACAAAATCCCGATTGGCAATGTTGGGGACGTTCCCTTTGGCCTGACGGAGTTCATCTGGAAGGAATGACGTTGCCGGAAAAGCACAATGTGCTAAATTAATCCTATGAGGTGTGATATTCCAATGAGAATTAAGGATATAAACAGTTTGGCTTCACATATGTCGGATTTTTCTTTAAAGGAGGTTTCAACTGATTGTTTTTATTGCGAAAATAATGGAGGTGCGGCCTAGAAAGTGACCTGATGAAGAAGGGATTAAGACTAATTCTTTTTTCATACCTTTACCTTTACCTTTGCCTAGAAAGTGACCTGATGAAGAAGGGATTAAGACAACGGTATAGCACCTTTCCTTTAAGCCATTCCGCCTAGAAAGTGACCTGATGAAGAAGGGATTAAGACAAAAATGACTCAACGGTATAGCACCTTTCCTTTGCCTAGAAAGTGACCTGATGAAGAAGGGATTAAGACGTCCTATTAGGCGGTTTGTTCTTCCGTGTTTTCGCCTAGAAAGTGACCTGATGAAGAAGGGATTAAGACTAGCCTATAGGGTTTTAATTGGTTATTTGATTTCGCCTAGAAAGTGACCTGATGAAGAAGGGATTAAGACCTTGGCATCATGCCAATCTTCCGCTATGTCAGCGCCTAGAAAGTGACCTGATGAAGAAGGGATTAAGACACATTTCCTTTAAGTCATTCCCTATCAGACACTTAGCCTAGAAAGTGACCTGATGAAGAAGGGATTAAGACGTTTCTTATAATACTTACTACAAGCAAAGCAATATGCCTAGAAAGTGACCTGATGAAGAAGGGATTAAGACCAAAGATCGAATTAATATTCATAGCAGATAATAAGCCTAGAAAGTGACCTGATGAAGAAGGGATTAAGACGATTGACCCTTGAGAATGGTCCACGCAAGAGAAGTGCCTAGAAAGTGACCTGATGAAGAAGGGATTAAGACCTGTAGATTAAATACTGAATCAAAGTATTCTCGTGGCCTAGAAAGTGACCTGATGAAGAAGGGATTAAGACCTCAAGGAATTAACATATAACAATTGTTTAAAGGCCTAGAAAGTG